>CANGGT010000079.1 GCA_947453375.1 Planctomycetaceae bacterium
AGAACGTCTTGAGCGTGATGGCCTCGTGCGGCATGTACGACTTCTCCGGCGGTTGGATCTACAACGTCGGCATGCCGGCGAAGAGCGGCGTGGCCGGGGGGGTGCTCGCCGTCCTCCCCGGGCAACTCGGGATCGGCGTCTACTCGCCGCGGCTCGACGCCCAGGGGAACAGCGCCCGCGCGCTGAAAGTGTGCGAGGAATTGTCGAGGGCCTGGGAACTCCACCAGTTCAATCCACCCTACTGTGCGCAGACGAGCAGGCGACTGGCCTACACCGCCGCAGAGCGAAGCTCGAGCCGAACGCGTCACCCATCCCACCGGGGGTTCCTCCGGGAGCACGGCCAGCGAATCCACGTCGTGGAGATGCAGAGCAATCTGGCCTTCTCGACGACCGAGCCCATCGTCCGCGACGTCCTCAATCGCGTGGGCCGGCCGCTTGCCGTGATTCTCGATTTCCACCATGTCAGCGCGATCAATGGTGTCGCGGTGCGCATGCTCGTCGACCTGGCGGAGGCACTCTCGCGCCGTGGGGCGATGGTGTACTTCACCCACACCCACCGCCACGACGTCATGCGGAAGCAGGTTGCTTCGTACCTTGCCGACCGCGGCGAGGTGGAGGCACTGTTCCGCTATCACTCCACCGACGGTGCCCTCGAGCGTTGCGAGGACGTTCTCCTCGAGGAATTGACCCCCTCGGCTGCCTCATTGCACCGGAATCTCCACGAATACGAGATCACGGCCGCTCTCACGGAGGACGAGATCGCCCTCTTCGCCTCGTTGCTCAAGCACCGCTCCCACGCCAGCGGCGAGAAGATCATCACGAGTGGGGAGGAAGCGACGAACCTCCTCCTCATCACGAAGGGGGTCGTCGGGGTCTGGCTGGGGGGAGGCGCTTCCGTGGGGAACCGCGTGGCGAGCTTCTCGGTCGGGACAATGGTGGGGGAGATGGCTTTCCTGGACAGTGCCCGGCGCTCCGCGGACGTGGTGGCAGAGGGGGCCGTGGAGACGGCTGCGTTCGAGATCACCGACTTCGTCCGCCTGCAGCAGTCTCACCCTTTCCTGCACACGAAGATCCTGCGGAACATCGCCGTGTCGTTGGCGACGAAGCTCCGCAAAGTGAACCAGGACGTGAGTGTCCTCTCGGCGGCTCGCGATTGAGGCTGGAACTCGCCGAGGAGCTCACAGCTCGATCGCGTCCCCTTCCCGCGCCGCTTCGACGATCATTCCGGGGTGGTCACGGCCGGCACGGGCCCGGGCCTGTGCGACGAGCTGGTCCAGAAAAGCGTCGTTGTGGGAGGGATCGTGGTGGAAGAGGACCACCCGGCCGATATCGCTGCCGCCAGCCAGCGCCATCACCTCGTCGACGCACCCGTGGCCCCAGCCCCTCCGCGTCTGGATCTCGGAGGCGTCGTACTGCGCGTCGGCAATGAGGAGCGCCGCGCCGGCGATGAACTCGCGGATCCGGGATTCATCGGGACCGCCGGTCTCGTGGTCGCTCAAAAACACGATCGCCCCCTGCGCAGTCTCGATCCGGAAGCCGAGCGATCCCCCCGGATGATTCGTCGGGCAGGCCGTCACCGCCACCTCGCCGACCCGGAAGCGGAGGTCGCCTGCGAGGTCGAGGTGGTCGAACGTGATCGTCGCCGCGAGCCGCTCGAAGGGGAGGGGAAACCAGCGCTGACCGTCCATCTGATCGGTGAACACGCCGCGCAGGTCGGCGGCCGTGGGATGGCCGCCGACGATGCGGATCCGGGTGCCCGGCACGTAGGCCGGCGTGAAGAAGGGGAAGCCCTGGATGTGATCCCAGTGGGCGTGGGAGTGGAGGAGAGTCAGCGCGATCGGGGTGCCGGCGTGCTCCGCGAGGAGCGATTCCCCAAGGGGGCGGATGCCGGAGCCGGCATCGATGACGATCAGTTCGCCCCCGGTGCGCACCTCGATGCAGGTGGTGTTGCCGCCGTAGCGGAGCGTCGCGGGCCCCGGCGACGGGAGCGACCCACGCACCCCCCAGAAGCGCACGAGGGTGGGGGATGGCCCCGGGAGTTGTTGTGGCATGGGAGACGGCCTCGCAGTCCGGAAGTGGTCCGACGGACGGTTGCGAGCGTGCCTGCGACAACCATCGATCGCTGCCAGCCACCCACGCAGGCAGGATATGCGATCGGCGCGTCGGACGGGAGGCAGGGGGCGTAACGTCCGGGGGCGGCCATCAGGCACGGCGCTTTCCCGAAAGCGGCTGCGACGACAACGGCGGCAGGCTCCCGAGGGCGGCAAACATGGTCGTTGGCAGCGGTGCGGCGGCCGGTTTCGGGGCTGCGGCCTTCGGGGCCTGTGCGATGCCGCTCGGCACCGCCACATCGACCCCCCGAACGTCGCTCCCCTTCGTGATCGCCACGGCCCTCCTCGTGGCCGACGTCGATCCGGAGGGCCCGCCGGCGCCGGTCCCCGACACCGCCACCCGGTAGCTGCCGAGATCGAGCCCGGTGAACAGATAGCGACCGCTGGAATCGGACGTCGTCGTGGCGATCACCGTCCCGGCCGCATCGAGGAGCGAGACGGTGGCAGCCGCGATTCCCCTCTCGGCCGTCTGGCGGAGGCCGTCGCGGTTGCCATCGGCAAACACGGTGCCGCTGATCGAGGCATGGAAGGTGAAGACGTCGGCCTGGAGGTTCTTCAGGCCGCTGTTGCGGGCGATGATGTCGGCGAGTGTCGTTCGCTGGATGTCGGCCACCAGGGTCGCCGGCAGGACATTTTGATACCAGAAGCGATCGCCGTCGCGCAGTCGCGTGAACTGGTCGACGATGATCCGCGTGAACGTCGCGCCGAGGCTCGACCCGGGCAGGTGTTTCTCCGCCAGGCCACCCACCCAGAGATCGATCGAATTGACGGAGCCGTAGGCCTTCTGGAGCGACTGCTGGAGGGCGACGTCGGGGGTGATCTGGGCGAACGACGTCACCCGCGGCAGTCCGTAGGCCACGCGGACGGTGTTGTAGTCGGCCAAGCCATGGTCGCGGCCGCGCTCGATATTGATCGATGCGAGGTCGAAGCCCCCCTGGCCCGGGGCGCCGAAGAGGAAGTTCCGCACGTCGTCGACCACCTTCGTGTCGAGTTCCTGGGCCCGGTCGCTGGCGAGGTATTTGAGGAGCGGATCGATCCCCACCTCCGACACCGGCACGGGATTGAAGAACGCGTCGCGCAGCGCCATGTCGTCGCGGACCGGGTTGCCGGCGTCGTCGAGGAAGCGGATGTCGTCGCCGAGCAGGCTGTGGCCAAGCCGGAAGGCAGCGGTGGCGAACTCGGTGGAGATCCCGGCGTTGACATTCGGTCGGTAGCCGCTCCAGGGCGCGATCCCGTCGGCACCCGGCCGCGCGGGCCCGAGCAGCGCGGGGAGAAACTCGTCGTAGGTCACATGCTGCAACTCGGCGATCACGATGCGGCGGGCATGCTGGAAGAGCTGCTCGTCGGTCCAGTCGGGATGTTGGGCTGCCGTCGCTGCGGCGACACGGTTGTGCTCGCGGACGAACAGCGTCTGGAGGGAGAGAAGCTCGGGATTCTCGTTGGCCCGGATGTCGCCGGCGAGAAAGAGCTTGGAATCGGCCACGACGTGGGCGTCGTTGGCATTCGCCAAGCCGGCTGTGTTGAAGGGAAGCAGCCCGCCGGCGCTCGTCAGCATTCGTCCGCCGACATGCTCGCGGAGGGCAGCGTTGCGGGTGGCATCGACGCCATAGATCTCCGAGCCGTCGATCCAGGCTGTGATGGCATTGGTCTGCTGACGGGGATTGGATTTGGACGTGCCGCTGGTCGGGTCGAAGGCCGAGCGTGACATCGAGATCGTTTTCGTGCCGGTGGCGGCGGGATCGAACCAAGCGTCGCCTTGGGGGACAGCGATCGAGAGCGTCTCCCGAGGGCTCGCGCTGCCGGTGAGATCGGTGTCGTGGGCTAGGAATTGCCCCCAGGCATAGGCCATCGCCGTCAGGTCGCGGCTGTTGGTGACGCCCCCCTCGGGGCTCGCCGCGAGGAGGTTGCTGACGAGGCGGGCGCTGGGACGGTCGGCCCCGCTGGCGCTCGAGATGCCGTCGATGTAGGCGACCGGGGACTTCCGCAGGAGTTGCTCGTCGGTGCTCCCCCATTCCAGGTGCGCGAGGTTGTTGCCGGTGCCGTCGAGCGACTGCACCGGGAGGGGCAGGCCGGGGGTAACGGCCATCATCGACCGGGGCTCGAGCGGCTCGACGAGCGCTACGACGCGCTGCGTGGCGATGTGACGGCGTGCACCACGGGCTGTCTCCCGGAGCCCCGAGTGGACAATTCGGTCGAGGCTTTCTGAGACGGTCGTTGCAAAAAGCGACAGCGGATTCCGGCCGTGGATGCGGGTCATGGTGATCGCCTCGTGCCCAAAGGGGTGCCGCCTGCGGATGCCGCGGGCAGAGGGGGCGAGTGAAATCCCCCATGCCTCGACCTAGAGCAAACGCCGTGCCTTCGCTGCGATTCCTCGTCGGTCAGGCTTCAATCACCCGTCAATCAGGCCTGCCGGTGGCGCGACGGCGCAGCCACCCCACCGTGAGATCGGGGAAGTCGCTGAACACGCCGTCGACGCCGGCAGCAAACAGCGCTCCTTGGAGATGGTCGAAAGATCCGGCCCAAGAGGGGAGCCGGTCGCGGCGGAGCGTGTAGGGATGGACGGCGAGCCCGGCGGCGTGGGCCCGCTCGACAAGACCGGTGGGCTTTCCTGCTGGGTCGAGGACCCGTTCGATCGGTGGGCCGATGCCGTCGGCCACCGTCGCGATCGCCGCCAAGCCCTCCGGCGTGACGAGCCGGTCCTGGTCCTTCCCGCCGATGAGCTGCACGAGCTTCCCCTGCCAGCCGAGCTCGCCGCGGATCCTTGTCACCTCGTCGGCCTCGAAGCACTGGATGTGGCAGGGGTCTGCTTTCGTGGCATAGCCATGGCGGTGGAGGATGTCGACAACGGCCTTGGCGATGTCGTGGCCTTCGGAGCGGTGCCAGGCGGGGGACTTGATCTCGGGGTAGATGCCGACGGTGCGGCCGGTGCTGCGGTTGATCCCGGCGAGAAACTCGAGCTCCTCCTCGAGCGTCACGATCCCAAACCGCGACTGCCCGCGCGGGAAGCGGTCGGCATAGGTCTGTCGGCCGGTGGCGGGATCGAGCCGCTCGGTCAGCGCGAGGGTTTGCAGTTCGGCGAGGGTGAAGTCGGTGCAGTGGTGCTTCCCGTCGGCCCTGGCCCTTCCTGGGAACTTCACCGCAATGTCGCTGACCGCATCGAGCGTCGTGTCGTGGAGGACGACCGGCACGCCGTCCCGCGTCATGACGACGTCCTGCTCGAGGGCGTCGGCCCCCTGGCCGTGGGCGAGCGCCTTGGCGGGGAGAGTGTGCTCGGGGAGGTAGCCGCTGGCTCCGCGGTGGGCGATGACGATCGGCATGGCGTAGGGCTCTGCGGCGACGGTGAGGCGGGGGAGAAGGAGCGACGCGATCGCGGCGAGGGTGTGGAGCCGCGGCCCGTGGAGCCTTGTCCGGGGGTGGGCGGGCATGAGCGAGTTCCGGGTGGTGAGCTGATTCGACGTGGGTGGACCACGGAGCCTACCCGCCGCATTCCGGCGAGCGTGTTAGATTGTGATCATCGTCGTCAGGAGCGGCTTCACGACCCGGCCGCTGTCCAACTCGTTCGCGGATTCGCGGCTCCCCCATGCCACTCCCCGCGCCGCTCTCTTTTGTCTGGTCGCAGCTTCGTCGGCTCGTGATCACTCCCTATGACCCTGAGCCCGGGTTCGACGGCTTTCTCGCGCGGGCCCAGACCGAGTCGAACGACCGCGCCCAAGTCACCGTTGCCGTTCTCTCCGGGCGGGAAGCGCAGCGACTCTTCGGCGTGCCGGTCAATCGCCGCGGCATCCAGCCGGTCTTCGTCCGCGTCGAGAACCGCTCCGCCGACGGCCTCCGCCTCCAGGTGGTGAGCCTCGATCCCTCCTATTTCACGCCGCTCGAGGCAGCGGCGCTGTGTCACTATTCGATCCTCCGCCGGCTCTCGACGTTCGGGATCGTCGGCTGGCTGTTCGTCCCGATGGTTCTGTTCCTCGTTCCCTTGAAGGTCCTCACCGCCTGGCTCAACAACGCCCGGATGGACGACTTCTTCCGGGACCGCGGATTCCGCCTCACCCCCATCGAGCCGGGCGCGAGCACCGAGGGCTTCGTCTTCACGACGCTCGACGCCGGCACGAAGGCAGTTCACGTCCGTCTCGCGGCCCTGGCCGGGATCCGCGAATCGCTCGCCGTCGACCTCACCGCGGTCACCGCCGCGGGGACGAAGCGAGCCGCGCTGCCGCCGACACTCCCGGTCGTCGATTTCCACTTCACCATTCCCGTCCCGGGGATCGCCGCCGATTACCTCCACCTCGACTTCGACACGCTCGTGCCCCCGGCGAGTGTCGTCCCCTGTGCGCCGGCCGAGCTCGTCCGCCGGCTCGAGGCCCTGCCGCCGGCGACGACCAATGCCGCTGGCACGAAGGGGGGCGATCCGGTCAACCTCGTCGTCATCGGCACCTTCGACACGCTCCTGGCCGCCTTCGCCGCCCGCTGGGACGACAGCGAGACGATCTCGCTGGCCACCTGCTGGAAGACGGTGAAGGCCTTCCTCCTCGGCGTGAACTACCGCTACTCGCCGGTCAGCTCGCTCCACCTCTTCGGCCGCAGCCAGGATGTCGCCCTGCAGCGCGCCCGGCACACGATCAACGAGCGCCTCCACCTGCGGCTCTGGCTAACGAACCTCTCCTTCGACGGCCGGCCGGTGTGGGTGGGGCAGGTGAGCCGCGACATCGGCGTGCGGATGACGACGCGCGCCTGGAACCTCACCACCCATCGGATCGATCCCGATGTCGACGAGGCCCGCGACTACTGTGTCGAGGATCTCGCCCAGGCCCAGCGCGTCGAGGCGGCCGGGTATGTCGGCGGCGTCGGCGCCTGCACGTCCCAGGTGCCGAAGCGCAACCTCACCGGCGATCCCTACCACACCGACGGCCGCCGGATCGTCATCCTTCTCTCGCCGACACGGCTCCCGGCGCCGGAGTGACGAAGCCGTGTTCCTCAGTGAGGCATTGAGGAGGGGGCACGGGTGACCCCGACTTGTCAGGGCCACGTCGACGGGCGCCCCACCAGCCCTCACACCACCGGCGCGCCGGGGAAGACCCCGAGCCAGTCGGTGAGGTGTTTGCGGGCGAGCTCCTCCGCCCGGAGCGCGTCTCCGGAGCGGATCGTTTCGAACATCGCCGCGTGGGCGGCGACGGTCGTGTCGCGGAGCTGGTGGCAGAGGGCGTCGACGCGCGACTGCATCTGCGCGAGCCACAGATCGACCTGATGCTCGACGACGTTCCAGCAGAGGAGGAGTCGGCGGCTTCCTGAAGCGCGGACGATACCCGAATGGAAGGCGGTGTCGAGACGGGCCAGCTCCGTCGGCGTTCGCGCGGTTCGCATCGCGTCGAGGTTGCGCTCGAGGTCGATGAAGGCCAACGGGTCGGCCCGTTGTGCCGCCAGGCTTGCGGCCCGGGGCTCAAGCGCGATCCGGATCCCCAAGATGTCGACGAGATCGTCGTGCGTCAGACTCGGCACGCGCGACCGGCCCCGCTCGTCAAACTCCACCATCCCGCGCGTCTCGAGCTCGATCAGCGCCTCGCGGACCGGTGCCCGGCTGACCCCGAGCCGCTTGGCGAGCATCGGCTCCGAGAGGACGGCGCCGGCGGGGAAGTCGCCGGCGACGATCGCCTGCGACAGCTGCGCGCTGATGTCGTGGGCCAGATTGACACGGCGGACCGGGTTGAGCGGCATGAAAACCCCCGCGACATGAGACCTGCTTCGAGGTTGAAAATAGCACTCCACCGGGGTAATGTCGACAGTCGACCGGAGTGGGTTTCGGTGGCGCTCAATCCCCTCTGGCGGTCGATGTCGGACCGGGGGACTTCAGGATCGATGCCTCGCGCCGAGGGATTTTCCATGCCCATCGAGAGACCCTGCCAGCGGCGGAGCGTGATCGCCGCGGTCAGTCTCGCCGTGCTGTTGCTTCCGGGGCTTGCTCCCCGCGCCGCCGAGACGACCGACTTCAGCCACTTTGAAGCGAAGGTCCGGCCGCTCCTGGTCGCCCACTGCCTTCAGTGCCATGCCGGTGAGAAGACCAGCGGCGGCCTCGCGCTCGATTCGCGCGAAGGGTGGCAGAAGGGGGGGGATTCAGGCCCGGCGATCGTGCCGGGTGAGCCCGAGGTGTCGCTCGTGCTGAAGGCGATCCGCAGTGTCGAGGGGGTGTCGTCGATGCCCCCCGAGGAGGATCACAACGGCGAGTCGTTGCCGCGGCTCTCCGCCGACGAGATCGGCGCGCTCGTGGAATGGATCAGGTCGGGGGCGCCCGATCCGCGCTCTGCCGGCGCGAAGATCGGCGGCATGAGCCGCGAGGAAGCTCTGGGCTGGTGGGCCTTCCAACCCCTCGCGCCGGTGACGGTGCCCGCCGCTGCCGAAGGCCCCGCCATCCACAATTGTATAGACCGCTTCCTCCAGGCACGGCTCGACGCCGCCGGCATCGCTCCGGCCGCGTCTGCCGATCGGCGCACGCTCATCCGCCGCGCCACCTACGATCTCACCGGCCTCCCTCCGGCGCCGAAGGAGGTCGATGCCTTTCTCGCCGATCCGGCGCCCGATCGCGAGGCGTTCCGTGCCGTCGTCGATCGGCTGCTGGATAGCCCGCAGTACGGGGTGCAATGGGGCCGTCACTGGCTCGATGTCGTCCGCTACGCCGACACCGCCGGCGAGAACACCGACCGCCCCCTTCCCCATGCCTGGCGCTACCGCAATTGGGTCTACGACGCCTTCAATCGCGACCTCAGCTGGGGCGAGTTCCTTCGCCTCCAGATCGCCGGAGACATTCTCCGCGCGGGGGCCGACGATTCCGCCCGCCGCGACGGGCTCGTCGCCACCGGATACCTCGCGATCGCGCGGCGCTTCGGTCACGACATCGACAAGGATGTTCACCTGATGCACGAGGATCTGATCGACAACCTCGGCAAGAACATGCTCGGGCTCACCACCGGATGTGCCCGCTGCCACGACCACAAGTACGATCCGGTCTCCGCAGAAGATTACTACGCGCTCTACGGGATCCTCGACGGCTCGAAGTTCCCCTTCCCGGGCTGCGAGGCGAAGGGGCAACCGCGCGACATGGTGCCGCTGCTTTCGCCGACCGAGACCGAGGCGGCGCTCGCTCCATGGAGGGCGGCCGTCGCCGCCCGCGAGGCAGCCATCGCGGCCCGAAGCGCGGCAGGGCAGCGGCCGCAACTCAAGGCCTGGCTCGCCGACCACGCAAGGCCTTTCCAGGCCGCGAATGTCGGCGAGGGAACCTCGGTGCCTGTCGCCGCGGAAGGGGGCGGAGCGCACGGCTTTGAACTGAAAAAGGGGGAGACGCTGCAACTCACCGTCAGCCCCAATGGCAATCATGGCGCCGACACGACGGCAGTCGATCTCCGCATCGAGTGTGCCTCGTCGGTCGATCCGGCGATCGTTGGCAGGCGCTGGACCACCACCGACCTTGCTGCCGGCGCATTGCCAGCCAATCCGCTGGTCGACGACGCGGGCGCGGCCTGGTGCTTCCTCGAGCCGGGGGCTGCCGAGGGGCCGGCGTTTCTCGCGCAGAGGAAGGAGGGAGTCGAAGGGAAGCCGGAGCTTGTCAGCTGGGTGCTCGGCGAACTGCCGAGCGCGTTTGCGAACACCTCGCCGAACCCGGTCAAGGCCTGGACCGAACTCCCGGGTCACACGTTCTTTGTCCATCCGGCGCAGAACCGTCCCGTGGCCGTCGCCTGGGTCTGCCCGACCGACGGCCGGTATCTCGTCACCGGCGCCGTGGCCGACGGCCATCCGGCCGCGCTCGACGGCGTGTCGTTCACGCTCGCCGTCATCGGCGGGGCCTACTACGGGGACGCGCTCGTCGCCCTCGGGAAGCTCGAGGCTCAGCCGCTTCCCGAGGTGCCTCCGCAGCCGGCGATCCCGGTGGCCTACGCGGTCGTCGAGGGAGAGCCCCACGATGCTCCCCTCCAACTACGGGGGGATCCGGAGAAGCCGGGCGCCGCGGTGCCACGCCGCTGGCTCAACATCCTCGGTGGGGAGCCGGTTGCGGCCGACGGTGGGAGCGGCCGGCGGCAACTGGCCGACTGGATCGCTGGGAGCCCCCTTGCCACGCGCGTGATCGTCAACCGTCTCTGGCAGTGGCATTTCGGCGCCGGGATCGTGCGGACCCCGAACGACTTCGGATCGCGTGGCGATGCGCCAACCCACCCGGAACTGCTCGAATGGCTCGCAGCCCACTTCGAGGCCGATGGGGGGGGCCTCAAGGCCTTCCACCGCCTCGTCATGGATTCGGCGGCCTACCAGCGCTCGGGCTCGGCTCCGGGCGGGGCTGATGCGATCGAGCGCGATCCCGAGAACAAGCTCCTCGGGCGCATGATTCCCCGCCGGCTCACCGCCGAGGAAATCCGCGACAGTCTCCTCGTCGCCGCTGGCACGCTCGATCCGACGCCGGCCGAGGGGCATCCCTTCCCCCCCGAAAACACCTGGGGCTTCTCGCAGCACGCCCCGTTCGTGGCCGTCTACGACACCCCGCGCCGCAGTGGCTATCTCATGGTGCAGCGGCAGCGTCGCCATCCTTTCCTGGCGCTCTTCGACGGCGCCGATCCCAACGCCAGCACGCCGAAGCGGCAGACGACGACGATGCCGACGCAGGCGCTCTACTTCCTCAACGATCCCTTCTTCCATGCCCAGTCGGCGAAGGTGGTGGAACGCGTCGGCGCGGACGGGGAGGCTGCCGCGGGGATCGGCAGGCTTTACCGTCTCCTCTTTCAGCGCGATCCGCTTCCCGCCGAAGTCGACCGGGCCGGGAAACTCCTCGTCGCCTATCCGGGCGAGCCTGCGGAGCGGTGGGGGGCTTTGGCCCGTGTTCTCCTGGCGAGCAACGAGTTTCTCTACCTCGACTGATCCCTCCGGCCTCGACTGATTCCCCCCGGTGTCAACCGTTTCCCGTCGCTCCAATTCTCGAGGCATTCCATGAACCGGCGCCATCTTCTCCGCTCCGCCGTGGCTGGATCGCTGCTCATGGAAGGCGTCGTCGCCGATCTTCTCCGTGCCGATGGCGACCCTGCCGCGATCGATCCGCTCGCGCCGCGGCTCCCGCCGGCGCTTGCGAAGGCGAAGCAGGTGATTTTCCTGTTCATGACCGGTGGCGTGTCGCACGTCGACACCTTCGACCCGAAGCCGGCGCTGGCGCGCGATCACGGCAAGGAGATCAAAGCCGATCATCCGGAGATCAAGAATCGCCCCGGGTACGAGCGGATCTTCCTCAAGCGGCCGCAGTGGGAGTTTGCCCCACACGGCGCCTGCGGCACCGAGGTGAGCACGCTCTTCCCCCACGTGGCCGAGCACGTCGACGACATCGCGATGATCCGCTCGATGCACACGTCCCACTCCAACCACTACAACGCCACGCTCGGAATGCACACCGGGTCGTTCGCCTTCTCGCGGCCGAGCATCGGCTCGTGGGTGAGCTACGGTCTGGGGACGTTCAACCGCAACCTGCCATCGTTTGTCGTCATCGCCCCGCAGCAGACCTATGCCGGTACGCAGGTCTATGCGAGCGACTTCCTCCCCGGCGTCCATCAGGGGACGCTCGTCGTCCCCGGGGCGGAGCCGGTGGCCAACGTCGCCCCGCGGATCCCGGCAGACCGGCAGCGGATGGAGCTCGAGGCGCTCTCGGCCGCGAACGCCGAACATCTCGCCAGCCGCCCCGGCGCCGCCGAACTGGCGACGCGCCTGCGCTCCTTCGAGACCGCCTTCGGGATGCAGATGGCGGTACCCGAGGCGTTTGATTTCTCGGGGGAAACTGCCGGCACGCTCGCTGCCTACGGGCTCCAGCCCGGGCAGACGACCGGCTTCGGCTGGCAGTGCCTCGCAGCCCGGAGGCTCGTCGAGCGCGGCGTGCGCTTCGTGGAGCTCGTCGACACCGGGTCGAGCAACAACTGGGATGCCCACGGCGACATGATGTCGCATGTCGGGCTCGCCAAGAATGTCGACCAGCCGATCGGCGCACTTCTGGCCGATCTCAAGGCCCGCGGGATGCTCGACGAGACGCTCGTCGTCTGGACGACCGAGTTCGGCCGCACTCCCTTCAACAACACGGCCGATGCCCCTGGGCGCGAGCACCACCCTTGGGCGTTCTCGTCGTGGCTCGCCGGCGGCGGCGCCAAGGGGGGGATCGTCCACGGCGAGACCGACGAATACGGCTTGCGGTCGATCGTGAAGCCGGTCCATACCCACGACTTCCACGCCACGATCCTCCATCTGATGGGTTTTGACCACGAACGGCTCACCTACCGGCACGCCGGTCGGGATTACCGTCTCACCGACATCGCCGGCACCGTCGTCCACGACGTCGTCGCCTGATCGGGCCGCGCCCTGCGCCGGCCCTCCACCTCCGAGGACGTTCCGATGATCCGCCCCGTCTGTTGCACTTCGTTGATCGCTTCGTTGGCCGGGATGCTCGGCCTGATCGCCTCGGCAGTGGCGGCCGACGGCTTCGAGGACGACGTCCGACCGCTCGTCTCGCGGTACTGTGCCGATTGTCATTCGACCGCCGACAAGGCGGGGGAGATCGATCTCGAGCGGTTCTCCCAGAGCGCCGACGTCGAGGCCGACTTCGTCCCTTGGCAGCTTGCCGCCGACCAGCTCCGTTCCGGGGCGATGCCGCCGGCCGGGGCACCGCAGCCGACGGCCGAAGAGCGCGCGGCGCTTCGGGCCGGGCTGCGCCGCGAGCTGTTGGCGATCGCGGCGCGGACCGCGGGCGATCCCGGCCCGGTCGTGCTGCGCCGGCTCTCGAACGCCGAATACACGGCGAGCCTCCGCGATCTCACCGGCGTGGCGACGCTCGATCCGGGGAAGGAGTTTCCGGTCGACGGAGCCGCCGGCGAGGGCTTCACCAACGTCGGGCAGGCGCTGGTGATGTCGCCGGAGATGGTCGACAAGTATCTCGACGCCGCCAAGGAAATCGCCACCCATGCGGTCCTCACGCCCGACGGTATCCGTTTCAGCCCGTCGACGACGAAGCGCGATTGGACGGAGGAGGCGCTCGCTGGCATCCGCGACATCTACGCCCGCAACACCGTGAACACCGGGGCGACGAGCGTCAACCTCCAGGGGATCGCCTTCGACACGAATGCCGGCGGCCGGCCGCCGCTGGTGGCCTGCCTGGCCGCGGCGCTCGCCGAACGGGACGGCTTGTTGGCGGGCACGGTCACCCTTGAGGAAGTCGCTGCGAAGCATGGCGTGAGTCCGAAATACCTCGCGGCCCTCGTGGCGGCGCTCGTCGATCCCGCCCCCTCTCTGCCGCTCGACGCCGTGCGGACGGCGTGGCGCGAAGCGGGGACGGGGGATGCCGAGCAGCTTGCCCGCTTGATCGAGCCTTGGCAGTCGGCGCTCTGGACCTTCAACACGATCGGCCACATCGGCAAGCGCGACGGGCCGAAGGCCTGGCAGACGCCCGTCACACCGCTCGCCGAAAGGCGAGAGATCCGGGTCAAGCTGCCGAAAGCAGGCGTGGCCGATTCGATCCCGGTCTGGTTCGCTGCGGGCGATGCCGGAGACGGCAGCGCCGGGGACGTGGCGATCTTCGAGGCGCCGCGGATCGTGGCGCCGGGGCGGCCGGATCTTCTCCTCGCCGATCTCCGCGGCCTCGTCGCCGGGCTGGCGGCCAGGCGCACGATGTTCGTCGACGCCACCGCAGAGGTCCTCGGGCTCGTCGCCGGGATCGAAGGGGCGGCCGCCGACGGCGCCCTCGACGACGCGCAGCTCGACGCCCTTGCCGCCCGGCAGGGGGTCGACCGGGCGATCCTCGGCTCTTGGCTTGCCTACCTCGGGATCGGCCAGGGAGGGGTGAAGCTCGATGGTCGGATCAACGGGCGAATGGAGTCGCATCCCGACTATCCATTCGTGAAGGGATGGACGGCTGCCGATGCCCTCTCGGTGATCGCCAATCCATCGGACGAGACGGTGAAGGTGCCGGGGACGATGAAGCCCAAAAGCCTCGCCGTTCATCCCTCGCCGACGCTCCGCGCTATCCTCGCCTGGAAGAGCCCGGTGGCGGCCACCGTGGCGATCGACGGCTCGGTGCAGCATGCCCACGCCGCCTGCGGCAACGGTGTCACCTGGGTGGTGGAGGTGCGGCGCGGCGGCGCGGTGGTCCGCCTTGCCTCGGGGAAGGCCCAGGGGGACAGCGTCGTCGCCGTCGGGCCGTTTCCGGAGGTGAAGGTGAAGCCGGGGGATGTCGTCCTCCTCTCGATCGGGCCCGGGGGACGCGACCACTCCTGCGATCTGACCGCCGTCGATCTCACGATCCGCGAATCGGCGGGGGAGGGGCGGACCTGGAATCTCGCCCACGATGTCGTCCCCGATCTCCTCGCCGGCAATCCCCACGCCGACGCCCTCGGCCATCCCGACGTCTGGCACTTCGTGAGCGAGCCCGATGCCGATGAGACGGCGCTCGCCGTCATCCCGCGTGGATCGCTCCTCGACCGGTGGCGTTCGGCCGGCGACACCGTCGCCCGCCACGAATTGGCCGAACAGGTCGAGAAGCTGCTTCGCGATGGCCCCGGCGATCTCCCGGCCGACGCCCCCGACCGGCTCCTCCATGGTCATCTCACGAGCCTCACCGGGCCGCTCCTCTCCGCGGCCCGGGCCGACCTCCCCGCCGCCCCCCCGGTGGCTGCGGAGGTGACCGCTGCGGTGGCGGCGATCAGCCCCGCCCCGGCTCTGTTCGGCGTTCGCCCTGATGCGGGAGCGATCGATCGGACGGCGCTGTCGCTTGGGGCGCCGGCCGTGGTCCGCGTCGACCTGCCGGCGGAACTCGTCGCCGGGGCGGAGCTCGTGACCGTGGCCACGGTCGCCGAGGTCGCCGGCGCAGGGGGGTCGATCCAGGCGCAGGTCCTCCTCGAGGCGCCTGCCGCGCTCGTGGCGGCGCCGGGCGCGGCGGCGAGTCCGCGCGGTGGGATGTGGTCGGACGGCGCCGGACCGCCAGCCTCGTCGAATCCGATCCTCGTCCGCGATCCCGGGCGGCGGGGAGCGCTCGAAGCGCAGTTTGCCCGCTTCCGCGAGACGTTCCCGGCGGCGCTGTGCTACACGAAGATCGTCCCGGTCGACGAAGTGGTGACCCTCACGCTCTACCACCGCGAGGACGACCAGCTCAAGCGCCTCGTCCTCTCTGGCGAAGAGTC
The DNA here is from genome assembly GCA_947453375.1 of Planctomycetaceae bacterium. GTDB lineage: Bacteria > Planctomycetota > Planctomycetia > Pirellulales > UBA1268 > QWOP01. Next base: position 15,287 of record CANGGT010000079.1, read on the forward strand.
GGCCAGGCTCGATGATCTGTGGCACGAGCTTCACTTCGTCAGTGGCGATGCGCTGCAGCTTGTCGATGCCTACGAACAGCTCTGGCAGTACGCCACGCAGGATGCCGACCCGAGCGCCTTCGAGGGGCTCCGGCAGCCAATCCTCGACCGGGCCGCGGAGTACCGGGCAGAGCTTGCCGCCACCGAGCCGGTCCATCTCGACGCCGTCCTGGGGATCGCGCGTCGGGCGTGGCGGCGGCCGCTTGCCGATTCGGAGGCGGAGGGCATCCGTGCGCTCTACACGAAGCTGCGCGGCGAGGAGATATCGCACGACGATGCGATCCGCGCCCTCCTCGCCCGCGTGTTCGTGGCGCCGGCGTTCCTCTATCACCTCGAGACGGCACCGCCGGGTGAGGCTTCCAGGCCGGTCAGCGATTACGAGCTCGCCGCCAGGCTCGCCTCCTTCCTCTGGTCAAGCCTCCCCGATGCGGAGCTGTCGGCCCTGGCCGATGCCAACGAGCTCCACGAGCCGGCGGTGCTCGCTGGCCAAGTGACGCGGATGCTCAGCGACCCGAAGGTCGACCGGCTTGCCCAGGGCTTCGGCTGTCAGTGGCTCCATGTCGCCGACTTCGACACCCTCGACGAGAAGAGCGCCAGCCACTTCCCGGAGTTTGCCGGGCTGCGGCAGGCGATGCACGGCGAGGCGGTGCGCTTCTTCGCCGACTTCTTCCGGGAAAACCGACCGGTGTCGCATCTCCTCGACGCCGATCACACCTTCGCCGATCCGCTCCTCGCGGCGTTTTACGGCGCCGCGCCGGCCGAGGGGGCGCCGCCGGGGGACTGGCAGCGGCTCGACGGCATGAAGGCCCGGGGACGCGGTGGGATCCTGGGGCTCTCGGCGGTGCTTGCCAAGCAGAGCGGAGCCTCCCGCACGAGCCCCATCCTCCGAGGCGCGTGGCTCTCGGAGACGGTCCTCGGCCGCAAGCTCCCCAAGCCCCCGAAGGGAATCCCGATCCTCCCCGAGGTCCCTCCCGAGGGGCTCACCGAACGGAAGCTCACGGAGCTCCATTCGACGCAAGCCGCCTGTGCCGGCTGCCACCGGACGATCGATCCCTACGGCTTCGCCCTCGAGGGCTTCGATGCCATCGGCCGGGCCCGCACGAAAGACACCTCCGGGCTCGTCGTCGACGCCAAGGCCATGCTTCCCGCTCGCGGGGCCGACGATCCGGCGACGCCGGTCGAGGGGCTTGCCGGACTCCGCGATCATCTCGTCGACCATCACCGCGACGAGTTCGTCCGGCAGTTTGCCAAGAAGCTTCTCGGCTACGCCCTCGGCCGCAGCGTCCAGCTCTCCGACGAGCCGCTCCTGGAGCGGCTCGAGGGAATCGCCGAGAAGGGGGTGGGGGCGATGGTGGAGGAGATCGTGGCCAGCCCGCAGTTCCGGGAGATCCGGGGGCGGGATATGCTGGTCTCGGGGGTTTCACCGTAGTCGACAGCGTCGATCAGCCGTTTTTCAAGAGTGTTGCGAACGTTTTTGGCGTCCTTTTCCCGGCATGAAACGAGGTCCACGATGAATCCGCTCCCCTCCCGTCGCGACTGGCTGGCCCGCCGCACGTTCCTCCGGGGCCTCGGCGTCTCGATGGCGCTGCCGTGGATGGAATCGCGAAACGTGTGGGCCGGCGATGTCGCCCCGGCCGCGGGCACTGGCTCCGCGGAAGCGACCGCGCCGACGCGGCTGGCCGTCCTCTTCTCCGGCAACGGCTTCCACGCCAAGGAGTGGTGGGCGAAGGGGGAGGGAGAGGCGATGGAACTCGGGGCGGTGCTCGCCCCGCTTCACGACTTCCGCAGCCGGCTCAACTTCATCAAGGGGCTCTACAACGCCGAGGCCCTCAAGGGAAACATCCACTCCTCGCAGACCGGCAACATTCTCTCGGGCGCTCCGCTTGCCAGCGGTGGTGAGATCCGTTCCGGCACGAGCGTCGATCAGTTCGTGGCCCAGCGGCACGGCCGCTCGACGAAGGTGCCGAGCCTCGTCCTCGGCTGCGAGAAGAGCAACCCGAGCGTCCACAAGAACTACTCGATGCTCTACAGCTCCCACATCTCCTGGAGCTCGCCGACGTCGCCAACGCCGTTGGAAATCTATCCGGCGCTCGCCTTCGACCGGCTCTTCAAGGACGAATCGACGCGCGAGGACGTGAGCGTCCTCGATGCCGTTCGGGAGGACGCCGAAGACTTCCGCCGCAGCGTCAGCCGCAGCGACCAGCGGAAGCTCGACGAATACCTGGAGAGCGTCCGCGACGTGGAGCGGCGGATCGAGTCGGCGGGAAACCGCGGCGAGCTCCAGGGCTGGAAGCCGGCGCTCGCCGGTCCCGACATGCCGCGGCCAGCCGACGGCGTGCCTCAGGACATTGCCGATCACATGCGGCTGATGAGTGACATCCTCGTGCTGGCCTTCATGACCGACGCGACGCGCGTCTGCACGCTCAAGCTCAACAACGACCACTCGTCGCTGCGGTTCCCGAACCTCGGCGTCGACTACATGATCCACCACCTCCTCTCCCACTCCGACACCCCCGACTGGCTCAAAGTCAACCAGTTTTTCATCGGGCAGCTGGCCCACATCTGCCGGCGGCTCGACAGTGTTCAGGAAGGGGAACGGACGGCGCTCGACAACACGGCCATCCTCTACTGCTCGAGCATGATGAGCGGCCACCACGACGCCTCCCAACTCCCCGTCGTGCTCGTCGGTGGTGGCGGCGGGAAGATCGCCGGCGGCCGGGTGCTCGACTATTCCGGTCAGGAGCAGCGGCAGATGTGCCGGCTCTACATGTCGCTCCTCGACGTCTGCGGGACCCCGGTCGACGCCTTCGGCGATGCCACCGCGAAGCTCGCCGAGATCTGACGGCGGCGGGGCGCCCTGCGGACGAGAAGCCGGCTCGGGGTCGCCCGCGCCCTCCCTCCGGACGTTCGCTCCGGCCTTCCAGGCCTCCGCTCACTCCGACCCGCCTGCGCTCACGGCTCATGGCTGCGCTTGCCGGCTAGGCCGGAGAAAGGGCACGGGCGCCCCCGAGCCTCCCCGCGCGGAGGGTGGGCGACCCTGAGCCAGCCTCTCCATGAGCGGCATCATTCCCTCTGGCGAGCCTGGAGCCTGCCGCAGGTGTAAACTCTCTTTTGGCGAGGCAACTGAGCGCGGAGGGGAGTCTCATGACACGGAAGAATCCCTCAGGTCGTTGGCTGGCGTCGTGGGGCGGAGCGATGCTCCTCGTCGTGGCCCTCGCGGCGCTCGCCCACGCCCAGCCTGCCGAACGGGGAAAAAGCGAGAAGGCCGCCCCTCAGGGCGTCACCGATCTGATCTCCGTCGCGGGCGGCGGTGAGATCCGCGGCGCGGTCGTGAAGCGCTTTCCCGACGGCTCCCTCGACGTGGCGGTGCAGCGCGATTGGCTCGACGCCCATGCCCCCGAGGTGGCCGAGGTGCTCGGCGCCGAGGAGCGCCGGCAGACGCGCGCGGTGATGGAGACGCTCTCGAAGCGTCTCGCGGCGACGATCGAAGCCCTGCCGGAGAGCCGGACGCGCACCCTCGGGCTGTTGCGCCGTGAGGCCGACAGGGTCGACGACTGGCTCGCGGCTACCGAAGAGGCCGGCGATCGGGACGCGGCAGCGCGGAGCGCGGACGAGGGCGGGGCCGATCGCCCGATCCGCCCGCGGGCAGCCAGGCGGGGGGAGTCGCAATTCG
>CANGGT010000080.1 GCA_947453375.1 Planctomycetaceae bacterium
CCAGAGGAGATCGAGGGTGCGGGGCGTGAGCGGCGGCGGATCGGCCAACACCATCCCCTGGTAGCCGTCCCACGGGGTGGCATCGAGTTTGCCGATGTCGACGAGCGTGGCGTCGAACCGCCCCTTGCCCGCCTTCCGCAGCGCCGCCGGGGCGATCGCCTGGAGGAGGAATCTCCCGGTATCGACGGACGGCTGCGGGGCGGCGATGAGGATCTTGGCGGGGGTGCCGACCTCGACGGTGAAATAGCGGGCGTTGTCCGCTTCCATGTCGTCCGATCCATCGAGGACGACACGCCCCTGCCGCACCCCCGGCTCGAGGCCGGTGACCTCGAACTCCACCTGCCCGGCCTGCCCTTCCTTCCAGGCCACCGGCTTCACCGCCCGCCGTGCATACCGGCCGTCGGCCCCGAGCATCTCCACGGCGACGGGGCGGTTCGCGTCGGGGCCACTGCGCCGGGTCTCCACCGTCACTCCGAGTGCCGCGCCGGCCGTCGGCTGATCGGTCGACAGATCGACCGCCTCGAGCGTGAAGTTCTGCGCTCCCTTGGCGCCGACATCGACCCACAGCACCGCCGTGTCGGGGTGTGTCGCGATGAGATCGGCCGCGGTCCGCCCCTCCCAGGCCCCCTGCGAACAGTCGGTGAACACATACATCTCGTGGCGGAGATCGGGGACGGTGTCGAGCAGTCTCAGCCCCTCCTGCATCGCCGCCGGCAACGTCTGCGCCGCGGTGCCGACGGCCAGACGATCGACGCGCGCAAGCGCCGCCGCAACGGTGGGGGAGAACGAAACCGGCCCGCCCCCGGTGTCGATCACCGCCACCTGACTGGCCGGCGGGAGCTTCGCGGCCAACGCCCGCGCCAAGCTCGCAGCCTCCTGGAGACGGGTGCGGTTGGCCTGCCGCAGCTCCATCCGCGGATTGGTGTCGAAAACGAGGACCGCGGCCACCGGCTTCTCGCCATCGGCGAGCCACCCGGCCCCGCGGAGCGTGGGGCGTGCCAGGGCGAAAGCGAGCACCGCCAGCGCCGCCATCCGGAGAAGGAGGAGGAGAAGGTGGCTCACGCGGAGCCGGCGCCGATTGGCAGCCGCCCGCTGGCGAAGGAAGCGCATCGCCGGAAAGGACCGCGGCACCGGCTTGCGCCGCATGATGAGGTGGAGGATCACCGGCACGGCCACGAGAGCGGCCCCGGCGAGCAGCGCGGGAGTGAGGAACGACAGTCCCATGGAGGGGGCGGCTTCCTAAAAACGATTCCGGCGACTGACGAGATACTCCATCAGGGCGCGGTCGAACTGCATGCTCGTGTCGAGCGGGACATAGTCGATTCCGGCGTGGAAGCAGGTGCGCCGGTAGTCCTCGCGGAAGGCCTGCACCGCCTCGAGATATTCCCGACGGGCGCCATCGGCATCGATGACGAGCTTCTCGTCGGTCTCCGGCTCCGTGAACTCGACCATCCCGTCGAAGGGGAAAGCGACCTCCGCCTCGTCGAGGACGTGGAACACGATCACGTCGTGCCCGCGGTGCCGCAGGCGGAGGAGCGCGTCACGGATCGGCTCCGGATCGGCGAGCAGATCGCTGAACACCATCACGAGCGAACGATGGCGGAGCATGGCCCCGATCTGGACGAGGCTCCGCGCGATGTCGGTCCGCCGCGAGGGCTTCACCTTCGAGAGGACGGAGAGCACCTGCGCGATCTGCGATCGCTTCGACCGCGCCGGGAGGCTCGAGTGGAGCTTCTCGTCGAACACCATCAATCCGCATGGATCCTGCTGGTGGATCATGAGCCAACAGAGCGCGGCCGCCAGGGAGATCGAGTAGTCGAGCTTGGTCAGCTCCTGCCGGTGGGTGTACGCCATGCTGGCGCTGGCATCGATGGCGAGATACCCGGTGATGTTGGTCTCGGCCTCGAACTTCTTGACGTAATGCTTGTCGGTCTTGGCGTAGACGAGCCAGTCGATGTCTTTGGGATCGTCGCCGTGGGAGTATTTGCGGTGCTCGCTGAACTCGACGGAGAAGCCCTGGTAGGGACTGGCGTGGAGCCCCTGGAGGAATCCCTTGACGATGAACTGCGCGCGGAGATCGAGCCGCGCGATCTGACGCACGACCTGGGGCTTCAGGTATTCCTCGACCGCACGCACCATGGAGTCCGTCGCCAGAGAAAAGGGGCCGGCGCGGGCAACGAGCCCCGCTCTCATCCTGCGGACGACCCGCAGGGATCACTTCACGAGCTTGGGGATCTCCGGCTCCGGCACCTCGCGGACGAGCCGCTCGACGATCGACTCGCTCGTCAAGCCGTCGGCCTGGGCCTGGAAGTTGGTGGCGATCCGGTGGCGGAGCACCGGCACGGCGATCCGCCGGACATCGTCGATGGAGACGCTGAAGCGGCCATCCATCGCCGCCATCGCCTTCCCCCCTTGGATGAGGAACTGGCCCGCACGGGGCCCGGCCCCCCAGTCGACGAGTTCGGCGACATACGACGGGGCCTGCGGATCCTTCGGCCGGGTGGAACGGACGAGGCGGGCGACGTACTTGACGACGTACTCACTCACCGCGACGCTCCCGACGAGCTTCTGGATGTTGACGATCGCCCGCCCGGAGAGCACCTTCCGCACCTCCGGCTTCTCCGACCGCGTGGTCGCCATGAGGATCTGCTCCTCTTCGCTGGAGGAGGGATAGCCGACTTTGATGTTGAACATGAAGCGGTCGAGCTGGGCCTCGGGGAGCGGGTAGGTCCCCTCCTGCTCGATCGGGTTCTGCGTGGCGATCGTGAAGAACGGATCGGGGAGCTGGTAGGTCTCCTGCCCGACCGACACCTCGCGCTCCTGCATCGCCTGGAGGAGGGCCGCCTGCGTCTTCGGCGGGGTGCGGTTGATCTCGTCGGCGAGGAGGATGTTCGTAAAGATCGGCCCCTCGACGAACCGGAAGCTGCGGCGGCCCGATTCGTCCTCCTCGAGGACGTTGGTGCCGGTGATGTCGGAGGGCATGAGGTCGGGGGTGAACTGCACCCGTTTGAAGCCGACGTCGAGGATCCGGGCGAGCGTCGACACCATGAGCGTCTTGGCGAGCCCCGGCACCCCCTCGAGAAGACAGTGGCCGCGGGTGAAGATCGCGGCGAAGAGCTGCTCGATGACGTCGTTTTGGCCGACGATCACCTTTTGAAGCTCTTCCTGCATGAGCTTCCGGTGCTGGCTGAACTCGACGAGGATGTCGTCGAGGGATTTCGGACGCGGAGTCGTCGACACGGAGCGGTTCCCTCCTTGGCGGGCCCCCGCACCGATTGGCACGGCACGGGCGGATTCAAGTATCGGGCTGGGCGCCAAACCCCGCAAACCGGCCGCGTGGCACGGCGGTTTCACTCTCGCCCGGTAGACTTGAGGAGAGTTTCCGGAGGGGGCAGGCCTCCCCCCTCGTCACCGCCTCGGGTGTCCCGATGCCTCCCCGCCGTCTTCTCCTTGCCGTGTTGGTCGCCGCCGTCGTCGTCGGCGGCACCTTCACCACCGGCCGCATCGGTCTCTCCGCCGACCGCGAGGTGGCGAAGGTTTCCCCGGAGAAGATCCAACGGTCGATCGAGAGGGCCCGCGACTGGCTCCTCCGGGAACAGGAGCCCAACGGCTCCTGGCAAGTGGCGATGCGGGCCGACGACACCCGCGTCGGTGCGACGGCACTGGTGATGCTGGCGCTGGCCAATGCCGGCGTCGCCTCCGATCATCCCCAAATGCGGCGTGGCATCGAGTGGATCCGTCGCCAGAAGCCGGAGGAGACCTACTCGGTGTCGCTCCAGACGATGCTCTTGGCGATGCTCTCCCCCGAGGACGACCGGGCGATCCTCCAGCGGAACGTCGAATGGCTCGAGGGGACGCAGGTCTCGCAGGGGCAGGCGGCCGGCTCGTGGTCCTACGGCAGAGCCAAGGGAACCGGCGACAACTCCAACTCCCAGTTCGCTCTCCTTGCCCTCCACGAAGCCGATCGGGTCGGCGTGCGCGTCAAGCAGGAAGTGTGGGTCAGGGCACAGCAGTACTGGGTGTCGTGCGCCAACGCCGACGGCTCGTGGGGCTACACGATCGGCAATGCCGGAGGTTCGGGGAGCATGACCTGCGCCGGCATCGCCAGCGTCTGGATCACCTCCCAGCATGTCGGCGCACCGGCGGCCCGTGCGACGCGTGACTCCGTCGCCTGCTGCGGCGGCGGGGCCTCCCCGAAATTGGTCGAGCGCGGGCTCGAATGGCTCGGGAGGCGGTTCTCGGTGGTGGAGAATCCGATGGCCGGCCAGACCTGGCTCCATTACTACCTCTATGGCCTCGAGCGGGTCGGCCGGTTCACCGCCCGGCGGTTCATCGGCGACGCCGATTGGTACCTCGAGGGGGCGAAGATGTTCATCAGCACCCAGGACAACCTCTCCGGCGCATTCCGAGGGGGGCGGATCGAGGATCCGGTCGTCGCCACGAGCTTCGCGTTGCTGTTCCTCGCCAAGGGGCGACGACCGGTGATCGTCGCCAAGAGCCGGCACGCCCCCGACTCCGACTGGAACCGGCACGGCCACGACATCGCCCATCTCGTCGAGCATGTCGAGTCACGCTGGAAGAAGGATTATCCCGCCGGGCTTTCCTGGCACGTCGTCGAGACCCAGACGGCGACGCTCGAGGATCTCCTCCAGGCACCGGTGCTGTGGATCTCCGGCAAGTCGGCCTTCGAACTCGGCCCCGACGCGGGCCCGCGCCTGCGGCGCTACATCGACGAGGGGGGCTTCGTGTTCGCCGAGGCCTGCTGTCCTTCGAGCGGCGATTTCGACGCCCGCCTCCGTCAGCTCGTCGGTGAGATCTTTCCCGAGCCGGAGTATCAGCTCCATCTCCTCCCCCCGGAACATCCCGCCTGGCATGCCGAGGAGATCGTCCCGCCGGAGCTCCACCGTCCGCTGCTCGGCGTCGACTATGGCTGCCGCACCTGCCTGATCTACGCCCCGCCCACGGATCTCGAGAAGAACGCCGCCGCGATGCCGAGCCTTTCCTGCTTGTGGGAGGTGGGCGAGACGCAATCGCGGGCGCTCCCCGACGCGATCCGCACCGAGGTCAAGGCCGCCCTGGCGATCGGCACGAACGTCATCGCCTACGCCACCAACAGGGAGCTGAAGCGGAAGGACGAGCTTTTCACGCTCGATCTTCCCCAGGCCGGCAAGGCCCGCGACCAGTTCGACCGGGGCCAGCTCTCGATCGGTAAGCTGCGCCATTCAGGGATGTGCGACGCGGCGCCGGCGGCGCTTGCGAACATCCTCCGGGCAGCGGCCCGCGAGCTCGGCGTCCGCGTCGACGAGCAGCCTCTCCTTGTCGACCCCGCCGAACCGGGGCTGTTCGACTATCACCTCGTGTTCATGCACGGGAGGCAGGGATTCACCTTCGACGCCCCCCGGCGGCAGCGGCTGAAAGCGTTTCTCGAGCGGGGGGGTACGCTCCTCGCCGACAGCGTCTGCGCATCCCCCGGATTCACGACCGCGTTCCGCGCGGAGATCGCCGCCATCCTCCCCGAGGCGACGCTCGAGGAGATCCCGGCCGACGACCCGCTGTTCACAAAGGGAGAATACGGCGGCTACGACGTCCGCAGCGTCACGCTCCGCGAGCCGGCCGGCGGCGGGGATGGCCCGATGACCGCCCGGAAGCGGCAGGTGCCGCCGAAGCTCGAGGGGGTGCGGATGGGAGACCGCTGGGCTGTGATCTTCTCCCCCTACGATCTCTCCTGCGCCCTCGAGAAGCAAAACTCGATGGAGTGCACCGGCTACAGCCGCGACGACGCCGAGAAGATCGCCCTCAACATCCTCCTCTATTCCCTGAATCACTGAATCACTGACCAAGTCGCCCCCTCCCGCGCCACCGGCGCGCGGGAGCCACTGGCGGGCAGCGCCGATCACCCTTCCGAATCGCGGTCGCCACCGGTGAGGTAGCTGGCGTAGTAGAGGAGCGTCAGGGCGCTTTGGAGCGTCGCTGCGACATACGTCCACGCGGCCGAGTTGAGCACTTTGTTGACATGCGGCATGTCGGCGCCGGGAACGATGCCGAGCTCGACGAGCTGGCGCTTGGCCCGGTTGCTGGCGTCGATCTCCACCGGGAGATTGACGAGTTGGAAGAAGACCGTGGCAGCGAACAGGCCGATCCCCACCCAGGCCATCGGCCGGGAAGCGAACATCAAGCCGATCATGAACACCGTCAGGCCGAAGCCGCTGCCGATGTTGGCGATGCCAACGGCGGCGTTTCGCAGCGACATCAGCGGATAACCGGTGTGGTCCTGCAGGGCGTGGCCCGCCTCGTGGGCGGCGATCCCCACCGCGGCGAGCGACCGGCTGGAGTAAACGGCATCGGAGAGGCGGAGCACCTTCGTCCGCGGGTCATAGTGATCGGTGAGCGTCCCCGGCACCTGCTCGACGGCAACCTCCGTGGCCCCGGCCGAATCGAGGATGTGCCTGGCGGCCGCGGCCCCCGACAGGGGCGCCGGCTCCTGCGACGCCGCCGCGAAGGTGGCGTGGACCCGCCATTGGGCCCACATCGCCAGGAGCATCGCCGGGGCGATGGCAAGCATGTAGGCGGGGTCGAAGTAGAAAAAGGGCATCGGGATTCCTGACGGCGGTGGAAAGGGAAAGCGTCCCGGCGGGGACGGCACCAACGGAACGGCGAAGCTATTCTAGGGGGGGACGGAAGCCATGAGCCATCGGCTTTTTCCCGCTCTTCCCCGGCGACAACGCCTGCTGACCGTCTCCATGACCAACTTCTACGGATCGCTTGCCACGCCGGTTCACCCCGGCTCCCGTCGGCCCCATACCGGGACGCCGCTGATGGGCCTCGTCCGTGTCTTTGTCGTCATCGCCATCGCCGCGGCCCCGGGATGCGGCCCCGCGGCCGGCTCGGCGGGGAACGTGGGAGCGGTGGGGGCCGTCGATGCGGGGGATCTGTGCGTCCGGATCGACCGCGTCGTCGCCCACGCCCGGGACAGCCGCCTCCTCGACCAGCGGGTCACCGGCGCCTGGCAGGTGGTCCATGGGATCCTCGCCTTCGGCGACGAACTCCCGCTGGCGACCGCCGAGGGGAAGACGACGGCGCTCGCCTGGCTCCTCGACGGCGGCGCCTTGCGCGGCTGGCGGCTGCGGCCGGGAAGGGAGGGCGTGGTGGCGACCATCGAGGAGGGGAGCACGACCGGCCAGGGGCATCCCGACCAGTGGATCGGCTACCTCGCCCAATGCGGCCTCGAGGGCCTGTCGGTCGACACACCGATTTCGGTCAACGGCAAGCCCCACACCCTCCGCGATCTCCTCACCCAGGCCCAGGCAGACATTCGCCCGGGGCGCGAGGCCACCTGGACGCTCATGGCCCTCGCCGCCTGGCTCCCTCCGGAGAGCCCATGGACCTCGAGCGACGGCCGGACCTGGACGATCGAGGATGTCGTGGCGATGGAGGCGGCCGCCGACATCGATGGCGCCGCCTGTGGCGGATGCCATCGGCTTTTCGGCCTCGTGCAGGCCCTCGCCGCCCACCGGGACGGTGCCGGACCGGCCGGCAGCGAGCACGGAGGCTGGGCCGACGCGGAGGCGAGGATCGAATCGTGCATCGAGATCGCCCGCCGCCACCAGCAGCCCGACGGCAGCTTCTCTGTCCACTTCTTCGAGCGGCCCGGCACGTCCGCCGATGTCTTTGCCCGCCTGGGGGCCACCGGTCACATCTTCGAGTTCCTCGCCGCAGCCCTCGACGACGAGCGTCTCGCCGAGCCATGGGTGACGCGGGCGGCGACGAGGCTCGTCACGCTTCTGGAGCAGACCGCCGACGTCGACGTCGAGTGCGGCGCGCTCTACCACGCCGTCCACGGCCTGCGGCTCTACCGCCAGCGGATCTGCGGCGCGACGGCGGAGTGAGCGGCGCGACACGCCTTGTCGCCCCCCGGCAGCCGGCGACTTCCCCCGCCGAGATCCTTCCCCCCGCCGCCGGCATCTGTCAGACTCGCCCTCTCGGGACGAAGGAACGGGGCGACGCCATCGACGGGGTGGGCTGGTGCACGGACTGATCTTCTTCTTTCTGCAGAAGTTCATCGCCACGCCCCCCTCGAGCGGCGCGCCGCTCCAGCCGGACGGTCGCGTCAGGCCAACATCCCGGCCACCGACGAGCGAGCGATATCTCCCCTCCGGCGTCTATCCGGACGAGGCCGCCGTCTCGATGCTGGGGGCGATCGCCGATGCCACCGGCGAGAGCCTCCCTGACGTCGTCGAGCGGTTCGGCGAGTTTCTCGCCCCTCACCTCCTCAAGGTGGCCGGCACGGCCGTCGATCCCGCGTGGACGCTGCTCGATCTCATCGAGCAGACCGAGGGGATCATCCACTCGCTGGTTCGGGCGAAGAATCCCGGTGCCAAGCCGCCAGTTCTCGAGACGATCCGCCACGACACCCACGAACTCCATCTCGTTTACACCTCCGCACGACGGCTCTGTCGGCTGGCCCAGGGCCTCATCCGCGGCATGGCCCGCCACTACGGCGAGGCGGTGGAGATCGAGGAAACCTCCTGCATCCTCCGGGGGGATCCATTCTGCACCTTCGTGGTCCGCACCTCCGCGGAAGACACCGGCGAGCATGGCGTCCACGAGGCGGAAACGGTCATGCTGGAGCGGGGGGGCGCCGGCCACGGCGACTCCGACAACGTCGTCATCCGCGTCGCGGCCGCGGAACCGCTGACCCCACGGACGATCGGAGGCCACCGCATCGTCCGTCTCCTCGGCAGCGGAGGGATGGGGCGGGTGTGGCTGGCCCACGACGACCGACTCGACCGCGACGTGGCCATCAAGGTGATGCTCCCCGCCAAGGCGCTCGAGCCGACCTCCCGCGAACGCTTTCTCCGGGAGAGCCGGGCCGTGGCACGGATCGATCACCCCCATGTCATCACGATCCATCACGTCGGTGAAGAAGGGGGCCTTCCCTACCTCGTGATGCCGTTCCTCGAAGGACGGTCGCTCGCCGATCATCTCCGCCACGAGGGACGACTTCCGATCGCGGAGGCGCTGCGGATCGCCCAGGAGATCGCCGCCGGTCTTGGCGCGGCCCATGCCCACAACCTCGTTCACCGAGACATCAAGACCGACAACGTGATCCTCGTCGGACCGGCTCGCCGTGTACGGATCATCGACTTCGGTCTGGTTCGTGAGGCGAGCGCCCCGAGCCACAGCCTCACCCTCGATGGCCGCGTCGTCGGCACGCCGTCGTACATGGCACCGGAACGGGCAACCGACGGGGAAGTCGACGGCCGTGCCGACCTCTTCGGTCTCGGGGTGATCCTGTACGAGATGCTCAGCGGGCGGCTCCCCTACGAGGGGCGTTCCTTCGTGGCCGTGTTGGCCGCGATCGCTCGGGGGACGCCGACAGCGATTACCGACGTGGCACCAGAAGTCCCACCAGCCGTGGCCGATCTCGTCATGCGATTGATCGCCCACGATCCCGCCGACCGACCGGCGGATGCCGATGTCGTGGCGACGAGCCTCGAAGCCCTCCGCCGCACCGTGATCGGCTGACCGCACGGCGCCGCAGCTCGGATCAGCCCCCGGCACGGACCTCCGCGAGCTGCGCTGCCACGGCGTCAACGAGTACCGGCACGTCGCCGTGCCAGTCGATGACGGTGCTCTGCTGCGATTGCATCCGCTTGCACTGCGCCGTGCCGGCGGTGAACTCGTCGCTGCCGATGACGAGTGCCAGCGGAAAGCCCTTCTTCGAGGCGACTTTCAGCTGCTGACCGACCCGCTTCGGTTCGGCCGCCATCTCCACCGCCATCCCCGCCCTCCGCAGGGCGGCGGCGATCCGCAGGTAATCCCCGCGGTGGGCCTCGTCGAAGTAAACGAGGAAGATGTCGGCGGCGGTCTCGCGGGTCTCCAGCCGGCCGAGCTCCTCGAGCCCCGCGAGCAATCGATCGATCCCGAGCGACGCTCCGATCCCCGGAAGATGCTGCTTCGTGTAGAGCCCGGCGAGATTGTCGTAGCGCCCCCCGGAACAGATGCTCCCCAGCGCCGGCAGCTCGTCGAGAAAGCTTTCGAGTACCAGGCCGGTGTAATAGTCGAGGCCGCGGGCGATCGAAGGATCGATGACGATCCTTCCGCCAGGCACCCCAGCCTGCCCCGCGCCGTCGAGGAGCGCCCGCAGGCTGTCGATCCCGGCCCGCCCCGTCGCCGTGCCGCCGGCGAGCGGCTCGAGGGCGTCGAGGACGGCGTCGGCCGCTCCGGAAAGCGACGCGAGCATCAACAGATCGGCGCTCGCCGCCGCACTGATCCCGTGCCCGGCAAGCTCCGCGGCGACTCCTTCGGGGCTTACCTTGCCGAGCTTGTCGAGGGCCCGGAGCACGACGGTGGAGCGGTCGGCCAGCCCGAGTCGCTCGAGGATCCCCGAGAGAACCCGGCGGTCGTTGACCCGGATCGTGAAGCTTCTCAATCCGATCGCGGAAAGGAGATCATGGACGACGAGGACGGTCTCCAAATCGGCAAGCGGGCTCGTCGTCCCGATCGTGTCGAAGTCGCACTGCATGAACTCGCGGTAGCGGCCGCGCTGCGTGTTCTCGCCGCGCCACACCGTCGCCATGTGATAGCGTTTGAAGGGTACACCGAGGGTGCCGATGTGCTGGGCGGCAAAGCGAGCCAGCGGAACCGTGAGATCGAACCGCATCCCCACGTCGCGGCCACCGTGGTCGGTAAACCGGTAGAGTTGCTTGTCGGTCTCGTCGCTCCCCTTCCCGGTGAGGATCTCGAGGTATTCGAGCGCCGGCGTGTCGATCGGCACGAAGCCGTAGGAGCGGTAGACGCGCCTCGCGATGTCGAGGATTCCCTCCCGGGCGAGGGCCTGCGGGGGGAGATGATCGCGAAACCCCTTGAGGGTGCGGGGTTCGATGAGCGTGCGGGAATCGCTTGGCGGGCGCGGGTCGGTCACGGAGCAGGTCCCGGGGAGGAGCGGAGGAAGACCCCGGTTATACCCCCCCGCACCACCGCCACCCACCACCCGTGGGCGCGGCGGCCCTTCGGCCCGGGCGGCTTCAGCCCGCCTGCGCCGCCATCCGCCCCGCCTTCACCACGCCCCCCTGTATGACGGCGATGAAGCGGCTGCGGTCCTGGAGAACGCGGATGTCGGTCGTCGGATCGCCGTCGACGAGGAGGACGTCGGCGAGTTTGCCAGGCTCGAGCGTGCCGAGATCGTGGCCCCGCCCCATGATCTCCGCGCCGGTCTTCGTGGCGCACTTGAGAACCTCGAGCGGCGAGAGCCCGACGAAGTCGACGAAGAACGACAGCTCCTTGGCGTAGTCGCCATGGGGATTCCAGGCGAAGCCGTAATCGCCCCCCATCCCCAGCCGGCCGCCGGCTCGGAGAATCCGCCGGGCGCTCTCGGCCCCGCCGTCGAGCGTCTCCTGATGGCCATCGATGACCCGCTGCGAGAGGCCGAACTCGGGGCCGCGCTCGACACTCACCTTCTCGAAGTAGAGCGCCGGCACGCAGGGGACGTCTCGCGCGAGGAGGAGTTCGAGCCCCTCGTCATCGATGAACGTGCCATGCTCGATTGCATCGTAGCCAGCCTTGAGGGCATTGGTGATCCCCTCGGTGGCCCGACAGTGGCCGGTCACTTTGAGGCCGTGGTTGTGGGCCGTCGCCACCACCGCCCGCATCTCCTCGAACGTCATGCAAAGGGTGTGGTGATCGTTGACGTCGGGGGCGGCCGCATCGCCGGTGGGGTAGGTCTTCACCCACTCGACACCGTCTTTAACGAGCTTCCGAACCGCGGCGCGGGCCTCGTCGGGGCCGTTGACGAGGAGCACGAGCCCCTCCATGCCGATGCGGCGGAAGTCGGGATTCCAATCCATCAGCCCGCCGACGCCGCAGATCTCGCGACCGCTGGCGACGAGCCGGGGGCCGGGCGTGAGATCGTTCTCGAGGGCCTTCTTGAGCCAGACGTCGATGTTGAACAGGCTGCCGCCGCTGCGGGCCGCCGTGTAGCCGCATTGGAGAGCGAGCCGGGCGTTGGCGGCGGCGAGGAGGGTGACGTATTCGACCGGATACTTGATGTCGAGATCCTCGAGGGCCGCGACGTCGAAGTAGGTGGGATGGAAGTGGGCCTCGACGAGGCCGGGCATGATCGTCCCACCGCCGACGTCGATCCGCCGCGCGTCTCGGGGCTGCCCGGGCATCGCAGCCTCAGGGCCGGCATAGGCCACGATCCCGTCACGGATCACGAGGGCCGCGTCGGCCACCGCTGCGCCCCCGGTACCGTCGAACAACCGGCCCCCGCGGATCACCGTCGTGCCTGATTCGTTCCGCATCGTCTTCTTCCCCCACAGTCGCCGTGCCACGAACGGGGCCGCAGGATGCGTCGCCCCCCCGCGAAGAGCCTACGACTTCATCGGCTCGTCGCCAAACGGGAGCGACTCGAGGAACGGGATCACGAACCGTGGCACGAGGTCGGGCTGCTGGCCGACGGCGTTGTGGCCGATTCCCGCGAGGTCGATCGGGGTCGGATCGGCAAGCGTGTCGCAGAGCTGTCGGAAGTCGCCGTCGGGCAGCATGCCGCCGCGCGCGGGATCGGCCCGGAGCAGGAGCACGGGGCAGGTCACCCGGCGGAGCGTCGCAACCCAATCGACCCCGTCGAGCCAAGCATTGGCCAGGAGCGGGAGCATTGTCGCCGGGTCGAGGCCTTTCAGGCACGACGCCGTGAACCGGACATTCGCCGGATCGCGCGTGGCACCGAACGTCGTCGCCGGCATCCCGGGGGCGCCCGGAAGAGGGGCCGCCGAGAGCTTCCGGGCAAGTTCGCCAACGGAGAGCGTGCTCCCGGCATGCTGCCGGTAGAGCGTGAACACCGCCGCATAGGGGCTGCGATCGACCGAGGCGAGAAAGGTCGGCCCCGGCGGATCTTCGAGGACGATTCCCGCGACCGAGTCGGGGCAGGCCGCGGCGGTGAGGAGGGCGACGAGGGCACCGAGGGAATGGCCGTAGAGCACCGGCCTCCCGAGCGTCCCGACGACCCGCACGGAGTCGGCCGCATAGTCGCGGACGAAATACCCCTCGCCCCGCTCCGATTCGCCATGCCCGCGTTGGTCGTAGGCCCGAACGCAAAACCTCGGCAGAAGCCAGGGGAGGAGCGGCGCGAACGTCGCCCGGCGGCGCGACACGCCATGGAGGAGGAGGAGCGGCGGCGCTGCAGGACATCCCGCCGTCCAGCCGGAGAGGGAGACACCATCGCCTTGGAAGGCCGTCGACGTGAGCATGGCATGGATTCCGCCGCCGCCAGAGTTCAGCCGAGGATCGCGAGCGGATTGGGGCGGGGCCCGCGGATCGACTTGCCGCGGTTCTTCTTCCGCCGTCCCTCCCCCACCTCGAGCCCCCCCGGGCCTAACACCGCATCCATGTACTCCTCGACCTGCTCGGCGGTCTCGAAATACTGGTCGTACACCCAGTCGTCCTCGTATTCGCAGTCTTTCGTCGTGTATTCGCGACAGATCTGCGGACGGGTCTCGTAAATCCCGCAGCGGTGATCCTCGCCGAGATGCTTGCAGACGGTGTGGACGCAGACATACCACTCGCCATCCTCGGTGAACACGGTGGCGTGTTCGTGGAGGAGGAACCAGCGGATGTATTCGAACTCCTCCCGCGTCGTCGGGGTGTCGAGCGGCAGCGCAAAATAGCGGCAGCACTTCGCCGTGCAGAACTGGCACAGGACCTGGTCGGCGGCGACGGTGTCGCGGTGCGGCTTGGGGGCGAAGATCGGCAGGAGGGTGTCGACGGCCGGCATGGAGGGGCTCCGGGGGGAACAAGGCGGCTGACAATCTACGGCCCGGCCAGCGCCCCCACAACGGGCCGGCCTGTCGGCGGAATCAGTACCGGGGGTGTGGCGTATACTCCGTACCGCCGCCCGCCAGGGCAGCGCCCCGGAAAGGAGCCGCCGACGTGCCGAAGCGCTGGAGAATGCAGCCGCAGGATGCGGCGGTGGTCGCGGGACTCGAGCGGGCCGCCGGCGTATCGCCGATCGTTGCCCGGCTGCTCGCGGCGCGCGGGCTCGTCGACGCTGCCGCCGCGCGGACATTCCTCGCCGGCACGCTCCAGGATCTCCGCGATCCCGAGTCGCTCCCCGGGGTGCCTGCCGCCGCCGAGCGGATCCTCGCCGCCGCGCGCGACGGCACGCGGATCGTGATCTACGGCGATTACGACGCCGACGGCATGTGCGCCACGGCGATCCTCTTCGGCTGTCTCCAGGCCCTCGGGGCGACGCCGGAGTGGTATGTGCCCGACCGCTTCGAGGAGGGCTACGGCCTCAATGCCGAGGCGCTCCGCGGCTTGGCGGCGAAGGGGGCGAAGCTCGTGATCACCGTCGACTGCGGGATCGCCAGCGCCGCCGAGGCGGCCGTGGCCCGCGAACTCGGGATCGATCTGATCATCACCGACCACCACGGCTTCGGGCCGGCGCTCCCCGAGGCGACGGTGCTCGTTCATCCTCGGCTCCCTGGGGGCGGGTATCCCTTCGGCGATCTGTGCGGCGCGGCGGTGGCCTTCAAGCTCGCCTGGGCGATCGCCACCCGCGCCAGTGGCGCCAAGCAAGTGACACCGCGGCTGCGGGAAATGCTCCTCCGCGCCGTGGGCCTGGCGACGCTCGGCACCGTCGCCGACGTCATGCCCCTCCTCGACGAAAACCGGATCCTCGTCAAGCATGGCCTCGAGTGCCTCCGCCTCCGCGGCGGCGCCGGGATCGTGCGGCTGATGGAGCTTGCCAAGCTCCAGGAGAAATCGGCTCTCGAAAGCGAGGATGTCGCCTTTCGGCTGGCGCCGCGGCTCAACGCCGCCGGGCGGCTCGGTCAGGCCGGCCTGGCGATCGAGATGCTCACGACCGCCGACGAGGCCCGCGCCGTTCAACTGGCCGATGTGATCCATGGCTTCAACGAGCAGCGTGACACCCTCGAGCGGAGCATCCTCCTCGCCGCCACGAAGCAGGCCACTCACGACTTCGATCCGGTCGCCTCGCCGGCGCTGGTCCGCGCTGGCCGCGGCTGGCACCCCGGCGTGGGGGGGATCGTCGCCGGCCGGCTCGCCGAGCGCTATCACCGCCCGGTCGTCGTCATCGCCCAGGACGAGCATCAGGGGCGGCCGGCGACGGGGAGCCTGCGGAGCGTGCCCGGCTTCGACATCCTCGCCCCGCTCCAGGCCTGCCGCTCCCATCTCGTCACCTGCGGCGGCCATGCCGCCGCGGCGGGCCTGCGGATCGAGGACGGCGCCATCGAGGCCTTCCGCGCGGCGTTCCTCGCCGCGGTGGCGGCCCGGATGCCGGATGAGTTGCGGCTGGCCCAGGTGGCGATCGACGGCGAGGCGACGATCGCCAGCCTGTCGCTCGACACCGTCAGCCAGATCGAGAAGCTGGCCCCGTTCGGTCAGGGGAATCGCCGTCCGGTGCTGTGCGCCTCGGCCGTGCGGCTCACCGAAGCGCCGCGGGTGATCGGCGCCGGTGGCCGACATGTCGCCATGACCCTCATCCAGCATGGCGTGAAGATCCGCGCCGTGGCCTGGGGGGCCGCCGAGTGGCTTCCCCATCTTCCCTCTCCCGGCCAGCCGTTTCACGTCGCCTTCCGACCGAAGATCAACGAGTTTCGTGGCCGGCGCACCGCGGAGATGGAGGTCGTCGACTGGCGGCCCGACGGCCTCGACATCACGCAGGAACTTCCGCCGCTGATCGCCCCCGCCTCCGCCTCCAGTTCCACCGATGACTGACGGCCGTTTCGCCGCGTTGCTGATCCAGTCCCCTCCATTTTCCGTGCCCAAGAGGACCCCACCATGGCCATCGATTTTCGCCAGTGTTTTCACCGTGCCATCGGGCGTTCCCTCACCGGCGCGGTGGTTTGCTTGGCGGTGACGATTGTCCAGGCTCGGGCCGACGACTGGCCGCAGTGGCGTGGCCCGGAGCGTGACGGCCAGTGGCGCGAGACCGGCATCCGTGCCAACCTCCCCGCCGACAGGCTGCCTGCGCGCTGGCGGGCCGAGGTCGGTGGCGGCTATTCCGGCCCGGCGGTGGCCGATGGCCGCGTCTATCTCATGGATTACCTCCTCGGCGACGGGGCCGGGGGAACGGTGGCCAACAGTCCTTCGGAGCGGACTGAACTCGCCGGCCGCGAGCGGGTCCTCTGTTTTGATGCCACAGACGGCCGGCTCCTCTGGAAGCACGAATACGACTGCCCCTACGCGGTCTCGTATGCCTGTGGCCCACGCTGCACGCCGACGGTCGTCGATGGCGTGGTCTACGCGCTCGGCGCCGAAGGAAATCTCCATGCCCTCGATGCCCTCACCGGCAAGGTGGTGTGGGCGAAGAACTTCAAGACTGACTACGGCGCCCCGACGCCGATCTGGGGCTTCTCGAGCCATCCGCTCGTCGAGGGCGACCTTGTGATCTGCATGGTGGGGGGGGAAGGGAGCGTCGTCGTGGCGTTTGACCGACGCACCGGCAAGGAAATCTGGCGGGCCCTCTCGGCGAGCGAGCCGGGCTACGCCCCGCCGTCGATCCTCGAGACAGCCGGCGTGCGCCACCTCCTCGTCTGGGACGCCGACACGATCACGACCCTCGATCCCGCCACCGGAAAGACGATCTGGGGAGTGCCGCTCAAGCCGGGCTATGGGATGTCGATCATGGCGCCGCAGGTGGCAGACACCTCGGCCGGCCGCGTCCTCTTTGCCAGCGGCATCGGCAACATCGGTGCCCTCTTTCGGCTCGACGACAAGCTCCCCGGCGCGAAGGTCGTGTGGCGCAACCGGGCCAAGGCCTCGATCGCGAGCGCCAACAGCACACCGATGATCGTCGGCGACACCCTCTACGGCTGCGACTGCGAGACAGGCTTCCTGACGGCCGTCGATCTGGCCACCGGCGATCGGCTCTGGGAGACCGGCGTGCCGACGCTCGGGAACCGTCGCGGCCGCCACGGGACGGCCTTCCTGGTCCGTCAGGGGGAGCGTCACTGGCTGTTCAGCGAGACCGGCGACCTGATCCTCGCCCGGCTCACGCCCACCGGCTACGAGGAACTCGGCCGCACGCATCTCCTCGCCCCGACCGGCGAATGCTTCGGCCGCGAGGTGGTCTGGAGCCATCCGGCCTTCGCGGGGAAGTGTGTCTTCGCCCGCAACGACCGGGAACTGGTCTGCGTCTCGCTGGCGGAGCCCGAGTGAGGCGGGGCTGGCCCACCGATCCGGACTGCCGTCAATCCCCAACCGTCGCCGGGGTTTTGTGGTAGCGGATCCTCGAAGCCAGTCGCTGGCTCGGCCACTCGACGAAGAAACAGACCAGCCACGACGCAACGAGCGACGCGGCGATCGCCGCCATCAGGACGACGACGCGCGAGGCGTCGTTGGTGGCGAACCGCTCGCCGACATGGAGCACGCGCTGGCCGACGATGGTGTGGAACAGGTAGAGCGAATAGGAAACGGTCCCGAGCCACAAGATCGGTCGCCAGACAGGCAGGGCATCGAAGCCGATGATCGCCGCCGTAGCGGCTGCCGCGGCGGCCGTCACCCAGCCGTCCGACCACGCTAGAACCACGACCGCCGCGCCGGCGAGGGTGGCATCAACCTGGCTGCGGCGCGTGGGCGAGCGGAGGACGAACGTTTCGATGCCGAGGGCAAAGAGGGCGCCGTAACGAGCGAACAGGGTCGGCGGCACCTGGGCGAGATCCGCGCCGAGGAGCGAGACGATGGCGGCCCACCGCCACCAAGGGTTCGGCCCGATCAGCAGGGGCAGTGCCAGGGCCATGACAATGTAGAACTGGAACTCGATTCCCAGCGTCCAATAATTCTCGGAATACCACTGGTACCCGAGCAGGCCGCTGAGATACCCGAGGTGGGAGAGGAGACGCCCCGGCTCGATCTGAAGCGGTTCGCCGCGGAATGTCGGCAGGCGCGAGGCGATGGCCCACAGACCGAGGTGGATCGCCAGGGAGAGGAGATACGTCGGCTCGAGCCGAACAAGCCGTTTGGCGACGAAGGTGCGGAAGTTCCGCCAGTGATATCCGGCGGCTTCGAGCGAATACGGAAGGACGAATCCCGAGATCACGAAGAACACGGGCACGCCAAGATGACCGTAGAACGTGGCAGCCTTCATCGAGGATGAAAAGGACGTGTCGCTGGGAAAGAGCGCATCGAGATAGACGAAGTGGTAGAGCATCACGCCGAACGCGGCGAGGCCGCGAAGCGAGTCGACGCTCTGAACGCGCGACGACTGGCCCGCTCGTCCGGCTGCGGGCAGGGCGCTCGCAGGCTCGGCCGCACCGGGGGATCCCTGCTCGGAATCCCCTGTTTTCTTGCCAGCCGACATGGTGGAGGCGAGAGTCTGTTTGTCCAAGTCGTCACCGGGCTGGCAGTGGGTGTTCGATCGACCGTCCACGGCGGAGGGCCTGATACCCCGTCCGCAGTTCATCGCAATCCCCCTCCCCTGTCCAGCCAGGAGGGGTCAATTCACCGGGAAATAGCCCCTTCGGAGCATCGCCGTTGCCGGCCGGGGCCGGGCAGGGTAGCTTGTATCAACTTGCGTCGCGGAGGCCCTTGTGGCCGCCGCCAGATCGGGGCGTAGCTCAGCCTGGCTAGAGCGCTACGTTCGGGACGTAGAGGTCGCACGTTCGAATCGTGTCGCCCCGACTTTCTTGGGTGTTCATCACCCCGACGATCCCCGGGAAAACCCAGCGTTTCCCGGGGATCGTGTCGTTTCAGTCCTCCGCATGCGAGCCGGCGCGGCCGTGGCGATCGACGACCGTCCACGGCGTTTCCTTCGTCTCGGGGGGCCATCGAACGCTCACCCGGATGGACCATGGCCTGCCGAGCCGTCCGGCTCAGGATCGCCCGGTCAGGCCAGCCCGCCTCCAGGCCAACCATCGCGAGATCCAGGGATTCAGCGTCGGCTCGCTCCGCACCTTCCAGGGGTAGAGATCGGGAAGTGCCCCGAGAACGATTCGCTCGAAGCGCTCCTTCGCGGTCGGATTGAGAACC
>CANGGT010000081.1 GCA_947453375.1 Planctomycetaceae bacterium
GCCGGCCTTGCGTGCGGGGCGGAATCGGCAATTGTGCCCGCCGCGGCCCCGCACGCAAGGCCGGCTCCCCCACACGTCCCAGCCGGGCGTGGCTGCGGTCTCCGCTCCCCGATTCGGCCCGGGGGCGTCACCGCCTGCTATCATCATCGCCACTATGTTCACCGGACTCGTGGAAACCATCGGGCTGATCAGCGACGTGCGGGTCGAGGCGCCGGGGGTGCGGCTGACCGTCGAGGCGGGGGATATCGCCGCCGACGCCCCCCTCGGGGCGAGCATCTGTGTCAGCGGTTGCTGTCTCTCGGTGGTGGCCATCGATGGGGGGCGCCTCACCTTCCAACTCGGGCCTGAAACCCTCGCCCGGACCACGCTCGGGGGCCTCGTCCCCGGCGCGGGGGTGAATCTGGAACGCTCCCTGCGTCTTTCCGACCGGCTCGGCGGCCACCTCGTCACCGGGCACGTCGACGGGCTCGGTCGTCTCCTTTCCCGCGATGAATCGGGCGACTGGGTGACCTGCTGGTTCTCGGCGCCGGCCACGCTCCTCCGCCAGATGGCCTCCAAGGGCTCGGTGGCGATCGACGGCATCAGCCTGACCCTCGTCGAGGTCGAGGCCGATCGGTTCAGCGTCGCCCTCATCCCCCACACCCTCGCCGTCACCACCCTGGGGACGCTTGCCGTCGGCGGGAGCGTCAACCTCGAGACCGATCTCGTGGCCAAGTATGTTGCCCGCTGGTTGGAAGGCGCCCCATGACCCGACGTGATGGCACACGGGGGCGGTCCGAGGGGCGCCCGGCTTGGTCGAAGCCGCCGGAGCCCCCCCCTGCCGCGCCGATAACCCGTGCCTCCCGGCAGACGACGGCCTACTTGAAGCGGCTCTTCGAGCAGGTCGGCTTCGGGATCGACGCGTCGAAGGGGCAAAACTTTCTCGTCGATCTCAACCTCGTCGATCTCGTCGTCCGTGAGGCGGGGATCGGCCCGGCCGATGTCGTCCTCGAGGTGGGGTGTGGCACCGGCGTGCTCACCGAACGCCTGGCGGCGGTGGCGGGACGGGTCGTCACCGCCGAGATCGATCCCCGGCTCGCGCAGCTGGCGCGCGATCGCCTCATCGAGGTCGACAACGTCGAACTCGTCGAGGGAGATGCATTGGCCTCGAAGCACACGATGGCCCCGGAGCTCCTCGCAGCCGTCGACGCGGCCCTCGCAGCCTCCCCAGGAGGGGCGCTGCGGCTGGTCGCCAATCTTCCCTACTGCGTCGCCACGCCGGTGATCTCGAATCTCCTCGCCCTTCCCCGTCCGTTCGCGTCGGCCACCGTCACGGTGCAGCGCGAGATGGCGGAGCGGATGTCGGCCCATGCCGGCGACTCCAGCTACAACGCGCTGTCGGTCTGGATCGGTGCCCAGGCCGACGCGGAGATCGTCCGCATCCTCCCGCCGAGCGTCTTCTGGCCGCGGCCGAAGGTCGACTCCGCGATCGTGCGGATCGTCGTCGATGCCGAACGCCGCGCGACGATTCCCGATCCGGGGCGATTCCACCGCTTCATCCGCGATCTCTTCTGCCACCGTCGCAAACTGCTCCGCGGTGTCCTTGTGCGGATCGCCGGGGGAAAGCGAGAATCGGGCGTTCGCGAAGGGGTCGACGGCCTGTTCACCACCCTCGGCCTCTCCCCCGAGGCCCGCGCCGAGGAGATTCCCCCCGCCGGCCTCATTCGGTTGGAGAGCGAGTTCCATGCCCGGTTCGGTGGTTGATCCCGCACGGCGACGATCACCCCGAACCGATCCGCACCAGGAAGGATCACCATGGCGGCGAAGTACATCGAGATGAACGGCCGGGCGCTGATGAGCCTGCTCGAGCCGGATGAAGTGTCGCCCGAGGCCCTCCGGCGCGCCGGGCTCACCGACACCTGTTTGGTGCGTGTCAACCTCCAGGGGGACATCGAAGTCCGTCGCCACGACCGCTGGGACGTCATTGGCGGATTGACCGGCAAGTTCGGACCGCGCGTCGAATCGGCGAGCGGCCGGACCTGGGCTTCCTGATCGGTCGAGGCCCGCTCCCGGCGCGGTGGCGCGGTCGACGCCGGGCCTCGACTCGGCCGCAGAGTCCCCCGGCGGGTGGTGTCAAGGGGCCGCAGGGTTTGCGTGGCCCCCGGAACAGGGACGTTTTGACGCTCCCCCTTGCCGACTGGCGAAGGACTGTCGATCGCGGGGCCGGCGGAACACCGTCCGGAAGCTCCCGGTGGTCCGGAACTTCCGGTTGTCTGGCACCCACGGGTAGACTCTGTTGCAGGTCTGGGAAACCTGCCGAAATCCCAGAAGTCCCGGGGGGAATCCCGGGTTTCCAATGCACGGTGCCCGTGCCGGCTGCCCCCAGGCGCCGCGCCGGGAGTCCCTCAAGGACGGTAGGTGGGCGGAGGTCCCACGGCACGTGAATCCCAATCCCAACACCGAAGCGTCGTTTGCCGAAACGATCGTCGACCTGCTGCGGCAACGGTCGGCCTACCGCCCCCATGACCGGGCGTTCACGTTCCTCGTCGACGGCGAGCAGGACGAGCTCAACATCACCTACGCCGAGCTCGACCGGAAGGCCCGGACGCTCGGTGCCTGGCTGCAGGCCTCGGGGATGACCGGGAAGCGGGTACTCCTCCTTTTTCCCTCGGGCCTCGATTTCATCGCCGCGTTTCTCGGCTGCCTCTACGGCGGTGCGATCGCGGTCCCGGCGTACCCGCCGCGCAAGAATCGGTCGGTCGAGCGGATCGAGGCGATCGCCCGCGACGCGGATGCCTCCGTTGCCCTCACGACCCGCGACGTCCTCGATCGCTTCGAAGGCCTCCGGGCCGCGGCACCGAGCCTCGGGAAGATTCTCTGGAAGGTCGATGCCGAGCTCGAGTCCGACTGGGCTGAGCGCTGGGAACGGCCCGACATCGACGGGGAAACGCTGGCGTTCCTCCAGTACACGAGCGGGTCGACCGGGACGCCGAAGGGGGTGATGCTCTCGCACGCCAACCTCCTCCACAACTCCCTCCGGATCATGCAGGCGTTCGAGATCACCCGGTCGCAGTCGGGGGTGTTCTGGCTGCCGAGCTTCCATGACATGGGACTCATCGGCGGCATCCTCGTGCCGCTCTACGGAGGGAAGTTCAACGTCCTCATGTCGCCGGTGGCGTTCCTTCAGAAACCGCTCCGCTGGCTCGAGGCGATCTCGAAATACCGGGCCACGATCAGCGGCGGGCCGAACTTCGCCTACGAATTGTGCGTCCGGAAGATCACGCCAGAGCAGCGCCGCTCGCTCGATCTCTCCAGCTGGTCGCTGGCCTTCAACGGCGCCGAGCCGGTCCGCCCCGAGACGATCGACGCCTTCTCCGAGGCGTTCGCGCCGTGCGGGTTCCGCCGCGAGGCGTTCTTCCCCTGCTACGGCCTCGCCGAGAGCACGCTCATGGTGACCGGCGGGATGAAGTTCGAGCCGCCGGTGATCCGCACCTTCGACGCCACGTCGATCGAGACCGGCTCGGCGGTGGTTCGCACCGGCTTCGCCCCGGGGACGCGCCGGCTCGTCGGCAGCGGCCGTGAACTCGACGGCCAGGACGTCCGGATCGTCGATCCGCACACGAACGAAGCCCTGCCGCCAGGGATGATCGGCGAGATCTGGGTGAGCGGGCCGAGCGTGGCGCAGGGCTACTGGAACCGCAGCGACGAGACACAGGCGACGTTTGGCGCCATGCTCGCCCGCCCCGACTCCGGATCGGAGCGACAGTCGCTCAAGACCTGGCAGCCCAACCCCGGTCCCTACCTCCGCACCGGCGATCTCGGGTTCTTCGACAACGGCGAACTGTTCGTCACCGGACGGCTCAAGGACCTGATCATCATCCGCGGTCGCAATCACTACCCGCAGGACATCGAGCAGACGGTCGAGACGACCGGTTCGCTCATCCGGGCCGGTTCTGTGGCAGCCTTCTCGGTCGAAGTCGAGGGGCGCGAGCGCGTCGTCGTCGTCGCCGAGTTGGAACGCGGCAAGCGCGACAGCGAGGAGATGACGGAGGCCTTCGACAAGATCCGCCGCCAACTCGCCATCGAGCACGAGATCGCGCTCGAGGGGATCGTCCTCGTTCGCCCCAACAGCGTCCCGAAGACGTCGAGCGGCAAGATTCAGCGACACGCCTGCAAGCGGCAGTTCCTCGACGGGACGCTCGAGGTGGTGGAGCAGCAGATCGGCTGGCTGCAGCCGGGCATCGCCGGCTCGACGGTCACCGAAGCGCCGCGCCCCGCCGCCACCGCCGTCCGCCCCGGCGCGGAGGCTCCGCGGCTCGCCCGCCATCGCCCCGTGGGGGAATCGTCGCGGTCCGGCCGCCCGCAGCGGGATCTCCCCGAGTCGGTGGTCGAGGCGGTTTACAACCAGGTCCGCAGCATCGCCAAGGAGCGGGCCGGCAACCTCACTCTCGAGAGCAACATCGTCGAGCTCGGGCTCGATTCGCTCGAACGGATGGAGATCGTCACCGGGCTCGAGGAGACCTATGGGGGCCGCTTCCCCGAGCAAGTCCTCCCCCAGATCGAGACCTGCCGCGAGGTCGTGGAGGCGATCCTCGACCACATGCCGGCATCGAATCTCCCCGCCGCCGGCCGGTTCGCCCCGGCCTCGTCCACCGGGACAGGCCCCCAGCATCCGGCGGTCACCGCCGTGACCCACGACATCCCCCGCGAGGCCTGGGACATCGCCGAGTTTCCCGAGGTGCGGGCGCTCGAGCAGAACTTCAAGCTCGTCCGTGACGCCGGCCTCGAGGATCCCTACTTCGGCGTCCACGAGGGGCTCACCAACGACCGGACGCAGATCGGCGGCCGGGAGATGATCAGCTGGGCGACCTACAATTACCTCGGCATGTCGGGTGAGCCCGACGTGACGGCGGCCGCGAAGGCGGCGCTCGATCGCTACGGCTCGAGCGTCTCGGCGAGCCGGCTCGTGTCGGGGGAGAAGGTCATCCACAAGGAGCTCGAGCAGGCGATTGCCCGCTTCATCGGAACGGAAGACTCGATCACCTTCGTCGGCGGCCATGCCACCAACGAGACGGTCATCGGCCATGTTGTCGGCCCGGGAGATCTCATCCTCCACGATGCCCTTTCGCACAACAGCCTTCTCCAGGGGGCGATCCTCTCCGGAGCCCGTCGCCGTCCCTTCCCCCACAACGATTTCGAGGCCGCGGAGCAACTCCTCCGGCAGGTGCGCGGCCAGTACCGCCGCGTGCTCGTGGTCATCGAGGGGGTCTACAGCATGGACGGCGACTTCGCCGACCTGCCGCGGTTCGTGACGATGGCGAAGAAGCACAAGGCGCTCCTCATGGTCGACGAGGCCCACTCGATCGGCGTCATGGGGGCCCGCGGTCGGGGGATGAGCGAGCAGTTCGGGGTCGATCCCGCCGACGTTGACCTGTGGATGGGCACGCTCTCGAAGGCCCTCGGCAGCTGCGGCGGCTACATCGCCGGCTCGAAGTCGCTCGTCCGCTGGCTGAAGTACACCGTGCCGGGCTTCGTCTACTCCGTCGGCCTCCCGCCGGCGGCGGCCGGGGCGGCCCTGGGGGCCCTGCGGCTCCTCGAGCGTCAGCCCGACCGGGTGACGAAGCTCCTTGCCAACTCCCGGCTCTTCCTCCAGCTTGCCAAGGAAGCCGGTTTCGACACCGGGTCGGCCGGCGGGACGGCCATCATCCCGGTGATCCTCGGCAACTCGATCAACAGCCTCAAGCTGTCGCGGGCCATGTTCGCCCGCGGGATCAGCGTCCAGCCGATCCTCTATCCGGCGGTCGAGGAGCGGGCGGCTCGCCTCCGCTTCTTCATCACCTCCAAGCACACCCCCGATCAGATCCGCCGCACGGTCTCCGTGATGCGGGAGGAAATGGCGAAGATCGACCCGGGATTCTCCCGGCAGGCTGCCCCGCGCGGAGCCGCCGTGTCAGGCTGGTGAGCGCGGCCGGAGTTGGTTGATCCCTGCGGGGGCGGGCATCCGTGGCGTCCCTCCCCCGCCCTGCTATAACGGCCCCATGCAGGGCCCCCTGGAAACCATCAGCCACCGCCTCGTCCTCCCGGCCGACGCCAATCACCACGGCACGCTCTACGCCGGGAGCCTGCTCCGCTTCGCGCTCGAAGCCGCCTATGCGGCCGGCACCCGGGGGGTGGGGCCGACGGCCAACCTCATGCTTCGCCGGGTCGTGTCGGTCGAGTGTCGGCGGAGCGTGCCGGTGGGGGCCTTGGTCGAGATCCGCGGCGCGGTGCTCCAGGTCCGGCAGTGCTACCTCGTCGTCGGTGTCGTCGGGATGCCGCTTGCGGGGCACGACCTTCCCTGGATGGACGCCCTGATGGGGTTCGTTCAGGTCGATGCCGCCGGTCTGCCGGTCGAGTTGCCGGCGGGGATCGCCACGGCGGCCCGGGAACGGCTCTGGCAACCCCTCGCCGACCGGCTCGAGACCCTCTCGCAGACGCGGGGGGCGACCGCCGGTTGGATCGGCGTCGGGTTCGATCCCCCCGATCGCTCCTGATCGCCGCCGCCACGCAGCGGGATCATGAAACAGGGCCATGGAAAACGGGATCGCCGTTGGCATCGCTCCCCAGCGAATGCCAACGGCGACTTCCCCCGTGATCTCTGTGCGGCGAGGGCGTTTGACCCTCGCCGCCGTTTGCGATCAGTACTTCACCTCGACACCGAAGTCGACGCCGTTGACGAAGACGTATTCCTGGCCGCCGACCACCGGTCCGATCCGGTTGTAGGTCGGGCTGACCTGCGTGCCGTTGGCCCCGGTCGGCGTCGAGGTCTTCACGACCCACGGGTTTTGGAGGCTCGCCGGCTGGGTCGGATCCTGCGGCTGGGCGTACTGCACCGGGCGTTGGGAGCTGACGTAGCCGGTGTTCGTCGAGGCCCGGGCGATGCTTCCCAGCCACATGCCGGTGTAGCCGGCCCGGAGGTTGATCGCCTGGCTCACCTTGTATTGCCCGCCGAACCGCCATTCACCGATCGGCGAGAAGACGAACTGGTGGCTGGCGGCGTTGGTGGTGTTGCTCTGGCCGACTCCGAAAACCTGGAGGAACAGCGGCGGGCCGGAGAGGGTTTGGACGCCCCCGTTGGTCCCGTCGGAGGTGTACGTCGTCGACGGCGTGAACGTTGCCCGGAGATAGTCGGCACCGATCCCCTCGGGGAAGTTTGACCCCTGGTAGAGATTGTTCTGCCAGTTGAAGGCGGCGGTGAACTTGAACTGGCTGGTGAAGCTCCACCGGCCCCAGTCGCTCTCGAAGAGCATGCCGAACTCCGGTCCCACCATGTTGTTGTAGGTGTTCGTGTTCCACATGCCGGTCTGGAGCGGGGTTCCACGGCCTTGTCCGGTGAGGGTGTCGACACCGGTGATCCCGAGGACGTCGCCGGCCGGGCCCGAGTCATAGATGATGCTCTGGTTGCCGTTGTTGCCACCGAACTGGCCGCCACCGTTGAGGCCGCCGCCACCCTGATTGTTGCCGCCACCCTGGTTGGTGTTGCCGCCACCCTGGTTGTTGCCACCACCCTGGTTGTTGCCGCCACCCTGGTTGTTGCCACCACCCTGGTTGTTGCCACCACCCTGGTTGTTGCCACCGCCGCCGCCACCACCACCACCGGTGGTGTTGAAGGCGTACTGGTTGCTCTCGTACCCGATCTTGTAGCGGTCGGCGACCTGGACATACCGCGGGCCGAAGGTAAAGGTCGCGGTCGAGCCGCTCCCCCGTCGGCCGAGCTCGCGGCGGACCATCATCGCCACGCCACCGCTCTGGATCTCGGTGTTGTTGTTCTGCGTCAGCTTCTGGGAGATGAGGTGATCAGGGGGCGGGCTCGTCGAGGTGATCGTCGTCGTCACGATCGCCTGGCCGATGCCGCCGGTCGTGCCGGTGCCAGACGCGGTCGTCTGCGTGAAGGTCTGGGTCGGCGAGGAGGCCGCGAACTCACTGTTGGTCTGGAAGCTCTGCGATTGGCTCCCCATGTCGGTATAGGAGAGGAGCACACCGCGGTTGTCGTACATCCAGCCGCCTTCGAAACGGTTGCCCCAGGCGATCTTCGTCCGCATCCAGCTCGTGTTGAGGTCGAGCTGCATCGGATCACCACCGAAGATGTAGATGCCGCCGATGACGTCGCCGTTGGGGCTACCCGTCGAGGCTCCGGCCTGGATGTTGCCGTTGTTGAGCTGGACGAGCGTCTGCGGCGAGATCGGCTGGGTGGGGATGAGATACCCGCCGGTCTGCGTCGTGCCAACCCCGGTCACCCGCGGTACGGTGATGCCGTAGGCGAGGCGATCGTAGTTGAAGAAGATCCCCTCGCTCGGCTCAGGGTACATCTCGTACTCCTGGAGATCGGGCGGGGCGAAGAGCTGGAAGTCGTAGAAGTCCTGATCCGGCAGGAGCGGCATCCAGTCTCCGCCACGGGCCTGGGAGAGGGGGGCCAGCGGCGCCGCCAGGGCGAGGATGGTCGCCAGCTTGGAGACGAGACCGGTAACGCGCTTGACACGGGGGTGTGTAGCCATCGCTATGTGTCCTGGGGAGCAGGAGCCGTTGTTCCGCAATTGCGGATTGCTCCTTTGGTATCGGTCGTGCCGGGGATCCGAATTAACGAAACTTGGCAGACCGTGACGGATCGGGGGGACGAAGCGATCCCGCAGGAAGAAAGGCTGGCAGCCGAGGCAACCTCGGGTATCCTGCAGGAACCGCCCCGTGCGGCCCCGGACTGCGGCCGTTTTCCGCGGATTCCCGATGTTTTCAGGGAGAAGAACGATGCGGACCTGCCTCGAGGTCTCTCACCACGGGGGCCGTCCTCCGCGGGCCACGATTTTTTGCCCCAGGCCCGCGCTCCGGTGCGGATGGCTGCTCTTCGCGGTGGTTTGGGGAGGCTGGGGCGTCGCCCTGTCGGGGGCCGCGGAGCCGGCCCGGGGGCGCGGGGGGGCGATCGCCGAGCGAGAGGACGTTCCGAACGACGACGTCGAGTTCCTCAGGCTTTCCCGCGATGCCAAGGGGCGGCCTGCGTCGCTCGACACGTCGATCGTCCATTACCGGGAGTCGGAGGCCTCGGCCCGGGCCGCTGGTCGCCGGACCCGTGTCGAGGTCGATCTCGTCGGGGCCGTCCATCTCGGTGGAAAGGGCTACTACGACACCCTCGACCGGCTGTTCGAGGACTACGACGCCGTCCTCTATGAACTCGTCGCCCCCGATAACGCCCGGATCCCGAAGCCGGGGCGGAAGGCCTCCGGGGCGATCGGCAATGCCCAGCACGGCATGACGAAGATGCTGGGGCTCGAGTTCCAACTCGACCAGATCGACTATTCCGCGGAGAACTTCGTCCATGCCGACATGTCGCCGAAGGAGTTCGATGCGGCGATGCAGAAGCGGGGCGAATCGTGGTGGACGATGTTCACCCGGCTGATGGCCGAAGGGGTCGAGCGTGCCGAACGGGGGAAGCCGACCGGTCCCGAGGTGGGGATCGGGGATCTGTGGGGGCTTTTCTTCGGGAAGGACCGCGAAGTTCGGCTCCGCCGGATCATGGCGGAGCAGTTCACCGACATGGAGGTCCTCACCGCGGCCTTCGGCGGCGAAGAGGGCTCGAGCCTGATCACCGACCGCAACGGCGCCGCGCTCGAGGTGCTCTCGGAACAGATCGCCGACGGGAAGAAGCGGATGGCCATCTTCTACGGCGCCGCTCACATGGAAGACTTCGACCGCCGCCTCCGCGAGGATTTCGGCATGGAGCCGGGGGAGGTCGAATGGGTCGAGGCTTGGGATCTGCGGATGCCTGGGGAGCGATGATCCCCCGCCCTGCCGTGAATCCGCGGTCCGTCTGTCGCGCCTGAGCCGACCCTCGCCCCCGGCGTCTGGCCCCGCCTCAACGTCTGACGGGGCTGGCGACGCGGACGACTTCCCGCTGGATCGGGCGGCGCACCGGCCGCGTCCATCCCTCCGTCACCCGGCGGAGGTGCCGGAGGGCCGAATCGTAGCCGAGCCCCTCGACCGCCTCGCCGACGATCTCGAACTCGAAGTCACCCCGATACCCGGCAGCGTGCAATTCGCCCACGAGTTCCTCGAGGGGGAGCTGACCAGCCCCTGGGGGGAGACGCTCCCGGTCAGACGAGGGGGGGCCAATCCGATCGGCCAGCTTGACCAGCGCCAATCGCTTGACGAGATCGGGGAGAAGGCCGGGAAGGGTCGAGTCGTGGCCGAACTGCCACAGATCGAGGGCCAAACGCACTGACGGATGATTGAAGCGATCGACCCATTCCAGGGCCTGGGTGAGCCTGGGCATGAAGCCGCAGCCCACGGCGGCCGCGGGGTGATGGGGCTCGAGCGCGAGGGTCACGCCCCGGTCGCTGGCGAGCGGAGCGAGGACCTCGAGCGATTCCTGGAGAAGCCGGCGAGCGTGGCCGAGGGTGTGGCCGCCACGGCAGCCGGTGTGGACGACGAGCACTTCGGCGCCGACCCGCTCGGCGGTCGTGATCGCCTCCGCGGCATCATCGATGCTCTCGCGGAACGTCCGCCCATCGCTCCCGGTGAACCCGCCGGCCCACTGGAGGCTCGAGACCCGCAGCCCGGAACGATCGAGGAGCCTCCGCGCCGCGTCGACACCGACATCCGACACCTTTGTCCGCCACAGCGAGATCGCGTCGAAGCCGTGGTAGGCGAGGTGCTCGAGTTCAACAGGCAGATCCCAGCGGTAGGTGGTCAGCTGGCTGATCGACATCTGCGGACGCGAAACGCGGAGCATGGGCTCGGACATGGGTCGGGTCGATCTCCTGCCAACCGGTGAACAAGGGCATTGCCGCGACGGCGAATCGCTGTCAGAGGTGGAAGTATGGGACGCCCCGACGCAGGCAGGCAAGAGAAGTCGGTGGGACTCGCTCCATCCGCTTGCACATGCGGCGCCGACCGGATGAAAGCGATGGCCGATCCGGGGTTGACAGCGCGCGGGGAGGCGTTCCGCAGAGGGCGGGACAGCCGTTCATCGCCCCTGGCGTCAGTGCGTCGGCATGAGATCGAGACAGACCACGCGACCGGTGCCGCGGACGAACACCAAGCCCCGCGCGATCACCGGTGCCGCCCAGCATGGCGGTGCGAGGAGCTCACGCCCGCTTGCGGCATCGAGGGGGCGGACACGCGACACCTCCTCGTACTTCTCCGGCGTCGCCCGTGCCAGAACGAGATCGCCGTACTCGCCGAGGATGAGGAGGTGGTCGTCGACGAGCGTGACGCTCGAACGGCCCAACCCCCCCTCGCTCCAGCCGACCGCGCCGGTGTTCCAGTTCACGCACACGAGTTGAGCGTCGCCGGCGTTGCGCCCGCTCGAGCCGTAGACGTAGCCATCGCGGAGGACGGGAGTGTTCCAGTGGGTCTTGAGGGCCTGCCGGGGACGCGCGCCGGGCTTGTCGCGTCGGACTTCGCGGAAGGCATCGTTTTCCAGGGCGAGCAGGACGCTGCCGGGGCCGTAGCATTCAGAGAGGAGGATCTGGTCACCGGATACCACCGGACTTGCAGCGACGACGCTGAACAGTTCGTCCGACCGCCACCGGAAGCGATCGAGCAGCTTGCCGGTTGCCGGCTCGACCGCCACGAGTTCGTCGCGCATCCAGGCAAGGATCAGCGGCCGGCCGCCGATCGTCGCAAGCACCGGCACGCTGTAGCTGGCGAGTTGGTTCGTGGCGCGCCACACCTCGGCGCCGGAGCCGATGTCAAAGGCCACCAACCCGCTGTCGAGCCCCTTCACCAGATCGAGGCGTTCCGGAGCCGCCGGGTTTGCCCCCTCCCGGCTCCCCCCCACCTGAACGACCACAATCGTCCGCTCCTCCCCGCCAACGCGCAGCGGTCCGACGACGAGCGGGGCGGTGCCGACGCCGAAGAAGTTCTGGACGACGTGGTAGGTGGCCGAGGTGTCGACCTCCCACAGAAGACTGCCATCGATGATGGCACGGCACTCGAGCCTCCCGTCCGGCCCGAAGGTGAGGACGCGGTCGCCGGCGACGACAGGCTGGGCCCGCGGGCCCCCGTCGTAACCGAAGGAATCGGTGTAGGCGACGTCGCGGCCGGCTTCCCACAGGGGGCGCCCTGTCTCGGCCTCGACGGCCCGGAGGCGGAGGCGGTTGGCGACGCGGTCGAAGAGGAACGCTCGGCCTCCAGCGACGGCCGGAGCGCAATACCCCTCCCCGATCGCCGCCTGCCACACGACCCTCGGGCCACCGCCCTCCCAGGGAGACGCGATCCCGACCAGGCTGCTCGAACCGGTGCCGGAGGGGCCGAGGAACGTGCCCCAATCCTCCCCTTCTCGGGTCGAAAGATCGGCCGCTGGAGCCGGTTCGGCCGCAGGCCGTGGCGATGATGAAGTCACGAGAACGACGAAGACGAAGAGGATGGCCGTAGACCGGACCATGGGCGACTCCGCGGTGGAGGGATGACGACGACGGAACACGCGCCGGCCAGGACCTTTCCGGTCCGGGGAGAATCGCGTACACCAATCGATACCGGGAACAAGCGATCCCCGGAACAAGGCTACCGCAGATGGCACGCGAGAAGGAAATCAGAGTTGGCGACGGCGCGGTGGTCATCCCCGCGCATGAATTGTCGTGGCATTTCGTGCGCAGCGGTGGGCCCGGTGGACAGAACGTCAACCGCACCAGCAGCAAGGCGGTGCTCCGCTACGACGTGCGCAACTCCCCTGCCCTGCCCGACCCCGTCCGTCGGCGGTTGATGGCGCTGGTGGCGTCGCGCCTGACCCACGAAGGGCACCTCGTGATCACCGGCCAGCGGTTCCGCGATCAACCGCAGAACGTCTCCGACTGCCTCGCGAAACTGTCCGCGCTCGTCGAACGTGCGCTGCGTCCGCCGGTTGTCCGGCGGCGCACGAAGGTGCCGAAGTCGGCCGTGGCCCGGAGACTGGCTGGCAAACGGCACCGAGGCGAGACGAAGTCGCTCCGCCGTCGCCCCGCCGACTGAGCCGCTCTCTCGGTCGCCCGTCCGGAATGGTCGGGGGCGATGCTATAATCGGGTCTCTGGAAACGCCCGCCGGAGTGCCGCCTGGGCGGTCTTGAAAGGGCGTCAACCGAATCCGAGGTGAACCTCCATGGCTGGTGCCCGCGACATCGATTCGCTCCTCAAGGGTTGGGAATTCCAGCCCGGAGAAGTCAGCGCCCGGCTCGTCAAAGCCCGGAACGGCCGCGACGTCATCCAGATGCGGGTCGACATGGGGTTGCTGCAGATGGAGACCGATCTTCGCCCCGACGGCGTCCATCCCAACGGCGCCGAGACCTACTTCGACTACCTCGTCGGGGAGGCGGTGCGGACCGGCGAGCGTTTCCGGCTCACGAAGGAGCAGTGCGCCGAGGCAGACCGAGAGTTCGTCCAGTACTACCACCGCCGCATCTGCTGGTTGTCGCTGAGGGAATACCGCCGGGCCGCGCGCGACGCCGATCACAGCCTGGCGTTCATGGACTTCGTCCGAGAACATTCGCCCGACGAGGAATGGACGCTCTCGCACGAGCAATACCGTCCATTCGTCCTCTTCCACCGCGTTCAGGCGACGGCTCTGGCAACGCTCGAGGAGAACGGTGCGGCGTCGGCGATCAAGGAGATCAACGTCGGACTCGATCAATTCCGGGACCTGTTCGCCCGCTACGATGCGGCGGAGCAGTTTTCCGACGACGAGTTGGTCCGTCGCCTCGAGCAGATGCGCGAGAGCGTCCGGAAGAAATACGAGGTTGGTCAGACGCTCGAGGAGCAGTTGGCCGCCGCGGTCCGGGACGAGGATTACGAGCGTGCAGCCTCGCTCCGCGACCAGATGCGGACGCGGCCGCCGGCGGTGGCCGGGGGAGATCGGCCAGACGGCCTCGGCGACGGCCCCGATGACGGGTTCGCCCGGGTCGATCACGCTGCGCCGGACGCCTGACACGGCGCTCCCGATCGTCGGCGGTGCGAGGCCCGGCCGAGCCCGTCAGGGTTTGCCAGGCCGGCACCGTCGCCCCTCCCCCGCCCAGTCTCAAGCAGTTGGAGCTGGCGCGACGATGGAAGAAATTGCAGGTCACCCAGCTTTCCGGGGGTCCGCAGATCGCCTGTCCGTTGCAGGAATTGCAGCGGAGGGGAGTCGGCGGCAACGGGGAGGGAAGTCTGGGATGACTTTGGCGGTTCGCAACGGGGTTCGGAGACCTCGCCTCGAATGGCGCGCCGTTTGCACATTCCTTTCCTCAAGCCGGCCGGGTGCCGGTGAAGCATCCCTCCTCCCACGGGAGACCTCCCCATGCCAGCCATCCAGCCGAGCGTCACCAGCCGTCCCGGCGTCCTCCATGGATCGACCTTCGTCGTCATGGTGGGCGACGATCCGTGCACCGTTCGTGCCACCGGTGTCTGTCCGATCGCCGACGTGCTCTCCGCACCGGAGGCGGAGCGGCTCGGTTGGGAGGAGATGGAGGCCGTGGGACTCATCGATGCCAGCGACGACGCTGGTGACGCCAGGTCGCTCGGCGGCGGGATGATCTCTGCCCCACGCCTCCGCCGGCGTCAGCGGGCCCTGTCGTCGCGGGCGATGTTCTTCGCCGGCCCGCAGGGTTGAAGTCCGTCGGCTGCGCTGCGGGTGCCATGGAAGGCTTCGTCGACCAGCAGGTAGACTCGCCGCCGCGACGGCAGGCTTGTCTGCCCTGATGCTGTCGCCATCCGCGCCCTCCGGCCCGGGTGCCGTCGGATTCCCCGACCAGCATCGCCTTTCATGCCACAGCCCGTTCAACTCGCTCCCGGCACGAAGTGCCGGCTCGAAGACTTCGACCCCGGCTACCACGAGGGGCTCGAGAAGGAGCAGGCCGAGGCCGAGACCCGCCTGCACTGCGCGAAGCTCGACGAACTCGCCTACCGGTTGTTCGCGGAATCGCAGCGTGCCGTGATCGTCGTTCTCCAGGGAATCGACACCTCGGGAAAAGACGGCACGATCCGCATGCTCTCCGGCGGGATCAGCCCGCAGTGCCTCGAGGTACAGAGCTTCAAGGCTCCCAACGCCTTGGAGTTGTCTCACGATTTCCTGTGGCGCGTGCATGCCAAGGTGCCGCCCCACGGCAAGATCGGGATCTTCAACCGTTCCCACTACGAGGATGTGGTCGTCGTCCGCGTGCGGAAGCTCGTGGCGAAGGAGGTGTGGAAGGAGCGGTTCGCGCAGATCAACGCCTTCGAGAAACTCCTCCACGAGGGGCGGATCACGTTCGTGAAGTGTTTCCTCCACATCAGCCGCGAGGAGCAGCGCAAGCGCCTCGAGGATCGTCTCAAGGATCCGACGAAGCAGTGGAAGCTGGGGCCGGCCGATCTCGACGACCGGCTCCTGTGGGATGACTTCACCGCCGCCTACGAGGACGCACTCACGCGATGCAGCACCCCTGAGGCGCCCTGGCACATCGTGCCGGCCAACCGGAAGTGGTACCGCAACCTCGTCGTGGCCCGTCTTGTCCGCGAGACCCTCGAGAAGCTCGATCCCCACTTTCCCCCCTTCGATCCCACCCTCCTCTCCCGTCTCACCTGAGCGGGGATGCGGCGACCGCGTGCCGGGCGCCGATGCTTCCCCGTCCGTCCCCTCCGCGAGGCCCTCCATGAACGGCATCCCCCTCCTCGATCTCGACACCTGCCGGGTGCGGCAGCGCCGACTCCGCGAACGCCTCGCCGGTCCGTCCCCCGATCTTGTCGTCCTCACCTCTCCCGAACATGTCCAGTATCTCACCGGCCACCGGTGGGACTACCGCTGGGCCAGGGCCCCGCTGGCGGCGATCGACGGAGCGGGGAATCTGCTCCTTGTCTGCCCCGACAAGGTCGTCGATGCCGCTGCGGCCGACGATGTCCGCACCTACGAGAGCAAGTGGCGTTCGACGCTCCGGCTCGATCAGCGACAGGCGTCGGCGGCGGTGCTCGCCGATTGGCTCGCGGGGCGGCCGGCACCGGGGCGCGTCGCCGTCGAGTTCTCGGCCTGCTGTCCCCATGTCACCCGCCTCTTCCCGGACGCCGAATTGATCGATGTCGATCCGCTCCTCTGGGACCTCCGCCGCCGCAAGGACGCCGACGAGCTCGGCCTCCTCCGCCGGGCGATCGATGCCACCGGCGCGATGTACCGCAAGGCCCGCGCGATGATCGAGCCGGGGGTGAGCGAATTGGCCGTCTTCTCGGCGCTCCAGGGGGCCGCCGTCGAGGCGTGTGGCGAGATGCTCACCGACACGGGAAACGACTACGCCTCGGGTGTGCGGGGCGGCTCTCCCCGGGCCCGCGGTGCCCGCGCCGGCGAGCTCTACATCCTCGATCTCGGTCCCGCCTATCGGGGCTACTTCTCGGACAACGCCCGAACGGTGTCGGTCGATCGGCGGCCGACCGACGCCCAATCGGCGGCGTGCGAGCGGGTCTGCGGGGCGTTTGAAATCGTCGAGCGGATGGGGCGGCCCGGCGTCCGTTGCCGCGACATCTACGCCGAGGTCCATGCCTGGCTCAACGGCGTGCCGTCACTCGGCTCCTGGAGCAGCCACCTCGGCCATGGTATCGGGCTGTTCGTCCACGAGACGCCCCACCTCAACCCCTCCTGGGACGACACCCTCGAGGAAGGGGACGTGATCGCGGTCGAGCCGGCGCTGTACGGCCCCAATCTTGGCGTCGGCATCCGCATCGAGAACGACTACCGCGTCACCGCCGGCGGCCTCGAACTCCTCTCGCCTTTCCCGCTCGGGCTCGTCGACTGATCCGTCGGCGTTTGGCCCCCGAGCCGGGATTGTCGGCAGGATTGTCGGAGCGTGTTCAGCGGTGTCTGACGCCGGTCGGCTCGGCTGCCACGGCAGCAGTCACGGTGACCGTGGCATCGGCCGGCACGATCTCTCGATCGTCGCCGTCGCCGCACCATGCCACCCCCCGGTAGGGAATCGTTCCGGCGCCGGTGCAGACGGCGATGATCTCGAGCTCCAAGCATTCTCCTGCGGGCAGTTCGGCGAGCCGGTCGAACGTCACCGAGCCATCGGCGGAGAAGTGGCCGTTGCGTCCCCGGATGCCGAGCGGTTCGAGCCCGGCCCCGAAGTGGACGACCGGCGTCACCGAGCTGACCGCGGTGGTCCCAGGATTGCGGATCGTGAGATGGAGCGTGACCCGCTCCCCGAGCGTCGTCGATTCCTCCGGGCAGTCGACCGTCACCTCGACGGAGGCGCGCGATGCCTGGAGCGACTCGGGGCCTACGGCACCCTCCTGCTGATCGGTGTCGAGCGTTGCCGGTGCGCTCCCGCTGTCAGCGAGCGCCGTCGGTGTCTTCGCTTCCTCGGCATCGTTCCCGGAGGTGAGGGTCGTGCTGTCTTCGCCGGAGTGCGTCGCTGCCGGCGGCGTGGCGACGGCGCGGGCGACATCGGGCTGGGCTTCCGCGGAGCCGTCGAGCGGTCG
Source organism: Planctomycetaceae bacterium (assembly GCA_947453375.1). Classification (GTDB taxonomy): domain Bacteria; phylum Planctomycetota; class Planctomycetia; order Pirellulales; family UBA1268; genus QWOP01. Next base: position 17,395 of record CANGGT010000081.1, read on the forward strand.
TGTCCCGATCGACTTGGTGGCCAGGGCCCGGGGCGCCGCCGTGCCGCTGGCCGGTCCAGCAGCGGGACGACGCTGGGGCATCGATTCCGATTCGGGGAGGAGGCCGAACGGACGCGGCATGTTTGCCAGGGCCGTGCCGAGGGCGTCACGGATCGGGCGACGGGCGACCGGCGCCGCGGGCTGGCGGGCATGGTGATGGGGCGCGGGGCGCTTCGCCACGGCGGCGGTCTTTTGCCCGGCTGCGGGCATTGGCTCGGCGGCGGGGGCCGGCATCGGCGACTTCTCGGCCGTCGCAGTCACCAGCGCCGGGGCCTCCGTGGAGGCCGTGGCACCGACGGCATCGTTCTCCTCCTCGACCGACTCGGTTTCGGAGGCGGGCGTCGCAAGCGTCGTCTCTTCCGCTTCGCCGTCAGCGATCGCGAGATGGTCCTGCTCGGCCCCGGCGTCGGTGGCAAGCGTCGGATCGGTCGGTTCGGCGGAAGTCGTCGCGGCCGCCTCCGGTGAACGCACGTCACCGAGCGATCCCTCGACTTCGGTCATCTGCAGTTCGGCGGCGTCGAGCTGAGGGGTATCGATCGCCACGTCGCCTGCGATCGTGGCATCGGGCTCGGAAGTCGCGCTGGGCTCGTCGGTGGCGACAAGGGCGTCAGCGGCTGGCGTGGGCTCCGTCGGTGCCGCGGGGGCCGTCACCACGGCTTCCAACTTCGCGGTAGGAGCGGGTGCGGCGGTCCGACGACGCGGCGCTTGCGTGGCGTGCATCGACGGACGCGGAGCCGGCACGAGGCCGAGCGCCCGGGGCATCTGTTCGAGCCGGGCCTGCAACCGATCCAGCGGCGTCATCGGCTGCTGGTGGCTGTTCGACGCACGGGCGCGATGGCTGCCGCCCTGGCGGCGGGCCTGAGGATGGTTCGTGGCACGGGGCTGCTGGGGGGCCGGAGTCGCGGTCGCGTCCACGGCCGGGAGCGCGGGGAGGTCGGCGGCAGACGGCAGCCCGGCGGTGTCGGTCGCCGCCGTCGGGGCCGTGAGCGAGGCGATCAAGTCGTCGGTGGCCTCGACCTCGGCGATCGCTTCAGGCTCGCCGGCGGGCAGGGCCGCAGCGGCGTCGGTGGCACCCGCCCCGGGACCCGGGCTGGCCGTTTCGACGAGGGAATCCGCGGCGTCGGCCGTCGTCGGCGCCGTCACGGTTTCGAGATCGGCCGTCGCCTCGTGGGCGGCGGTCGGTTCCGTCGTGGCTTCCGTGGTGGCTTCGTCGGCAAGGAGGGGAACGCTGTCCGGAGCGTCGTCGACGGTCGTCTCCATCCCGCTCGTCGAGGCGTCGGCAAGGCTGTCGGCCGGGACAAGGC
>CANGGT010000082.1 GCA_947453375.1 Planctomycetaceae bacterium
CTTCCCCCCGCCCCGCTGCCGACCGGCGCCGCCACGGGCCGCAATCCCCGGTGTCGGCCGGGACGCGGTGGACGCCGGCCCGGCTGGCAATCGTGGCCGTCCTTGTCGTCGCCGCCGCCGCCCTGATCGTCCGTGGCGTCGTCAGCTGGAACGAAGCCCGCGCCGAACGGCTCGCGACGGCTTGCCGGGCGGCCCATCGGGCGGAGGATTACGCCGCCGAGGAACGGCTCGCCGGGGAGTGGCTCGGTGCCTTACCGGGAGCGGCAGAACCGCTCTTTTTTCTCGCCCAGGCCCAGCTCGGACTGGGGAAGCAGCGTGAGGCGGCCGACACGCTGGCAAGGCTCCCGGACGGCGACCCGCTCACGCTCACCGCCCTGGGAGACCGGGCCGATCTCCTCTTCGGCGACCTCCAAGATCCCCGCGAAGCTGCTCGGACGTGCGAGCGGATCCTGAGGATCGATCCGGCCAACGGCGAGGCCCATCGCCGACTCTGTTTCTTCTATGCCGCGACGCTCCAGCGCGAGAAGCTCGCCGCCCAGGCCCGCCGGGCGATCGACCTCGGCTGCGAGACCCCAGAGACCTACGTCTACGTCGTCGGCTCCGACTGGCTGACCCTCTCCAACACCCTGTCGGTCAATAGCCATTGGCTCAAGGCTGCCCCCGAGGACGAGCTCTTCCTCGTGGCGGCGGCCCGCGGGTTTGTCAGCAACAGCGGCCTGGAGGAGGAGGTGGCGGGGCCTGAGGAATCGGAGGGGGACAAGCGGACGGTGCCGGAGCACGACCGACGCCTCAGGGAACTCCTCGATCGTTTCCCCGGCAACCTCGAACTCCTTGCCTACTTTCTCCAAAAGGCGACCACCCGGGGGGACATCGACGAGGTGACGACGCTCCTCGGGCAGGCGCCCCCCGAAGCGGAGGCCGACAACCGCTTCTGGCGGTTCAAGGGCTGGGTGCATGGCCAGAGCGACCAGCCGGCCGAGGCGGAGGCGGCCTACCGCCGGGCGCTCGAGATCGATCCCTACGACTTTGCCGCGCAGCACCAGTTCGGGGGGGCGCTGCGGAAGCGCGGGAAACTCGATGAAGCAGCCGATTTTGCCCGCTTGGCGGCGGAGGGGCGCTCCCTGCGGAAGACGATCCTCGGGCAGCCCGATGTTCGCACGATCCCCCCGAGCGTCCTGGGCGAGATGGGGCGGTATGCCGAGGGGTGTGGCGATCGCGATGTCGCCGGGAGGATCGCCGCCCGTCTTCGGCAGATCGGGACACCCCCGTCCGCCGGTGGCGAGCCCCGTTCCAAGGTGCAAATCCCTTGACGGCGGCAGCGTAGTGGAATTAGATTTCTTGAGGGTGGGTCGTTCGGGGATCCTGGAAAAGATTTGTCTCCCGGGATGACGAGACTCGATGCATCCAGAAATCGCGCTCCGGTCCCTTGTGGGTCGGGATGGCGGTCTGGGGCCGGGGTCTCGGTGGATTGTCCGGGGGGCTCCCTGTGTCGTTCTGGGTTGTCGTTCCCACTCGTCTCATCGTTCGTTCCCTCATCATCCGCACCGTCGTCATCTTCCCTGCGTAGACGTCTCCGCTCGGCCTTCGATCGCCAGGCCACGTCCGTCGGGAACCAAGGCATTCAATCACCATGCTGAACCGCTCCGCCTTCTCGATTCTCAAGCCGATCCGGGGTCTTCTTCTCGGGGCTGTTGCCCTCGTCGTCGCTGGTTGCGGAGCCGGTGGCCCCTCGTTCAACCCCGTCGGCGGAAAGCTGACGGTCGATGGGAAGGTGCCGGCCAACGTCCAAGTCTCCTTCTACCCCGTCGACGGCAAGGGGCCGATCGCCTCCGGCACCGTCGACGCCGGCACTGGGCGCTACGATCTCACCAGCAGTGGCGGCGTCGGCAAGCCCGCTGGTAAGGGAGCTGTGGCGGGCAAATACAAAGTGGTGCTCAACGCCATCGGCGGCGGCGCGGGGTCGGCCGAGGCGATGATGGCCCAGTACAGCGGAGGCAATAATCAGGGGAAGGCCCCGGCTGCCCCGAAGGCATCCTTCAAGAAGGAGTACGGCGCTGCTTCGACCACCCCCAAGGAGGTCGAGGTCAAGTCGGGGCCCAACGCCATCGATCTTGATCTCTGAAGGCTTCCAGTGAAGGGCTCCAAAGAGCATCCTTGTCGATCTCAGTTGATTGTTTCCCGGTTCCCACGCTCGGTTTCATTTCTCATTCCCTTGTGTACAGGTGTCGGATCCCGGTCGATTCGTTTCCTTCCGTTCAACGTTCTGCAGCTATCGTTTCCAAGGCCGTTTCCAAACGGCGGATTTCTCTCATCGGCTTTATTCACGGAGATTCACTGATGTCCATGCAAACCCTTTTCAGGGGGCGTGCCCGCGGGGCGTTCACGCTCGTCGAACTGCTCGTCGTGATCGCGATCATCGGCACGCTCGTCGGCCTCCTCCTCCCGGCGGTTCAGTCCGCTCGTGAGGCTGCGCGCCGCAGCAAGTGTGCCAACAACCTCAAGCAGCTTGGTCTCGGCATCCTGAACCATGCTTCCGCCAAGGACGATGTACTCCCCCACAACAAAGATATCGCGGCCGGTTGTGGTCAGGTTCCTACGGGTCAGCAGACGTGGAAGCTTGCCAACGATAGTGGCTGGTCGTGGGTGGTCATGACGATGCCTTTCATGGAAGAGCAGGCGATTTTCAATCAGATCAACCCGAGCTTGGCTTCCTTCGACACGAGCACGAGTCCGGTCAACAACGCCGGCTTGATGGCGAAGCCACTCAAGAACCTCCTCTGCCCGTCGAACACCTCCATGGATGCGGTTCGTACCGGCCAGGCCGCCAACTACTTCAATTGGAACGGCTACACGTTCGGCGGTGCCGATTACACCGGCAGCCTCGGTCACGTGTGGTCCGGCTGGCACGATTGCGGGGCGGTTCCGACGTTTGCCGATCCCGAAGGGAAGGGGCGTTTCGACAAGGGTGGGGCGGGAACCCCGTGGGTGAACGGCGAGTGCCTGAACGAACAGGCCAACTTCAACGGCGTGTTCAAGCAGGTCGGCCCGCGCAAGCTTTCCGATATCGTCGACGGCACCTCGCGGACGATCGCCGTCTTCGAGAACATGCACTGGAAGGGCGGCAACGGAGGCACGTTTGACTACAACTACACGCAGGACTCCGCGTACTGTAACCCGAACGCCGTTGTCGACAGCCTCCTGAAGCCCCTCAACAACACCAACCCCGCCTGGCAGCAGGGGGCGGGCGACCAGCGCTGCCACGGGTGGAGTAGCAACCATCCCACCGGTGGTCATGCTCTCCGGGCTGACGGCAGCACGGGCTACTTCAATGAGAACATGGACCACTTCGTTCGTTATTGCCTTGCCACGGCCCGAGGCCGTGAGTCGCAGAACGAATAATCAAGCCCTGCTGCTTCCCGGTGCAGATCGGGACGCTGGTTCTTGAGCATCCTCAACACGGGGCCCGCCGGCGACGGCGGGCCCCGTCTCTTTTGGGTTTTGGGTATCCTGCCGGAGGTGATTCGCGCTCCTCCCAATTCTTTTTTTTCGACCCCCACCATGCTCCGCCGCTCATCGTCCACGCTGTGCCTGATCGTCGCGATCGTGGCCGGGGCATGGGCCGTCGGCTGTGCCAGGCCGCAGCCCGCCGCCGAGCCCCGTTCGGCGCCGACGCCCCGGCCCGCTGCCGGTGCAGCCCAGCCCGCGGCCGCATCAGCCAACGCTGATGCGAGATCTGAAAAGGCTTCGCCATTCAAGTTCGAGCGGCCGGCGCGCTCGGAGGGAAAGAATGGTGACGATTCGGTTTCCTGCCCACGTTTCGAGGAGACGAGCGTGGCTCGCGGCCTCGAGCATGTCTATCGCAACGGTGAAGCCGGGGGCTCGCTGATGGTCGAGGCGATCGGGGGGGGCGTTGGCTGGCTCGACTTCGACCGCGATGGTCTGTGGGATCTGTATTTCAATCAGGGGGGCGACCCGGCGGCCGCTGATCGGACAAACCAGCCCTTCGACCGCCTCTTCCGGCGCCTGCCGCCGAGCGCCGGGGGCCGATTCGTCGACGTCACAGGAGCCTGTGGCATCCATGAGACGGGCTACGGACAGGGAGTGGCCGTCGGCGACTTCGACGACGACGGATTTGATGATGTCTATGTGACGAACGTCGGCGCCAACACCCTCTATCGCAATCTCGGCGACGGGACGTTCGTCGATGTGACCGTTTCGGCGGGGGTCGCGGACGAGCGGTGGAGTTCCTCGGCGGCCTGGGCCGATCTCGATGGCGACGGCGACCTCGATCTCTACGTTTGCAACTACGTCCGCTACGACCCCTTCCACCCGATGGACTGTCGCAACGTCAAGGGGGAGCCACGCATCTGCCATCCCCGCGACGTCGAGCATTGGCCCGACGAGTGCTACGAGAACCTCGGCGACGGATCCTTCCGCCCAGTGGCCGCGGCGTGGGGGCTGTTCGGACCGGGCAACAAGGCGCTCGGGGTCGCGGTGGCCGACTTCACGAACGACGGTCTTCCTGACATTTACGTCGCCAATGACACCACCCCCAACTTCCTCTTCGTCAACGAAGGCAAGGGAACGGATGGCGAGATGCAATTCCGCGAGTCGGCGACGCTCCTCGGATGCGCGGTCGATCGCAACGGCATGGCGCAGGCGAGCATGGGGCTCGCCGTGGGCGATTACGACGACAACGGCTGGCTCGACGTCTACTCGACCCACTTCTACGACGAGTCAAACACCCTCTACAGCAACCTCGGAGCGAGCGGCTTCGAGGATGTGACGGGGCTCGTCGGGCTCCACGAGCCGACGCTCCCCCGGCTCGGCTTCGGGACGGCGATGGCCGACTTCAACGCCGACGGTCGGCAGGAACTGATCGTTGCCAACGGCCACGTCGAGAACTACCCCGGCAACCCGCTTCTGAAGATGAAGGCGCAGCTGTTCAGCTTCAACGGACAGCGATTCAAGGATTGCAGCAGCGCCGCCGGTGCCTACTTCGAGGAGAAACTGGTGGGGCGCGGCGTGGCCCTGGCCGATGCCGATGGCGACGGCGACCTCGACGTGGCGATCGCCCATCAAAACACACCGGCAGCGCTCCTCGAAAATCGGTCCGAAGCCGGGCACTGGCTCACCTTCCAATTCATCGGGGAACGGAGCAACCGGCGCGGGATCGGATGCCGAGTGGCGGTGACCAGCGGCGATCGGACGTGGATCCGTGAGCTCTGTGGGGGGAGCAGCTATGCAAGCACCCACCAGCCGCTCTTGGCCGTCGGCCTTGGTGACCGGGGGGAACCCTGCACCGTCGAGGTCCGCTGGCCCAGCGGGGCAAAGCAGCGCCTCGAAGGGGTCGCCGTCGACCAGACGCTCGTCCTCCGTGAGCCGCCGATGGAACGCTGACGAAGGGCTCGGTCAGGGGGAGCCCTGGGCCGGCGTTGTGGCAGCGGCCGGCCGGTATGGGGACGCCACTGCGGCCTTGAGACGCGAGATCGTCGTCCGTTCCTCCTCCGCCTCCTGGCTGCGGTTGGTGCGGGCGAGGAGTTCGGCGAGGAAGGAACGGACTGGCAGGCTCGAGGGATCGAGCTCGAGGCTCTTGTGCACCGCGGCGATCGCGTCGTCGGGGCGGGCGAGCGCCACGAGGATCGCGCCGCGCTGGGCGTGGACGGCAGCGAGCGCGGGATTGGTCGCGATGAGCCGGTCGAGCATCGCCAACGCTTCGCGGAGCCTGCCCCCCCGCTGCATCTGCCTGGCGAGCATCGCCATCGTCTCGCCGTCGCTTGGATCGGCCGCGAGGGCCCCTTCCCAGCAGGCGGCCGCGGCGTCCATGCGGCCGGTCGAGGCATAGAGTTGGCCGAGGCCGCGGAGCGATGCGACGTCGCCGGCGAGCGCCGCGACGATCCCCCGCTGGTCGCCGCTGTCGACGCCCTTCGGCACGAGGGCCGAGATCGCCTCCTGCGCCCCCCTCGTGCTCTTCGTGGTGCCGGGGAGCGATGCGAGGGCGAGCCCGCGGGCGCGGGCCAGCTCGCGCGGCGGCACGCGCTCCGCGGCATCGTCGAAGGGAACGAGCGCCGCGGTCGCGCCACGAGGGGGCGTGGGGGCATCCTCGGGACGCCGTGGCACGCGGTGATCGGACATCGCCGTGTGGGCGACCTCGACGAGATCCTGGGACGGCATGTGGCAACGGATGCAGGAGCCCGTCGCCGGAGGGGCGTCACGCTCCACCTCGGGCAGCGAACAGGGCTTCTCCTCGTGGCACGCCTGGCACTTCGTCCGGTAAAAGGCATCCATACCCTCCGGAGACGGTTTGGTGTGGGGATCGTGGCAGGAGATGCAGCCGAGGGTTCCCCCCGTTCCCTTCCAGCAGCCGCTCTGCCGCATCTGCTCGACCTGGCTGACCGGCTTCGCACCGGAGGCCGTCGTCGCCTGTTCGTCGTGGACGAAGACGAGGAGTGTGTCGTCGAGGTGGTCGCCGGGGCGGAAGTCGTAGAAACCCCGGCCGAAGCGGGGAATGGTCGCCTCGCCACCGAGATGGCACTGATTGCAGACCGCCTCGCGGCGCCGCGGCTCGAGATCGACTGGATTGACGATCCGCAGGTCGTCGGCCTTCGCGCCGGGGGGGAGGGCCGCCATCGCTGCCACGTGCTCGGCCCCGGGGCCGTGGCAACGCTCGCAGCCGATCGCGGCCTCCGCGAACACCCGCGACGAATACCCGGGGCCACCGTCGGGCTCATGTTCGACAAGGCCCGCATGGCAGTGGAGGCAGCCATCGCCGATCGCCCTCTCGAACCGCAGCCCGCGATCGTGTTCGTAGCCGGGGGAAAGCCCGTATCGCCCCGTGCCGCTGTACCAGCCGATCGGGGATTGGGTGAGGAGGCCGGCGTGTTCGATGAGATAGGAGCGGCCGCGGGTGCCTGAGCCGACGGCGAATCGGACCGGCATGGCCTGGTCGTAGATGAGCGTGCCATCGGGGGCGAACACCCGCTCGTGGTGGAGGACGACGCCGTCGCGGTCCTCGACGACGTATTCCCGCTCGCGATCGACAAACGAGAGCAACTCGGTGCGATCTTCCACGGGGCGTTCCCCGGGGAGGGTGTCCATCGCCTGGCCCATCGGGTGCTGGGCGAAGCTCTCGGCGATGGCGGCATGACAGCCGGCGCAGGCCTGGGAGCCGACATAGCCGGAGGGACGTGGGGATGGCTTCTCGAGCGGCGCCACCGGAGGTCGGGGGGGCACGGGGGATTCAGCGGCGGCCGGCTCCGGTGCCTGAGCCACGCGGGGGCCCGGGGCGCGGGCGACGGGGCCCTGAGCCTGAGCCAGACCCGGCTCGGCATTTCCCGGCCGCTCCCCTGCCCCGCCGGCAGCGAGCCAGCGCCACAACAGCAGGCAGGCGACGACAGCCATCGCCACCGCGGCGGCGAGCAGGGCGGAGTTGCGGGACCGGGCCATGGCGGCGACGATTCGAGGGTACGGGAGGTGAGGGGCATGGCCCCAAGCCTGAACGCGGATACTGCCCACAGGATAGTGGCGCTCGTGCCGCGGGTTCCAACCCCGTTCCCTTTCCGCTGCGCTTACCGCACGAAACCGACGGAGATTCCAGGCGTGGGCAATCCTGAGGCGAGATTCCCCCGACCACTCCTCTGGCTCCTGGTGGGCCTCGGGCTGATAGGGCTCATCGGGCTGGCGGCGTGGTGGCCAGGGAGAGCGGGCAGAGCTGGAGGCGAGGGACGGTCGGTGGCCCGGCTCGGGGTCGACGGGGCACGGGCGATCGTCTCGAAGACCAACGTCGCCCTGGGGTATCTGGAGAATCAGGCGCTCGACGAATCCATCCCCGCCTTTGCGGCCCTGGCAGACGAGGTGCCAGGCGACCCCCTTCCAGCCCGGAATCTCGCTGTGGCGCGAACGGTCGCCCTCGGGGACGGCGGCCTCGAACCGGACGAGGACACAATTCAAGCGGCGCAGAGGGCACTCGACGCGATGGAGCGCCGGGAGGGGCCGACGACCGAACACCTCTGGCTCGCGGCCCGCGTCGCCCAAGTCGCCCGCGACGCCGGAGCCTGGGAAGATGTCACGCGCCGCCTCGTCGAGGCGGCCCCCGGCGACTCGGCGGCTTGGTACGAGCGCTGGAAGTCGCTCCGCGAGTGGACCAGCGGCAAGGAGGCCAGCGGCGACGCGGCGGTCAGCGAAGGCGCCGTGGCTAGCGGAGGCGCCGTGGCTAGCGAAGGCGCCGTGACGAGCGCCGGCGTCGTGGCTGCATCGCTCGACCGGGCCTGCGAACTCGATCCGCGGAATCTCTGGCTCGTGATCGAGTGGTGTCGCGCCGTGGCGCTCGAGCTCGGCAAGCGGCCGCCACCGGAGGTGCCCGCCGGCCTGGCGGCGAAAATCGAATCGCGCTGGGCAGCGATGGAGCCCTTTGCCCCCTCGATCAAGACCTTCGCCAACGTTGACATCCGCGATGTTCTCGACAAGGGAGTGGCTGCGGCCAACGCCGGCGATGCGGCCGGCGTCGCGGGGCGGCTGCGAGGGCTGGCCAATGTTCTCGTGCCCCAGTCAGAGGCCGATCGGCGGGCGATCGAGCGGCATCCACTCGAGTTCGTGGTCGAGCGCTACAGACCGGAGTTCTATGCCCAGACGGGGCTCGACAAGGCGACCGAAGTGCCGCGGATCGAGTCGAGTCTCGACGACCGCGAAACGGTGTGGGGCCGCGATGCCCCCGGCCGCTTCCCGGCGGTCCTTCTCGAGGATTTCGATCTCGATGGCCGTCCCGACATCCTCCTCCTCGGGAGCAGCAAAGTGTCGGTGTTCGGGCGTCGTGCCACAGGGGAGATCGCGTTCACGGTCGCCGCCGCCGACGGCACGAAGACACCGTGGCACGAGATCGCCTCGGCGGATGTGCCTGAGGGGGCCTCAGGGTTCGTGGCCGCCGATCTCGATCTCGACTTCGACGAGGCGAAGCGCCCCGGCACCCCGGCTCGTCCCGGCACCGACAAGCCCGGGGCCGAGATCGTCGCGGAGAAGCTCGCGGCTGGTTGCCCGGCGGCCGATCTCGATCTTGTGGTTCACGGCGAGGGGGGCATCGTCGTTCTGGAAAACCTCCTCGATCCCGCCACCGGCACTCGGTCACTCCGCCCCTTCGCTGCCGAGGCGCTGGCTGCTGCCGGGCCGACCCGAACGTCGGCCGTTGCCGATCTCGATGCCGACGGCTATCTCGATCTTGTCTCCGGTCACGACGGAGCCCTTCGCCTGTGGCGGAATCTCGGGCGTGGGGCTTTTGTGGTCTGGCCGGGCACGGCGGAGTTCCCCGTCGGGGCCCCGGTGCGGGCGCTCCTCCCCCTCGACTGGGACCGGGATGTCGATGTCGACGTCATGCTCGGCAGCGATGCCGGCGGGGGATGGCTCGAAAACCTCCTCCATGGGCAGTTCCGGTTCGTTCCCTTTGCCGTCCGCGGGGGCGACGCCGCCGTCGCGTCACGGGCATTCACGGTGCCCGGGCCGATCACGGGCCTGGACTGCATCGATTCCGATGCGGATGGGGCCTGGGATCTCGTGGTGGCCGGTCCGTTCGGCGTGGCAACGGTGCCGAGCCGGAGGTCGGCGACGGGCGTCGTCCGCCCGGCGGATGAACCGGGGGTCGTGGTGACCGACACGGCGAGCGCCGTGGTCCATGCGTTCGACCAAGACAACGACGGCCTCCTCGACCTCGTCGCCCTCGACGAGGACGGAATGACGGTGTCGCTCGGTCTCCCCTCCGGAGGATTCGAGAAGCGGACGCCGAGACGATGCCCCACCGGCCGGCCACGGAGCTTCGACAGCGCCGATCTCGATGGCGACGGCGATCTCGACGGCGTGGCGGTCGGCGATGGGGGCTGCGCTTTCACGATGCTCGAGAACGTCGGCGGGAACACGAATCATTGGATCGACGTGGCCCTCGAGGCCCAGCAGATCAAGGGAACGGCAATGTCGCCGAGCGGCCGGGTCAACGCCCACGGTCTCGGGAGCCTCCTCGAATTGAAAGCCGGAGCCCGTTACCAGCCGCGCCCCGTCCGCCGCCGCACGACCCACTTCGGCCTCGGGAATCTCCCCGTGGCCGACGTCGTTCGCGTCGCCTGGATCAATGGCGTACCGCAAAACGTGATTCAACCGGCCGCCGACAGCCTGATCTGCGAGGAGCAGATCCTTCTCGGCTCCTGTCCCTACCTCTACACCTGGAACGGCCGGGAGTTCGTGTTTGCGACCGATCTCCTCTGGGCCGCGCCACTGGGGCTGCAGCGGGCCGAGGGAAAGCTGATGCCATCGCGGGAGTGGGAATGTCTGAAGATCGACACCCCCATGGTGCCGCGCGACGGGCGCTATTCGATCCAGGTGACCGAGGAACTGTGGGAGGCGGCGTACTTCGATCAGGTGCGGTTGGTGGTCGTCGATCATCCCGCCGATCTCGAGATCTACTCCAACGAGAAAGTCGGGCCCCCCGACATCGCCGCCTTCGGGACCCACGCCGTCCGCACGCCGATCCGGCCGGTGACGGCCACGCGTGGAGACGGGAGCGATCTCCGCAGCGACATCCTCGCGGCTGACGGCCGGTTCGCCCGGTCGTACGCCAAGAAACTCCGTCAGGGGCTCGTCGCCGACAACACGCTTGTCCTCGATTTCGGTCCGATCCCCGACATCGACAACGCGAAGCTCGTCCTCACCGGCTGGACCTATCCCACGACCGTGAGCGAGAACGTCGCCCTGTCGCACGATTCAGTTTTAAGCCTGCCGAAGCCGCCGTCGCTGTCGGTCCCCGATGGCGCGGGGGGCTGGCGGGAAGTGATCCCCTTCACCGGCTTCCCCGGTGGCAAGACGAAATCGATCGTCATCGATCTTTCCGGTCTCCTCGATCCTGCCCGGGCCCGCCTGCGGATCGACACGACGATGGAGATTCACTGGGACGAAGCGTTTCTCGTCTCGGGGGAAGTGACTCCCGATGTCGAGATCGTGGAGCTCGATCCTGTCACAGCCGACCTCCATTGGCGTGGCCGAGCGAGAATCGAGCAGGAAGATGGCGATGCTCCGGAGCGGTTCGTGTACGGGAACCCGCTCGAGGACCCGCGCTGGCCGCCGATGCGGGGCCGGTTCACGCGCTACGGCGACGTCCGCGACCTCGTTTCCGAGGGGGACGACCGGTTGGTGATCATGGGGGCGGGGGACGAAATGACGGTCGCCTTTCCGGTGCCCCCTGGGCCGCCGGAGGGCTTTCGGCGGAGCTTCCTCCTGCGGAGCGTCGGCTGGGACAAGGATGCCAACCTCGCCACGGCCGAGGGGCAGACGGTCGAGCCGCTCCCCTTCCGCGGGATGCGTTCCTATCCGCCGGCAGACGATGACCAGCCCGACGCCTCCCCGGCTCGCGAGGCCTGGCTGCAAAACGATCAGACCCGAGAGCAAGCCGATGCCTTCTGGCGGGCCATCCGCCGCTGGAAGGCCAACGGTGATAGTCTTGGAGAGGCCCGGACGGCCGGGCCCGACGGGGGACGAGACACGAGGAGGAACGAGCGATGATCGGCGCGGGCGCGAGGCGGTGGAGTGGCCTGATCGGGATGTTCGGCACCGGATTGATCGCGCTTTTCGCGCTCCCTGCGCCGGTGCATGGAGAGGAACTGCTCTATCCCCTCTCGGTGGCGGTCTCCAGCGACGGCGCCGTCCTCGTTGCCGACCGGATGCTCCCGGGGTTGCTGAAGCTCGAGTCCGCAAAGGCGGAGGTGTTTTTCCAGGGGAAGAAGACCTTCCGCACGCCGCTCAACGCCGTTCGGGCTGTGGCGGTCGCCGCCGATGGCACCGTCCATGCCGCTGATTCGGCAACCCGAGACGTGTTCAAGTTCGTCGACGGCCAGCCGGTGCCGCTGACCCAGGGAAAGATCGGAATCCCGGTCGACATCGCCTTCGATCCCTCGGGCGACCTGTTCGTGTCCGATCTGGAAACGCAGCGGATCTGGCGGGTGCCGGCGGCCGGCGGCGAGCCGAAGGAGGTGGCCCAATTGGCCGCCCCGCGGGGGCTGTTTGTCGATGGGACGGGGCGGCTGTGGGCCGTGGCGGCTTCCGGGGAGCAGCCGCTGGTGCGGATTGCTGCCGACGGGAGCGTCGAGCCGGTCGTCAAGGAGCGGTTGTTCGAGTTTCCCCACGACGTCGTCGTGGCCGACGACGGCACCGCGTACGTCAGTGACAATTACGCCCGGGCGATCTGGAAGGTGGCGGCCGACGGCACCGCCACGAAGTGGGTCACCGGCGAGCCCCTGAAAGGCCCGGTCGGCCTCTCGATCCGGGGGGGAAAGCTCCTCATCGCCGACCCGCAGGCAAAGACCGTCTGGGAAGCCGACAGCGAGGGGAAGCTGACGGCGCTTCTCCCGGCTGCGAAGTGATTCTTCGCCCCGCGGTGATTCGTTGACGCCTCGAACGGGGCGGTCTACAGTTCAAGACAGAGCGGGGACGATGGTGTTCGGTGAGGGGGCCACGATGGCGTGGGCCCGGTCTGTTCCCGGGTGGTTTCCCATGTGTCGCGTCGTCCGTGCCCTTCCATCGCGGATCGTTGCCAGACGCCTCATGATTCCGGTCATGGGCGCCTTGGTGGCGCTTGCCGCCTTGCTCCTGGGAGGGGGCGAAGTCGAGGCGAGTTGCGGCGATTGGCTGGCCGGACACCACCGGTCGACCGAGGCTCCGGAGGCCCTTCCCGCCGACCGTGAGGCCGGGGGGCCGGTTTCCCCGCGGCCGGCCAATACTCCGCACCTGCCGCAGTGCCACGGCCCGGCCTGCCGCGGCGTCCCCTTCCTCCCGGCGCTTCCGCGGGAGGTCTCCCTCGATGCCCCCAGCCACGATCCTGCCGATCGTGGTGGGATCGCGGTTCTCGGCCATCCCGATGTCGGTCGTCTCTTCTGTGCCGAGCATGGCGGCAAGCCGCTGTCGGTCATCGCGGCGGTGCCGATCCGTCCTCCCAGACGCGTTGCCCCCCAGGCCTGACGTCGCCGGAATGGCCGCCGTGACCCGAGGGCTCCGACAAGGAGCGTGACGGTGGCAGTCGATCCGGCGCCCCGCTCCCACCGTTCGTCGTCCCCGTTTTCCTGGGGATACGGGCGGGTCGGTGGCGGGGATTCCGTGGGCCCCTGTCCCTCCCCGCGTGGCCGAAGGCCGCCGGAGCGGAAGGGCCCTTGTCGCCTGCCAGCGCTCGCTTCACGAAGAGGATTCGATCCATGGGCTCCGACGCCACCACGCTTCCCTCGCGCCCCTCGCGCAAGCCCCACGTCCCCGCGGTGGGGCCACGCCTCCGCGTCCTCCTCAACGTCGTTCTCGGCCTCCTGGCCGTCATCGGCGCCAATTCGGCCTACCTCGCCGCGATCACGTTCCTCGAATGGGCCTCGCAGGAGACCTATCAGAACTGGCTCTACCAGTGGATGTTCCTCGTTCACCTCGTCCTCGGGTTCGTGTTCGTGGCGCCGTTTGTCGTCTTCGGCGTCATCCACATGCTCAACACGAAGAACCGGAAGAATCGCCGCGCCGTCCGCGTCGGCTACGCCCTCTTCGTGGCGTCGCTCGTCGTCCTCGTCTCGGGGGGCTTGCTCCTGGGATTGAGGGCGACCAACGCCGGGGCACGGACGCCGCTGGTGACGCAGGCCACCTACTGGGCTCACGTCGCGGCGCCGCTGGTGGCGGCGTGGCTTTACTGGCTCCACCGTCTCGTGGGGCCGAAGATCAAGTGGCGGATGGGGCTGACGTACGCCGGCGTCGTGGCGGCCGCGATCGGCGTGATGGTGTTTCTCCATGCTCAGGATCCACGGCACTGGCATGCCAAGGGCCCGGAGGAGGGAAAGCAGTACTTCGAGCCGTCGCTCGCCCGTACCGCCACCGGCAACTACATCCCCGCCGACACGCTGATGATGGATAACTACTGCAAGAAGTGCCACGCCGACGTCCATGCCGGCTGGGAGGGGAGCAGCCACCACTTCTCGAGCTTCAACAACCCGGCCTATCTGGCGAGCGTCCGCGAGACGCGGCTCGTCTCCTTCGAGCGGGACGGGAGCGTGAAGGCGGCCCGGTGGTGCGCGGGGTGCCACGATCCTGTGCCGTTTTACAGCGGTGCCTTCGACGACAAGGACTACGACGACGTCCACCATCCTACGGCCCACGCCGGCATCACCTGCACCGTCTGCCATGCGATCACGCACGTCAACAGCACGAAGGGGAACGCCGACTACACGATCGATGAGCCGATCCACTACCCCTTCGCCAAGAGCGAGAACACGCTCCTCCAGTGGGTCAACAACCAGCTCGTCAAAGCGAAGCCGGCGATGCACAAGAAGACCTTCCTCAAGGACTTCCACAAGGAGGCCGAGTTCTGCTCGTCCTGCCACAAAGTCCACCTCCCCAAGGAACTCACCGCCTACAAGGACTTCCTCCGCGGCCAGAACCATTACGACCCCTTCCTCCTCTCCGGGGTCTCGGGCCACGGGGCGCGGAGCTTCTACTATCCGCCCCAGGCGAAGGAGAGCTGCGCTTCCTGCCACATGCCGCTGAAGGACTCCACCGATTTCGGAGCGCGGCTCTACGACGACAGCGGACGGCTCACCGTTCATGACCACCTCTTCCCGGCTGCGAACACGGGGCTGGCCTGGCTCAAGGACCGGGGCGACATGGTCGAGGCCCACGCGAAGTTTCTCCAGGACATCACCCGGGTTGACATCTTCGGGATCCGCGACGGCGCCGGGATCGACGGCCGTCTCCACGCTCCGCTCCGCCCGGAGGTGCCGACGCTCGAGCCGGGCAAGCCGTATCTCCTCGAGACGGTGATCCGGACGTTGAAGCTCGGCCACCTCTTCACCCAGGGAACCGCCGACTCCAATGAAGTCTGGCTCGACGTCACCGTGACCGCGGGGAATCGGGTGATCGGTCGCAGCGGCGGCATCGACCCGGCGAAGGGGAAGGAGGTCGACCGCTATTCCCACTTCATCAACATCTTCATGCTCGACCGCGACGGCAATCGCATCAACCGGCGCAACCCCCAGGACATCTTTGTCCCCCTCTACAACCACCAGATCCCGCCGGGGGCGGCTTGGACGGTCCATTACGGCTTCGCGGTGCCCGCGGACGTGACGGAGCCGGTGACGGTGAACGTCAAGCTCCGCTACCGGAAGTTCGATGCGGAATACATGCGCTTCGTCGCCGACAAGGCACGGCCGGGGGACGTGCCGCTCCGCGGGCATGTGGCGGGGGAGCCGTATGTCGACGAGCTGCCGATCGTGACGATGGCCGAGGACGAGGTGACTTTCCCAGTCGCCGGCGCGACGGCGACGGTCGCCGCGGCCGCGGAACGGAAGATTCCGGCTTGGGAGCGGTGGAACGACTACGGGATCGGGCTGCTCATCAAGGGGAAGGCCGAACTGCGACAGGCCGAAGAAGCGTTTGCCGAAGTGGAGAAGCTCGGCCGCTACGACGGGCCGGTGAATCTCGGCCGGGTTTACTTCGAAGAGGGGCGGGTCGACGAGGCGGCTGCGGCGCTCGAACGCGCCGCGACACACACCGACCCGGCCCCTCCCCCGTGGACCGTCGCCTGGCTCTCCGGGCTCGTCAATCGCCAGCAGGGGCGGCTCGAGGAGGCGGAAGCGAGCTTCCGCAAAGTTCTCGAGGACCGCACCGAGGAGATGCGCAGGCGCGGCTTCGACTTCAGCAAGGATTACGAGGTCCGCAACCTTCTCGGGCTGACGCTCTACGACCGGGCGAGCCAATTCCGCGGGGCCGACGCGGCCGAGGGGCGCCGCGCGGTCCTCGAGGAAGCGGCGCGGCAATTCGAGATGACGCTCCTCCTCGACTCGGAGAACGTCGCCGCCCACTACAACCTCCAGCTGATCCACGGCCAGCTCGGCAATCGCGAGAAGTCGGACGAGCATCGGATGCTTCACGAGCGTTACAAGCTCGACGACAATGCCGCCGACCGGGCGGTGTCGCTGGCACGGGAGAAATATCCGGCGGCAAACTTTGCGGCGGAGACGCTCGTGATCTATCCGCTCCAGCGGGCGGGAGCGCCTGAGCTTCCCGAGGCGGCCGGGGAGACAGCTGATGGCCGGAGGGGCTCCGAGGCGATCTCCGACGAGCCCCGGAACGAGCCCCGGAACGAGCCCCGGAACGAGCCCCGGGCCGAGGTGAGTGTCGCGCCGCTGTCGCGGCCGACCGAGGCAGCGGGCTCCTGAAGATCGGTTCGACGGCGGACGCAACGAGGCATGGCGAGGATCCCGATGGCCACCCGACAGAGCGATTCGAGACCCGATGACGACGCCGAGGAACGCGACGATGCCGTGATCGGCAAGGCGTTCTGGCGGTCGCTCGCGCTGATCGCCTTGGTGGGGGGCATTGGCGGCGTTGTCGCCTGGCGGTTGGGGCAAAAGCCCCCCCCACCGCCGCCACGGGAGGCGAAACTCGCGCTCCCCTCCGGCCGCGAGAAGCCGAAGGTCGTCATGCCTGCGATGCCGTTCACCGATATCACGGCGGCCGCCGGCATCGACTTCGTCCACGAGAACGGGGCGGCCGGAGAGAAGCTTCTCCCCGAGACGATGGGGGGCGGCTGCGCGTTCTTCGATCACGATGGCGATGGAGATCAGGATCTGCTTCTTGTCCAGGGACAGCGCTGGCCCTGGGACGAGCGCGAAGCCCTGCAGCCGGCGCCGACGATGAAGCTCTATGACAACGATGGCCGTGGGCAATTCCGCGACATCACCGCCGGCTCCGGGCTCGACGTCCCCTTCTACGGGACCGGCGTCGCCGTTGGCGACTTCGATGCCGACGGCCGGCGCGACCTGTTCGTGAGTGCCGTCGGGCCCGGCCGCCTCTTCCGCAATCTCGGCGCGGGGCGATTCGCCGATGTCACCGCCGCCGCCGGCGTGGCGGGGGACGAGGGAGATTGGGGGACGAGCTGTGGCTGGTTCGATGCCGATCGGGACGGCGATCTCGATCTGTTCGTCTGCAACTACGTCGCCTGGTCGCGCGACATCGACCGCGCCCAAGACTTCCGCCTCGTCGGTGGCGGCCGGGCCTACGGGCGCCCGCAGAACTTCGGCGGCGCCTTCCCACGCCTCATGCGCAACGACGGCGACGGGCGGTTCACCGACGTCTCCGAAAATGCCGGCATCCGGGTCCGCAACGCCGCCACCGGGGTGCCGGTGGGGAAATCCCTCGGGCTCGCCTTCGACGATCTCGATGGCGACGGGGCGCTCGATGTCGTCGTCGCCAATGACACCGTCCAAAACTTCCTCTTCCGCAACAACGGGAGCGGAAGCTTCGAGGAAGTGGGCAACCTCGCCGGTGTCGCCTACGACGTCGAGGGAAAGGCCCGCGGCGCGATGGGGATCGACATCGCCCGCTTCCGGAATGACGACGAGATCGGGATCGTCATCGGTAACTTCTCCAACGAGATGAACGCGCTCTATGTCTCCCAAGGGAGCCAGATGCAGTTCAAGGATGACGCCGTGTCGAACGGGCTCGGCCCGGAGACGCGGCAGGAGCTGACCTTCGGCGTCCTGTTCGCCGATATCGATCTCGACGGCCGTCTCGACATCCTCGCCGCCAACGGGCACCTCGAGGAGGACATCAACAAGGTGCAAAAGACGCAGTTCTACGAGCAGTCGCCGGAGCTGTTCTGGAACTGCGGCGCCGGGGAGGCGACCGAATTCCGCCCTGCCCCTGCCGACCTCGTGGGGAGCGACTTCCACCGACCGCTCGTCGGCCGCGGCGTGGCGGCGGCCGACATCGATGGCGACGGCGACAGCGATCTGATCCTCACGGCCAGCGGGTCGCAGGCCCGCCTCCTCCGGAACGACCAGGCCTCTGGTCATCATTGGGTGCGGATTCGTCTGGCAGGCATCGGGGCCAACCGCGAAGCGATCGGCGCGCTGGTCACGGTGAAGACGGCGGCCGGTGTCGAGACCCGACGTGTCA
>CANGGT010000083.1 GCA_947453375.1 Planctomycetaceae bacterium
CAACCTTTGGTGGTTACCCGATGCTCCATTCCCCGTTTCTAAGGTGACACGTCGATGCCGTCCCGTGATGAAATCTTCGAGAAGGTCAAGACCGCGTTGGTCGATGCTCTGGGTGTCGATGATGACGAAGTGACCCCCGGTGCCACGATGGTCGGCGATCTGGGAGCGGAGTCGATCGACTTCCTCGACATCGTCTTCCGCCTCGAGAAGGCGTTCGGCATCAAGATCCCCCGTGGCGAGCTGTTCCCCGAGGACGTCCTCTCCAGCACGGAGTTCGTCACCAACGGGAAGGTCAACGCCGCCGGACTGGCCGCGCTCAAGGCCCGGATGCCGTTCTACGACCTGACGAAGTTCGAACAGAACCCGAGCGTTCAGAACTTCCCCAACATGCTCACCGTCGAGGACATGGTTCGCTACGTGCAGAGCAAAGTGGGCGGCTGACGGTTTTCGGATCAGGGTTCCCACGGTGCGACGGGGTCGTTCCCCGTTGCCGTTCGCCCGTCCCTGCGGTAGCCGGCATTCCGGCATAGCTCTCCATGCGCTGGTTCTGGATCGACCGCTTCGACGAGTTCGTCCGTGGTCGTCACGCTGTGGCTGTGAAGAATGTCTCGCTGGCCGAGGAGCATCTCCACGACCATTTTCCCGGCGCGGCGCTGATGCCCAACTCACTCATTGTTGAGGGGATGGCGCAGACGGCGGGGCTGCTGGTGGCCGACGCGATCGACTACAACCGCCGCGTCGTGCTCGCGAAGGTGGCGGCGGCCGAGTTCCATTTCGACGCCGTCCCCGGTGACACGCTTCGCTTCAAGGCCGAGATTCTCGACCTCAAGCCGGCGGGCTCGTTGACGAAGGTCTCGAGCACGATCGACGATCGGCTGCAGGGGGAGGCAGAACTTTTCTTCGCCCATCTCGAGCCGGGCGAGGGTGTGCCGAAGCTCTTCGAGCCGGACGAACTCCTCAAGTGGCTCGATCAGATGCACATCTACGACATCGGCCGCGACGAATCGGGGCAACCGCTGCAGCGGCCCGATTGGTGAGCGGGCCCGTCCCGCCCGGCGGTGACAACGCCCGTGCCGCGAGGCGCGGAAGCTGACAGGAGAAGTCGACATGGTATCTGGGGCAGGGAGCGCTGGCAGCGCGGCACGCGATCCCAACCGGCGGCGCGTCGTGATCACGGGAATCGGCTGTGTGACGCCGCTCGGCGTTCGCGTCGAGGATCTGTGGGCCAATCTCAAGATCGGGGCCTCGGGGGTCGGTCGGACGACGGTCTTCGACGCCTCCCGTTTCCCCACGAAGATTTCCGCCGAGGTCCGCGACTGGACGATCGCTGACGAAGGGGAGCCGATCGAACGCTGGCAGCACTGCGGCCGCCACACCCGGTTTGCGGCCGGGGCGGCGCTCCAGGCGATGCGTGACGCCGGCCTCCCCAACGGGCTCGAGTCCGACCCGACCCGGATGGGGGTCTACCTCGGCAGCGGCGAAGGGCAGCAGGATTTCGACTCCTTCACGAAGATGATGGCGCTGTCGATCGAGGGGGGCACCCTCGACGTCGCCAAGTTCACGCGGATCGGCCTCGAGACGCTCCATCCGCTCTCCGAAGTGGAGCAGGAGCCGAACATGCCGGCGGGGCACCTCGCCGCGATGTTCAACGCGAACGGCCCGAACCTCAACTGCCTCACCGCCTGCGCCGCCTCGAGCCAGGCGATCGGCGAGGCGGTCGAGCTCGTCCGCCGCGGCGAGGCCGACGTCATGCTGTCGGGAGGGACGCACAGCATGATCCATCCCTTCGGCGTCACCGGCTTCAATCTCCTCACCGCGCTCTCGACGCGCAACGACGACCCGACAAAGGCGAGCCGGCCGTTCGACAACGAGCGCGACGGCTTCGTCCTCGGCGAGGGTGCGGCGATGGTGGTGCTTGAAGAGCTCGAGCATGCCAAGCGCCGCGGGGCAAAGATCCACGGCGAGCTTCTCGGCTACGGCTCCACCGCCGATGCCTACCGGATCACCGACACCCACCCGGAAGGGCGCGGAGCGAGCGCCTGCATCCGCATGGCCCTGGCCGATGCGGGGATCAGCCCCGACGCCATCGACTACATCAACGCCCACGGCACGAGCACCGACGTCAACGACAAGGTCGAGACGCTCGCCATCAAGACGGTCTTCGGCGAGCGGGCCTACAAGATCCCGGTGTCGAGCACGAAGAGCATGATGGGGCACCTGATAGCCGCAGCCGGGGCGACGGAACTGATCGTCTGTCTCCTCGCCATCCGCGACGGGATCCTCCCGCCGACGATCAACTACGAGAATCCCGATCCGAACTGCGATCTCGACTACGTGCCGAACGTCGCCCGTGTCGCCCGCTGCGACCGAGCCCTCTCCAACAGCTTCGGCTTCGGTGGCCAAAACATCTCTCTCGTCGTCGGCCGCTACACCGGCTGACCGGGGTGGAGCGATCGGGCGCTGGCGTTCAAGATCGCACCTTCACCGCTTTTCAGCGAGGGGCGCCCGTGCTCCGAGAGGCGGCCTCGCCGGTGAGCGCAGCTCGGAGGGCGAAAGCGACAGCGGCGCGGAGAGAGCGGAGGGCATGGATGCCCGTAGCGAACGTCCGGCGACGGGGCACGGGCGACCCCGAAGCCACGCCGGGCCTTCTCAGCCGGGCCAGCGGCGGATCGCCGCTGTCGCCAGTCGGCAGGCGAGGGCCGGATCGGCTGCGGCCGCCTTCAGCAGCGATCGCAGCGCCCCGAGGCGGTCGCCCCGCGCGAGGAGCCCCCGGCCGGCGAGCCAGTCGTGGGCGGCCTGCCAGCGGCGCGGGTCGGCTGCGGCTGTCCAGTGGTCGTCGAGGAGGGCAAGCTCGCGCTCGGCACGCTTGCATGAGCCGGTGGCGGCGAGGACCTGCTCCGCCCGGCCGAGCGCGGCGGTGCGCACCTGCGCGACGATGTCGGCGACCCGAATGCCGAGACGCTCGGCGGTGGCCCGGTCGGCACTGCCGCCGTCGAGCGGGTCGGGGCGGCCGGAGCGGCGCGCGGCGGCGGCAGCGCGGACGACAAGCGTCGCCACCGCCACCTTCTCGTCGCGAGCCGAGGAAAATTGCCCGTCGTGGAGCCGATAGTCGAGGAGGGCGTCGGGGAGATTGGCGAGGTCGAAGCGGTCGGCGAGCCGCAGCCAGAGGTCATAGTCTTCGACGTAGGACTGCGGCCGGTAGCCACCGACGGCGTGGATGGCCTCGCGGCGGAGCATGACGGTGGGGTGGGCCAGCGGCGGGGCGACGGGGAGGAAACGCCGGCAAGCTTCTGGCGAGAGCGGGAGCCGGCTCTCGATCGCGGTGGCCCGGTCATCGACGAGGAGCCGCGTCTGCGTGCCGAGCGCGGCCACGGTCGGGTGGCGCTCCAGAAAGGCGAGCTGCCGGGCGAGCCTGTCGGGATGGGAAATGTCGTCGGCGTTCATGAGCGCCACGATCCCCGAACGGGCCTGCTCGATCCCCTCCTGGAGCGTCGCGGCGAGGCCACGGTTTGGGCGGCTGGTGACCACGATGCGATCGTCGCGGCGGGCGAAGTCGTCGAGGATCTGTCGGGAGCCGTCGGTCGAGCCGTCGTCGATCGCCAGCAGCTCCCAGTCGGCAAGGGTCTGTGCCCGGATGCTCTCCACGGCGGCAGTGAGGTACTCCCCGGCGTTCCACACCGGGAGGACGACGGTGACACGTGGCTCGGGAAGCGAAACGGGAGCGGCCATGCTGAGAGCCTACCACCCTCCGGGGCTGGCATACGCCGGCCTCCTCCATGAGCCGGCGGGAACGTCTCGCGATCCGAGGCTTGACGCGCGGCGGGATCAAGGTGTATTAGTGTAGCAATACACGTGTGAGCCGGGCCGAGGCCCGGAGTGACAATTGTCTCAGCCCCCTCCGATCTTCGTCGTCCATCCGTCGTCGGGCGTGCCGATCTACCGCCAGCTCGTCGATCAGGTCGAGGCCCTCGTGGCCGGGGGGAGGCTCCGCCCCGGTGACACGGTGCCGAGTGTCCGCCAGGTGGCGGCGGCGCTGGGGGTCAATCCGATGACGGTCTCGAAGGCCTGGAGCCGGCTCGAGGCCGACGGCGTTCTCGAACGCGACCGGGGGCGGGGGATGGTGGTGGCCGTGCCGCGCGATCGGGAGGCGGGGAGTCTGGCCGAGCGGAAGGCGCAGGTCCGACCGCTCGTCGATCAGGCGGTGGTCCGCGGGCTGCAGCTTGGGCTCACGCCGGCGCAGCTCCAAGCCGTGATGAAGGCGTCGCTCGAGGAGAAGCTGCCATGAGCAGGGATGGGCATGTCGGTGGGGCGGTGCGGGTGAGCGGCCTCGTGAAGCGCTTCGGCCCGCGCGCCGTCCTCGATCGTGTCGATCTCGAGGTGCCGCGTGGGCAGGTGATCGGCCTCCTCGGTCTCAACGGCTCTGGGAAAAGCACGCTCATCAAATGCCTGCTCGGCTTGCTCAAGGCCGACGAGGGCTCCGCGACGGTCCTCGGCACCGATGCCTGGCAGCTTGCCGATCGGGAGAAGGCCCGGATCGGCTACGTGCCCCAGGAAGCGACGCTCTATCCCTGGCTCACCGTCCGCCAGACCGTCGCCTACGTGTCGAGCTTCTATTCGCGCTGGGATCGGGCCTGGGGCGAGGAGCTCCTGCGCCGCTGGGATCTCCCTCTCGGCCACCGCGTCGGCCCGCTCTCGGTGGGGCAAAAGCAAAAACTCGCCCTCGTGCTCGCCCTCGGCCATCGCCCGGAGCTCCTCATCCTCGACGAGCCGGTGGCGAGCCTCGACCCGGTGGCCCGGCGCTGGTTTCTCGAAACGGTACTCGAGACCGCCGCCGACGGGGCCGGCACCGTCCTCTTCTCCACCCACATCACCTCCGATCTCGAACGGGTCGCCTCGCATGTGGCGCTGCTTCGCGAAGGGAAGGTGATGTTCCACGACGAGATCGACGTCCTCAAAGACCGGGTCAAACGGTTGCGGATCGAGGCGCAGGCCGATCTGCCGGCCGACCTCTGCCTGCCGGGGACGCTTCGCCAGGAGAGCCGCGGCCGGCAGGCGCTCGTCACGATCGACGGCGTCGATGCGGCGCTCGTGGCAGGGGTGCGCGAGAGGTTTGCGGCCGAGGTCGTCGTCGACAACCTCAACCTCGAGGAGATCTTCCTCGAGCTCCACGACGGCGAAGCTGCCGCCACGAGCCGAGCGAGGTGAGCCATGATCGCAATCCTCCGCCAATACGCGCTCGTGCTTTGGGCCATCGTGTCGAGGCCCTGGACGCTCCTCATGCTGGGGCTTGGGCTCCTCTATGTGGGGCCGTTCTTGGGGGCATGGCTCGGCGGCCGCGCCGTCCCTGATGGCGCGATGACGGCGGTGCCAGTGGTCGAAACGCCATCTGTCTTGGGAAGTTTCGGCGCGGCAGAGCTCGAGGAAATGGCCCGCGGAGGGCGGCTCGACAGCGTCACCGATCTCGATACCCAAGCGGTGGGGAGGCAGGAGGCGTGGGGATTGGTGGCGCCGAACGGCCGAGGCCGATCCGGTTCCCAACTCACCAGGGCGGCCGACGAAGGCCCAGGTGCCTGGCCGCTGCTCGATCGCTTTCCGTCACTCGATCGCCTCTGGATGAGTCCCCCCGACATGCTCTCGGAGCAAGGGTGGGAACGGATCGGTAAGCACACGGCGCTCGAAGTGCTTTCCCTCCCCAACGTCTCGAGCCCCGACGCCGAGACACTCAGTCGCTTCCCGATGCTCGCCCGTGCGGCGCTCGAGCGGCTTCCCAACCTCCGCGAGCTCGATCTTCGTGGCACCGGCGGTTCATTCGAGCTTCTCCTCCCGCCCCTACCCAAGATCGAGGTCCTCGCCATCGGCTGGGGGCGGCTCGAAGAGAACCTGCGAACGCTTGCCGACGGCTCGCCCCGGCTCCGCGTCCTCGCCATCCAGACCTGGTTCGACATCGGCTTCACTCCGGGGATGATCGCGAGCTTGAGGCGGATGCCGAACCTCCGGGCGGTGTATGTCGCCGGGGCGTATCAGGCCGAAGACGAGCCGGCGATGACGCGGCAGGTCGACGAACTTCGCCGCGCGCTGCCGGGCGTGAGGGTTCATCCGGGCACGTACCGGTCGTCGCGCGTCTGGACATCCTTCTGGGCGACCTTGCTCGGGATGTATCTCCCGTTTGTCTTCTGGTTTCAGTCGGGTCTCCTGCTCTCGACCTCGCTTGCCTGGATGCTTCCCCGCAGGCTCGCGCCGCATCTCTTTTGGGCGATGGCGGCAGCCGCGGCCTGTGGCGGCATCATCGTGGCGCTGCTCGTCTCGGCCGGTGTCGCCTGGATGCCGGCGCTCACACTCACCCTGTTCGCAACGATGCTCGTGGCGGGGGGCACGCTCGGGGAGGTCGAAGGGATCGCCGGCAGGATCTCGTCGATCGTCCTGCGCGTCGAGTTGATCGCCGGTCTGGCAGCCGCAGCGACGGCCCTGCTCGCTCCCTGGATCATCGATCGTTGGCTTTCGGGGGCGATGCCGTGGCTCTCGGTAACGTTGCTTGCGGCGGTGATCGCGGCCTCGGTCTGGAAGCTCGCCCGACAGGCGCGCCTGCCCCGGATCCTCGCGAGCCTCGGGCTTGCCAATCCCCCCGGCCTCGTGATCGATGTCAATCAAGGGACGCTGCCCAAGCAGCCAGCCGGGAGCTTTGCCAACTGGCAGCTGAAACTGGCCGAACGTGCGGTCGATCGACAGATCGATCGGCCTGTGCCCGCTCCCTACGGCGAGATGCTCAGGCGCTCGCAGCCGCGGATCCAGATGCTGCTGATGGTGGCCATCATGTTGGTTGTGATGGTCGGCATGATGTGGGTCATCCCCGTGGTGATCGCGCGGGGCACCGGACAGCCGCCGCCGCCGCTCTCCCGATACCTGCCGGGGGTGATCGCTGCGTTCGCCTGGCAGGCGTGCGTGATGACGATCGCGCAGACGGCCGGGATGTGGGGCCAGCGACGCGGCAGCCTGGTCATCGATTTCCTCCGGCCGGTTTCGCGGGCCGGTTACTGGAGGGGGCTGCGGCAGGCGATCGCCCGCGATCTCAGCCTTCCTGCAGTGCTCGGTGCGGTCTGCCTGGCTCTGGCCGTCGGCTTGGACGGCAAGGGTGGATGGTGGGCCTGGGGCGTGGCCGCGATCCTGTTGGTCGGCACTTTTGCTTTGACCCACGCCATGATCCTCCTTCTCGCCGTCACTCGCTGGCCGCTGGTGGTGGGTACGCTCATGGTCGTGCTCCTCGTGGCGGCGGGGATCGGCATCGTGATCGCCCTGTCACATGTCCTCTCGGTATCAAAACCGGCGGATCTCGTCATGGCGCTGGTCGCCGCCGGCGCCGTCCTCGCCGTGGGGCTTGGAATACGGATGGGCGTCCTGTGGCGGCTCGAAGAGCGTGAGATCGGGTGATCGCGGCGATGTGGCCACGGGAAACCGGGCCGATCAGCGATTCCCCGGCCGGAGGGGGGGCGGTAGGATAGTCATCAGAGGCGGGGGATCGATCGGCACCGAAGGAATCAGACCCATGAACAGCGGCGCATCGACAATTGCCTTTGTGGTGGCGGTGATCCTCGCCTGGTTCGGCTTCGCGTCACGCAAGCCCGACATGCCCCGGCCGGCGGGGGTGGCGGTGATCGAGGCGCTCGGTGGATCCAACGACGCGCTCAAGCAATTCGAGGAGCAGCAGAAGAAGGAGCGGGAATCGCTCGATGAGTTCCGCTCCACCGCCCCCTACCGCGAGGCCCGGTCGATCGCGATCGATCCCGCCTACGGAAAGATCCTCGGCTTCTGCTCGCTCGGGGAAGGGCGGCTCGCCGCCGTCACCGGCCAAGCCGACGCTTACGGCGCCGTCATCGACACCCACGATCCCGCCACCGTCGGCAACCGGCTCGTCTGGCTCTCGGCCGACGGCCGCGAGGAGCGCTCGGTGCCGCTCGACTTCTCGCCGCGCGCCGTGAACCCCGGCCCCGATGGCTCGCTGTGGGTGGTGGGGGGCTCGAACGTCGCCCACTTCTCCGCCGACGGCGAAAAGCTCGCCGCTGCCGATGCGCCCCACTTCACCCTCTCGCCGGAAGGGCGAGAAGAGTTCGTCGAGGAGGTCAAGACACGCCATGCCGCCGAGATCGAGAGCTACAAGCAGAGCATGAAGATGCAGGAAGAGATGGTCGCGGAGCTCGAGGGAAAGAAGGAAGGGGATCCCGGCTATCAGCCCGAGGAGATGGTCAAGCTCTACAAGAACTCCTGCGAATCGATGAAGACCCATGTCGAATCGCGGCAGAACATGACCGACGAGCAGGTCGTCGACGAGGCGATCGAACGGGTGCGGCAGATCCACCGCGTCGCCGTCACGGCCGAGCATGTGTTCCTTGTCACGAATCAGGATGTTGGCCATGGCTTCGCCGTCTGGCGATGCACGACCGATCTCGCCGGGCCGGTGCGGATCGTCGAAGGGCTCGCCGGCTGCTGCGGCCAGATGGACGTCCAGGTCGTGGAAGGGGGGCTGGCGATCGCCGAGAACTCCCGCCATCAGGTCCGCCTCGTCGACTTCGACGGCGAGGAGATCCGCACGTTCGGCGAGACGAGCATGGCCGACATCACGAAGGGTTTTGGCGGCTGCTGCAACCCGATGAACACCTGCCTCGACGGCGACGGCTGCCTGCTGACCTCCGAGAGCAACGGCCTCGTGAAGCGGTATTCGCTCGACGGGGAGTTCAAGGAGGTGGTCGGCGTGGCCGACGTCCAGGCCGGCTGTAAGAACTCCTCGATCGGGATGTCTGCCGACGGCGGCCACCTCTACTACCTCGACGTCCACAAGGGGACGGTCGTCGTTCTCGAGAAGGCGGGCTGAGCGAGGCGACGGCCGAGCTTCCTGAGCTTCCGAGAGCGCTCGTGAGCCTTGTGTCCGAATCAACGAGGGGGATCGCCATGCGCGTCATCGAGTTTCCGCGTCGGGGCCTGCTGCTTTCCACCGTGGCGATCGTCGCTTGGTCGGGAATCCTTGCGGCGGCAGAGCCCGCCCTGACGCTTGTCGTCATGGATCCGCTCGCGGCGCCCCTCTCCTGCCCATGCGTGAAGGGCTACGCCCAGCGCGATTACACGAAGCTTGGCGCGCACCTGGAAAAAGCCCTCGGCCGGCCGGTGCAGGTGCTCTTCGGGGAGTCGCTCGCCAAGGTGGTGGGGACGGCCGGCGAGGGAAAGAATGCCCCGGCCGACATCGTCATCGGGAAGCGATCGGTGGTCGCTGCCGAAGGAAAGAACACGAAGCGGTCGCTCCTCCCGGTGGCCGATCTCACCGATCTCAAGGGCTCGACGACGCAGCACGGCCTCGTCGTCGTTCGCGGTGACGACAAGGCTGCGTCGATCGCCGACCTCGCCAACCATCGGCTGATCCTCGGGACGGCCCCGTGCGACGAGAAGCATGCCGCCGCGAAGACGCTCCTGGGAACAGTGGGGATCGTCGTTCCTGAGAGCGGAAAGATGGCCGAGGCCTGCAGCGACGGCGCCGAGGAGGTGATCGAGGCTGGGAAGAAGGGCGAGGCCGTCGCTACCGTGATCTCGAGCTACGCCCAGCCGCTCCTCGAAGGCTGCGGCACGATCAAGAAGGGGGATCTCAAGGTCGTGGGGGAGACGGCCGAAGTCCCCTTCATCACCGCCTTCGTCGACGGCACGCTCGACGAGAAAGTCCGGGCCGCGATCATCGAGGCGCTGCTGGCGGTCCGCCACGATCCGGTCCTGCGCCTCGCCATCGAGACGAAGCGGGGCTTCGTGCCCGTCGATGCCCAGGCGGCGGCGCCAGCTGCCGGAGATGGCGCAGCGATCGCCCCTCCTGTGGCAACCGGCAGCATCGCGGCGGCCCAATCTGCAAATCCAGACTGGGCCGAGTGGCGCGGGGCCGGGCGTGCGGGAAGTGTTCCCTGGCTCCCGACGACGCTTCCTGCCAAGAAGATCGTTCGCTGGAAGCAGGTCCTCTTCAACGAGGGGCTCGGCGGCGTCGCCGTGGCGGGGGATCGGGTGGTGGTGGGCGACCGCGACTCGGCCGATCAGGAGGATGTCTTCCATGGGCTCGATCGGGCCACCGGCGAACGCGTCTGGACGGTGCGCTATCCGGCGGCGGGCAAGCTCGACTACGGCAACTCTCCTCGGGCCACGCCCCTTCTCCACGACGGCCGCGCCTACCTCCTCGGCGCCTTCGGCCATCTCCATTGTGTGCGCCTCTCCGATGGGCGGATCGAATGGCAGCGCCACCTTCGCAACGATTTCCAGGCCGACGCGGAGCTCGTCTGGGGGGCGTGTTCGTCGCCGTTGATCGTCGACGGCCGGCTGATCGTGAATCCCGGGGCCCGCGAGGCGTCGCTCGTGGCCCTCGATCCTCTGACCGGCAAGGAACTGTGGCGCTCGGCCGGTGCCCCGCCGGCGTTTGCGTCGTTGGTCGTCGGCGACGTGGCGGGGCGGCGGCAGCTCGTCGGCTTCGACAAGGAGTCGTGCGGCGGCTGGGATCCGGCGACGGGGGAAAGGCTCTGGCGACATGTGCCGCGCGTGGCGGGGGA
This sequence comes from Planctomycetaceae bacterium, assembly GCA_947453375.1. Taxonomy (GTDB): domain Bacteria; phylum Planctomycetota; class Planctomycetia; order Pirellulales; family UBA1268; genus QWOP01. The sequence continues at coordinate 10,563 of CANGGT010000083.1, forward strand.
TTTCAACGTTCCCACGCCGATCCTCCTCGGCGATCGCGTGGCGGTGGTGAGCGAGAACAACGGGGCGAGGCTGATCGGCTTCGACCCGGACGGCACGCCGGCCGTGGTGGCGTCGTTTGCGCCACTCGTTCCCGACATGCACACGCCGGTGGTGACGGCGGGACGACTGTTCGCCGTCAACCGGGGAAAGGCCTATTGCCTCGATGCAGGCGACCTCACCCCCGTCTGGACCCAGGCCGAGCGGGCCCTCAAGGGGCATGTGTCGCTTGTCGCCTCGGCCGATCGTGTCCTCGCGCTGACGGCCGCCGGGGAGCTGATCCTCCTCGATGCCCACGCCGACCGCTTCGAGGCCCTCGCCCGGCAGCGGCTCTTCGAACGCGATGTTTCCCTCTACGCCCACCCGGCCGTCGCCGACACGGCGATCTACGTTCGCGGGCCACGCAATCTCCTCTGCGTGGCGCTCGCTGGAACGTCAGCGGATCTCCCCGGCGGCTGATCCCACCGCAGCTTGCCCCCCCTGCCACCCCTCCCATCGGCAGGGTTTTCTCAATTGCCACCGCCGGCACATCCGATACCTCCCGTGGACAGCGGTGGAGCAGGGGGGCCCGTGGCGCGTTGCCGCGAACCCGCACCCGCCGCCCCGCGGGGACCATCCACATGAAACACGCATTCGGCCTGGCTCTGCTGGTGGCATTGCTCGGCACCACGAGCGGCTGCTCGATCGTCGACCGGCTGTTCCTGGCCAACTTCGACGGTCCGTACGTCCACAAGGCTGACCACATCAACGGCCACGTCCACGAGGGCGAGACCGTCTACGAGGGTGGCTACGAGGAAGGGGCCGTCTCCGAGGGGTATCCCGAGGGGATGTATGACCAGGGGGCCTGCCGCGACGGCAACTGCCGCGGTGGCCAGTGTCGGGACGGCTCGTGTGGCCCGGCCGGCAACTGCCGCAACGGGATCTGCCACGGCACCAAGTGCAACGAAGGCGTCTGCCCCGGCGGTGTCTGCCAGAGTCGTTGCCAGGGGGGCCACTGCGGTAAGTGTGGCCACTGCCGCCACCTCGGTCGCTACGGCGGCCTTGCCCGCCACCACCTCTCCGAAGCGGAGCAGACGGCGCTCGCCGAATCGGATTACGGCGCCACCGGCCCTGCCGGGCCGCCGACGGGAGCCGTCGCCTATCCCTACTACACGACCCGCGGCCCGCGCGACTTTCTCGCCCGTTGCCCTCCGTCGGTCGGCCCTTGAGCCGCCAGCCCGCCCCGGCGTGAGCCGCGCCGAACTCTGAATCCATCCCCGCACGCCCGCGATTCCGCGGGCGTGCGGCATTTGTGGCTGGCCGGCTTTGTGATGGCTAGCCTCCTCATTACGATAGTCGTCGAAACGAGCGTTGTCCGCAGTGTTCCCAGGAGGTCTTCGAGCATGGCCCTTCCCGACCCGCAGTCGTCCGCCGCGTCCCACGGCGGGGGCATGTCTGCCTCAGGCAAGCTGACGATGACCGGCTGGCTCGTCTGTGCGATCGCGGCGATCGGCTTCGCCTTCGACATCTACGAGCTGCTCATGCTCCCGCTGATCATCAAGCCGGCGCTCGCCGCGCTCGGCGGGATGAGCCCGGAAGGAGTGCCGAACCTCGTCCCCGGCTCGCCCGCCTACGCCAACTGGGCGCGGACGCTGTTCTTCGTCCCGGCGATCGCCGGCGGTATCTTCGGCCTCCTCGGTGGCTATCTCACCGATCTCCTCGGCCGTCGCTTCGTCCTCACCTTCAGCATCCTCCTCTACGCCTTCTCCGCCCTCGCGGCGGGCTTTGCGACGAGCCTGCCGATGCTCCTCGTCTGTCGCTGCCTCGTGTTCATCGGCGTGTGCGTCGAGTTTGTCGCCGCGGTGGCCTGGCTCGCGGAGCTGTTCCCCGATCATGTCCAACGCGAGAAGGCGCTGGGGTGGACGCAGGCGTTCTCGTCGTTCGGCGGCCTGCTCGTCGGCGTTGCCAACGTCCTCGCCGCCCAGTACGCCGGCGTGCTGCCGGCGATCCATGGCGGCCACGAGGCCTGGCGCTACACGCTCATCTCCGGCGTCATCCCGGCCCTGCCGCTGATTCTGATCCGGCCGTTCCTCCCCGAGAGCCCGGTGTGGGCCCAGAAGAAGGCCGCCGGCACGCTTCGCCGTCCGAGCATCCGCGAGCTCTTCAGCCCACAGCTTGTCCGGGCGACCGTGATGACGACGCTCGTTTTCGCCGCCAGCTACGGCATCGCCTTCGGCGCCATCCAGCAACTCCCGCAGATCCTCGGTGGCCCCAAGGGACACGCCGCGATCATCGCCGAGGCGAAGGAGGCCCAGGACGCCGCCACGGCCGCCGCTGAGAAAGCCGGCAAGCCGATCCTGCCGCCACGTCTCAAGGCGATCGGCGCCAACGCCACCGACGAGGCGGTCGCCAAGGTCACGATCTTCCAGGAGGTGGGTGGGCTCGTCGGCCGCGTGATTCTCGCCTTCCTCGCCCTGCGGATCGCCAGTCGCCGCACGCTCCTGCGGATCTTCCAGATCCCGGCGCTGTTGTTCGTGCCGCTCCTCTTCTGGTGGATCTCGACAAAGCTCGGCGATGCGGGCTCGATCTCCGCGATCAAGGCGGGCGTGTTCCTTGCCGGCCTCCTCACGGTGGCCCAGTTCAGCTGCTGGGGCAACTACATCCCGCTCGTCTTCCCGACGCACTTGCGCGGCACCGGCGAGAGCTTCGCCGCCAACATCGGCGGCCGAATCATCGGCACGCTCGCGGCCTTCCTCACGCTCACCTTCTCCGCCGCCACCCCTCCCGATCCGGTCAAGATCGCGGTGGTGGGGGCGACGGTGGCAGGAATCTACGCGTTGCTCGGCACGATCCTCACCCAGTGGCTGCCCGAGCCCGACACGTCGGTCGAACACTGACAAGGGTTCAATTCAGCGCCGGCATCGACGAGTATCACCTCAACGCTCTGCAGCGAGGGGTCGCCCTGATGGTCTCGGGCCTGAGGGTGATACGTCGTCGGGGCCGGCAAAAGTTTCGTCGTTCCTCGGAGGAACCTCGTCACTCCTCAAGCGTTCGCCGATCCCCTCCTCGCCTGCGCTCAGGGTTCAAAGGCCCTCCTCTGACGCTCTTCAGCGAGGGGTCGCCCGTGCTCCGAGAGCCGGCCTCGCCGGTGAGCGCAGCCCGGAGGGCGAAAGCGATAGCGGCGCGGAGAGAGCGGAGGGCATGGATGCCCGGAGCGAACGTCCGGCGACGGGGCACGGGCGACCCCGAAGCCACGCGCGACGCTGCCAGCGCCCCATCCGCCGATACCAAGCTCCAACGTCAGGCCGAGCGCGGGGCACGGGGGGTGTCGTCGGGGAGCGTCCGGCAGGTGAGGATCACATACAGCCCCACCGACACCCCGGCGAGGACGACATACTGCATCCACCAGGTGAGATTGCTGTAGATGAGGGTGCAGGCCACCACCGCCGTCACCAGGAAAAGGGCCCGGTATTTCATGCTCCTGCGCACCCCGCGGTAGTGCTGCCAGTCGTCGAGCATCGGGCCGAACCAGGCCGAGCGATGGAGCCAGGCGTGCATCCGGGGGGAGCCGCGGTAGAAGCAAAAGCTCGCCAGGATCACGAACGGCGTGCAGGGGAGGACCGGCAGGATCGCGCCGGCAAAGGCCAAAAAAAGGCTCGCCCAGCCCCCGGTCACCCAGAGAAAACCGCTGACCGGGTGGGTTGTCGGGCGGAGGTCCATAGAACGATTCGTCTGGCGGATACTGAAGGCAGGCCGAGAGGATTCTACCACGCACCGGTTTGGCGTATGATCGCCGATTCCGCGTTGTTTCCTCCCGCTTCCGCCCGCCTTTCCTTCCCCGGAGATCCCTCCATGCCGCTGGTTCCGATGCGCATCCTCCTCGACCACGCCGCCGAGCACGGCTACGGTCTGGCCGCTTTCAACGTCAACGACATGGAGCAGATCCAGGCGATCATGGAGGCGGCGAAGGAGACCGATTCCCCGGTCATCGTCCAGGCCTCGCGCGGCGCCCGCAGCTACAGCCAGGACAACTACCTCCGCCACCTCATGCTCGCGGCGGCCGAACTCTATCCCCACATTCCGGTGGCGATGCACCAGGATCACGGCAACTCGCCGGCGACGTGCGTCAGCGCGATCGACAACGGGTTCACGAGCGTGATGATGGACGGCTCGCTGAAGGAAGACGGCAAGACGCCGGCCGACTTCGCCTACAACTCGAAGGTCACCGCCGAGGTGGTGAAACTCGCTCATGCCCGCGGCGTTTCGGTCGAGGGGGAGCTGGGCTGTCTCGGGTCGCTCGAGAGTGGCCACGGTGAGGCCGAGGACGGCCACGGCGCCGAGGGTGCGCTGTCGCACGATCAGCTCCTCACCGATCCCGACGAAGCCGAACGGTTCGTGGCGGCGACCGGCGTCGACGCGCTGGCGGTGGCGATCGGCACGAGCCACGGGGCCTACAAGTTCACCCGCAAGCCCGACGGCGATGTCCTCGCCATGGCGCAGATCGAGCAGATCCACAAGAAGCTCCCCAACTGCCACCTCGTCATGCACGGGTCTTCGGCGGTGCCGCAGGATCTCCAGGACATCATCAACGAGTTCGGCGGCAAGATGCCGCAGACGTGGGGCGTACCCGTCGAGGAGATCCAGCGCGGCATCAAGCATGGCGTGCGGAAGATCAACATCGACACTGACTGCCGGATGGCGATCACCGGCGCGGTCCGCAAGGTGCTCTGGCAGCACCCGGAGAAGTTCGACCCGCGCGATTACCTCAAGCCGGCCCGCGACGCGATGAAGAAGGTGTGCGCTGAGCGGATGGTGCAGTTCGGCCAGGCGGGCAATGCCCGCAAGGTGCCGGTCGTCTCCCTCGAAGAGATGGCAAAGCGCTACGCCAAGGGCTGATCGGCAGGCGTCGCCGCCATCCCCCCAAGTTCCCGTTCCCGGTCGGCCGGCGGTCTCCCCGCCGGCCGACCGGCTTTTTTGAGGGGGCGCGAGCCCGCTGCGGCCGGCAAAAACCGCGTTGCGGGGCTTGCCCACGTGGCCTATCCTCCCGCCCCCCTCGGGCGCCAGTGATCCCGGACTCTGTCCGGACGGCGTTGCCGTCGGTCCGCGCGCAGGACGCTCGCCATGTCCTTCCGAGACTCGCTCCGCTTGTTCGAATACGGTTCCGCTCTCCGCCCTGAGGTCGGGGGAGCGCCGGCTCGTTCGTTGCCGGTGGCCGAAGCAGGCGAGGCGCCGAGCGATCAAAAGGAGCGCGGCCGCGTCGACCTTTCGCTCGGCGATGAGCAGGGGGTGGTCGATCGCGGGCGGGCCATCCTCCACGCCGAGGCCCGGGCGATCGTCGACGCGGCCGAACGGCTCGACGGCGCGTTTGCCCGTGCCGTCCATCGGCTCGAGTCCTGCAGTGGGAATGTCGTAGTCACCGGCATCGGCAAGGCGGGGATCGTGGGCCGGAAGATCTCGGCCACCCTCGCCTCGACCGGCACGCCGAGCCATTTCCTCCATCCGACCGAAGCGATGCACGGCGATCTCGGGGTGCTCCGCGGCGACGATCTCCTCCTGGCGCTATCGCAGTCGGGCGAGACCGAGGAGATCACCCGGCTCATTCCCCATGTCCGCGCCCGCGGCATCCCCATCGTCGCGATCACCGGACGGACCGAGAGCACGCTCGGCCGGGCCGCCGAGGTTGTCGTCACCTCCGGCCCGGTGCGCGAGGCGTGCGAGCTGGGGCTCGCGCCGAGCACGAGCACGTCGGTGCTCCTCGCCCTCGGCGACAGCCTGGCGCTGGTGACGAGCGCCCGGCGGGCGTTTACCGCCGAGGACTTCCATGCCCGTCATCCGGGCGGGAGCCTGGGGCGGCAGTTGATGCATGTCGAGGATGTTATGCGTGCGCTGCCACTGTGTCGGACCACGTTGCCGGAAGAGAGCGTGCGGAGCGTCTTCAGCCGGGCGCTGCCGGCGCGGCGAACCGGGGCGGTGATGATCCTCGACCACGACGGGACGCTGGCGGGCATCTTCACCGACAGCGACCTCGCCCGGCTGTTCGAGCGGCGCAACGACACGGCCATCGACGGTCCGATCGGTGACGTGATGACCGTCCGGCCGACGACGATTCGGGCCGGCACCCGGCTCCGCGACGCGGTGGAGCTCCTCGAAGCGCGACGGCTGAGTGAGCTGCCGGTGATCGACGCCTCCGGGCGCCCCGTCGGCCTCCTCGACGTCGTCGATCTCGTCGGTATGGTGCCGCCGGAGCTCCTCGATCTTCCCCTCCAAGCTGCCGCCTGATCCTGTTCCCCGTTTCCCATTTCCCGCTCTCACCCTCCCTTCCCGTGGCCGCCCCGTGTCTGCACTCTCGCCATCCCGAGCCGAGCTCGAGCCCCGTTTGGCGCGGGTGCGTTTGCTCCTGCTCGACGTCGACGGCGTGCTCACCGACGGGAGCGTGACCTGGTCGAGCGAGGGGCACGAACTGAAGACGTTTCATGTCCGTGACGGCCTGGGACTGCGCCTCTGGCAGCAGGCGGGGAACATGGTGGCGATCATCACCGGCCGGGCGAGCCGGGCCCTCACCCTGCGGACCGACGAACTCGGGATCGGCATCGTGAGGCAGGGGGTTGGCGACAAGGTCGCTGCCGCCGCCGAGGTTGTGGCGACGTGCGGGGTGTCGTGGGAGGAGTCGGCCTTCGTCGGCGACGATCTCCCCGATCTGCCGGTCGTGCGACGGTGTGGCGTGGGAGTGGCGGTGGCCGACGCCTGTCCGGAGCTGAAGGCTGCAGCGATGTTTGTCACCGATCGGCCCGGTGGCCGGGGTGCGGTTCGTGAGGTCGTCGAGCGGCTCCTCCGCGCCCGCGGCGGGTGGGAGGCGGCGGTGGCCGGGTATGGCGGCGGGGTCGCCTGAGACAGGCGCAGGGTGGCTCACGCATGGAACATCGCCTCGGACGCACCCTGCGGGTGTTTCTCCTCGTGCTGGCGACAGCCGGGCTTTACCGGCTCGTCGTCGTGCCGCTGGTGGAGCCGCGCGTCAAAAGTGCGACGGCGAGCCAGGAGCTCTCCCCTGCCGCGATCGCCGCGGCGAAGGCCCGGGCCGACGGCCGGCTCGCGCAGGTGTCGAAGCTCTTTGCCCCCGGCTCGTGGGAGCTCGATGGGCCGAACATGCTCGAGAGTCGGCAGATGCGCCTCCTCTTCAAGGACTATCGCCGGATGAGCAAGGATCCGGACGATCCGCGGGTGCAGCTCATCCCCTGCACCCTCATCCTCCTTCCCGACACCAGCGGCGAGCCGGGGGCCCC
>CANGGT010000084.1 GCA_947453375.1 Planctomycetaceae bacterium
CGCCAACAAGTTCAAGCTCTATCAGGATCGGCTCCCCGCCGGGACGAAGAAGATCCCGGTCGTGCACCTCCCCAAGACGATCGACAACGACTACATGGGGATCGACTTCACGTTCGGTTATTTCACCGCCGTCGACACTCTCGCCGCCGAGATCCGCAATCTCCTCTACGACGCCGAGGCGGGACGGGCCTACTACCTCTGTGAGACGATGGGCCGCAGCGCCGGCTGGCTCTCCTACGGCGCGGCGATCTCCGGCGAGGCGAGCCTCGTGATCAGCGTCGAGGACATCCACGGGAAGTTCCGGGGCGAGGAGACGATCACGGCCGCCGACGGCACGACGAGCATCAAGCCGGTGATGAACGTGGCGGAGGTGGTGAACCGGATCGTGAAGACGATGCGCGTCCGCGAGGAGCAGGAGGGGAAGCCCTACGGCGTGATCGTGCTTGCCGAAGGGCTCGCCGAATATCTCCCCCAGAGCCAGCTGGCCGGGATTCCCCGTGACGACCATGGGCACATCTCGATCACCCACGTGCAACTCGGGCGGATGTTCTCGAAGCTCGTCGCCGACGAATACAAGAAGCAGACCGGCAAGTCGCGGAAGGTGGTCGGGCTCCAACTCGGCTACGAGGCCCGCTGCGCCGCGCCGCACGCCTTCGACATCATGCTCGGGAGCCAGCTCGGCGTCGGTGCCTACCGGGCGCTCGCCGAACGCGGGCTCAATGGGGTGATGGTGAGCGTGTCGGGGCAGCTCGACCTCAACTACGTCCCCTTCGAGGAGCTCGTCGACCCGAACACCCTCGTGACGGTCGTCCGCTACGTCGAACGCAACAGCGACTTCCACCGCCTCGCCCGGTTCCTCGAGACGTTCGTCAACGAGTGACGGGCCGGCGGCCCGCTCACACCGTCAGCGAGCCCTTCGTACTCGGAATCCCCGGTTGGCGGGGATCGCTCTCCACGGCCATCCGGATCGCCCGGGCGGCGGCCTTGAAGACCGCCTCGGCGATGTGGTGGGCGTTGTGGCCGTGGTGGAGGAGGGCATGGACGTTCGCCCCGGCCGCCGACGCGAAGCCCTCCCAGAACACCTCGACGAGTTGGGTGTCGAAGGTGCCGATCGTCGGCACCGGAAACGGGACGTGGAACACCGTCGCCGCCCGGCCGCCGAGATCGACGGCGACCGTGGCGAGCGTCTCGTCCATCGGCAGCGTGAAGTGGCCATAGCGGCGGATGCCGCGGCGCTCGCCGAGCGCTTCGCGGACCGCCTGCCCGAGGGCCCGCCCCACGTCCTCGACGGTGTGGTGACCGTCGACGTGGAGATCCCCCTCGCAGCGGATCGTGAGGTCGAGAAGCGAGTGCCCGGCCAGGAGCGTGAGCATGTGGTCGAAGAACCCCAGGCCGGTGGCAATGTCGGCCTTGCCGCTGCCGTCGAGATCCACGGTGAGGACGATCGAGGTCTCGGTGGTGCGGCGCGTGACGGTGGCGGTGCGGTGCATGGCGGAAGCGGCGGCGTGAGAGGAAGCGGAGGCGTGAGAGGAAGCGGCGGCGTGAGAGGGATGGCCGGGCGGGGAACGGGGAGCGTCAGGATGCGGCGAGGATCCGCTTGAGGGCGGTGAGGAAGGCGTCGATCTCGGCGTCGGTGCCGACGGTGATGCGGAGGCCGTCGCCCCAGCCGGCGTACTGCATGAAGCGGACGAGGATCCGGTCAGCCTTGAGGGCCTCGTAGATCGGGCGGTGCGGGCGGGTCGGGTGGGTGCACCAAACGAAGTTCGCCTGGCTCTCCTGCACCCGGAAGCCGAGGTCGGCAAGCGCCCGGGTCAGCCTGGCCCGCGTGGCGAGGATCGTGGCCCGGTTGGTGCGGAGCCAGTCACGGTCGCCGATCGCCGCGGTGGCCGCCGCGATCGAGAGGGCGTCGCAGGTGTAGGAGTCCTTGACCTTCTCGAGCTGGCGGATGACGGAGGGCTGGGCGACCGCGAACCCGAACCGCAGCCCGGCCAGCGCGTACGACTTGCTGAAGCTGCGGGTGACGATCACCCGATCGCTGCCGCGGACCAGATCGAGACAGTTGGCAGCGGCGAAATCGCCGTAGGCCTCGTCGACGACGAGCGCACAAGGGAGACGGGCGGCAAGCGCCGCGACCGCGTCGGGGGGAATGAGCGTACCGGAGGGGCTGTTGGGATTGGCGATGATCGCCAGGCGCACCGGATCGCCGGCGGCCGTGGTGGGGGTGCAGAACTCGGGGCCGAGCGACCAATCGCGCTCGTACGCGATCTCCTCGCAGGTGACGCCCTGAATGCCGGCGAGCGTGCGGTAGAGGATGTAGCTCGGCGTCGGCACCCGGAGCGCTCCGCCGGTTCCCACGAAGGTGCGGACGAGGATCGTGAGGAGATCGTCGCTGCCGTTGCCGCAGAGGATCCAGTCGGGATCGACCCCGAGGACTTCGGCCGCCTTCTCGCGGAACCGGGTGGCGACCGGGTCGGGGTACTTGGCGAGCGTCCGCCCGGCGAGCAGCGCCGTCACGGCCGTGGCCACGGCCGGGGACGGCGCGTAGGGATTCTCGTTCGTGTTGAGCTTGATCCACTCCCCTCCCTGCGGCTGCTCCCCCGGCACGTAACCGGCCAGGGCGGCGATGTCGGGGCGGACCAAGGCCGCGGCGCGGTCGGCGGCGGCGGGTGCGTGTGGCGTTGTCATGGAAGAAGTCTACCTCACCCCACGCGGCGCCCTCACGGGCAACCTGCCCCGCAGAATCGCCCCGATCGGCACGGCCCCACCCGCCGGCCGGATCGACAGGGCGGCCGCGGGGGGCATACTGTCGGCGGCCCGGGCAACCGTTGCCGTGGCAGGAGTCTCGAAGCGGAGGACAACGTGGACATCGTTTGGATCGTGCTTGCCGCCGGCGCCGGCGCCTGCTTCGCCGTGCAGGCCTCGGCGAATGCGTCGCTGCGGGCCCACCGCCACAGCCCGCTCTGGGCGGCCTTCTTCTCGATCTGCGGGACGATCGTCACCGCCGTCACGGTGATGCTCATCCTCCGCCCCACGCCCCCGGAGGCCGTGGCGGCCCGGGGGGCCCCGTGGTGGAACTGGATCGGTGGCCCGATGGGAGCGCTCATCGTCCTCTCCGGAGCGGCGCTGGCGCCCCGGCTCGGGGCCGCGGCCTTCATCGCGGCGGTCGTCGGGGGGCAGTTGGCCTGCTCGCTCCTCCTCGATCACTTCGGGCTGATGGATCTGCCCCGGCAGGTGGTGACCCCGGGGAGGCTCCTCGGTGTGCTGCTGGTGTTTGCCGGCGTGATCCTCGTGAAGTTTCACTGAATCCGGCGCCCGGCAGCCGGCGGCTATCGCGAGGCGGCGTCGATCTGGACGTCGAGTTGCTGACCGACGAAGAGATCGCGGCCTGGCGTTCCGTCGGAGGTCGTCGCGGCTTCCGTGTCGTCGACGATCTCGAAGAGCACCTGAAGGACGCGGGTGTCGACGCGCTCGGCGCTGTCGCCGCTGAGATTCTGCTTCGGGGCGACCGTCGGCACGGCGCGGAGGAAACTCAAACGCACCGGATGCTCGCCATCGCCGCGCGGATACCCCAGCGCCGGGGCCCCGGGGATGAAGCGGGGGAGATCGTGCTCGTCGATGCTCACCCGGACATGGAGACGGCTCGTGTCGCCGAGGACAACGAGCGGCTTCCCCGGCGGCGTGCCGACGAACTCGCCAGGGCGGACGTCGACTCGGAGGACCGTTCCCGCCACCGGCGCCCGGACGACGAACCGCTCGACCTCCACCCGGGCCAGATCGACCCCCGCGCGGGCCTGCTCGACGGCGGCCGCGGCGATCGCCACGTCGCGCTCCCACGCCCCCGAGCGGAGACGGGCATCCTCGGCCTGAGCCTCCTCGAGCGCTGCCTGGGCGGTGTCGTAGGCCTTCCGTCGCTGGATCACCTCCTGCTCGGTGACGACCTTCTGGCGGTGGAGATCCTCGGCTCGGGCGAGCTGATCGCGCTGCGTCTCGGCGGCCGCCTGCGCTCCGCGGACCCGGGCGGCGCTCGGCGGCAGGTCCTCGGGCCTGGGGAGGCCGCGGAGCCGGGCGAGATCCTGCCCGGCGGCCGTGAGGGCGGCTTGGCGAACCTCGAGTTCCGCCCGCTTCCAGCGATCCTCGAGCCGGAGGACGACATCCCCGGCCGCGACGGATTGCCCCTCGCGCACGGCCACCTCGGCGACGATGCCCGGCACCTCGGCACAGAGATGGATGCTCTCCGAGCGGGGCTCGACGACACCGGCTCCGGCCACCGTGCCGGAGAACTGCCGGCGCACGGGTGCGATCGGCGGCGCCGGCTCCGGGGGCACCTCATGCGTGTGGGCGAGGTGCCAGAGGAGCGCGCCGAAGCCGAACGCGCCGAGCAGCGGCAGGATGAGGGTGCGGATCATGACTTGGGCCGTGGACTCGGTGGGTGATCAGGAATGGGACTGGGGAATGGTGTCGAGGACGATCCGACCGTCGGCCATCTCGAGAAGGCGGTCGCCGAACTGGAGGACGCGGGCATCGTGGGTGACCACGATCACCGTCCGGTCAGGATGGACCGCGACCGACTTGAGGAGTTCCATCACCGTCTGGCCCGAGCTCGAGTCGAGGGCGGCGGTCGGCTCGTCGCAAACGAGGAGTCGGGGCTCGTGGACGAGGGCCCGGGCGATCGCCACCCGCTGCTGCTGGCCCCCCGAGAGCTGGTTCGGAAAGGCCTTCAAGCGACTCCCCAGGCCGACGGCCTCGAGCACGCCCGCAGCTTGTTCGATGGCCCGCTTCCGCGGCTGCCGCGCCACGAGGAGCGGCACGGCCACGTTCTCGGCCGCCGTGAGCGAGGGGAGCAGGTTGTACTGCTGGAAGACGAAGCCGACGTTGCGGGCCCGGAAGTCGACGCGCCGGTTGCCGCGGAGTTGGGATTGGGGCGTGCCGAACAGCGTGACGTCGCCCGCGGTGGGGTCGAGGAGGCCGGCGATGATCGAGATCAGCGTCGTCTTGCCGCAGCCGCTCGGGCCGACGAGGAGCGTCAGGGCCCCGCACCCGATGTCGACGTCGATCCCGTGGAGGACGCGGGTCCGCGTCTCTCCGCTGCCGAACTCCTTCTCGATCCCACGGCAGGCTACCCCCACGGTCGGCGGCGGAGCCGAGGAATCGGGCATGGAGGTGTCGAGGGCGGTGGGCATGGGAATCATCCACGGAAGACGACGGCAGGCTCGAGGAGGAGCACCCGCCGCAGGCTCATGAAACTCGCGAAGGTGATGATGGCGACGACGACCCCGGCGGTGCCGACGGCCACCTGCCAGGGGATATTGATGCCACGGAGATCGGGGAGAACGCGGCCGCTGACTTCGAAGAAGGCGACCGCCATACCGACGCCGAGCGAGTAGCCGACGGCGCCGATGATGGCCGCCTGGAGGAGCACCATGCCGATGAGGCGACGGTTGTTGACCCCCATCGCCTTGAGGGCGCCGAAGTGGCGGAGGTTTTCGAGCGTGAACAGGTAGAACGTCTGCCCGGCGATGGCGGCGCCGACGATGAAGCCGAGCACGATCGTGATCCCGAAGTTGACCGGGATGCCGGTGTTGGCCATGTAGTAGTTGATCGTCTGCCAGACGAACTGGTCGTAGGTGAGGGCCTCGAAGCCGGTGGCCGCCTTGATCCGGCGGCAGGCCTCGGCGGGCGCTACCCCCGCCACCGGGGCGCCGACGACGAACGAGAGCTGCTTCCGCTCCCGGGCGATGAACTGGGTCGCCTGGGAGTAGGTGGCGACGACGACCGGAAAGGATTGGAACGGCGCCGAGGTCTCGCAGATGCCGACGACCACGGCCCGCCGCTCGTTCATCTCGATTTCCCGGCCGAGTTGCAGCGGTTCCCCCGGCCAGAGCGACTCGTGCCCCGCCTTGTCGATGAACACCGCCGAGGGCCTGCGGAGGTCGGCGAGGTCGCCCATGAGGATCGTCCGCGGCGCCCCGACGAAGGAGTGGTCGTCGACACCCAAGAGGATCACCTGACGGAAGATGCCGTCAGGACGGCGGGCCCGGGCCACCCCCTTGTAGAGGCGCACCGCCCAGTCCATTCCCTCCACCCCGCGGATCCGGTGGACGGCGCCGTCGGCGATCGGCTCGATCTCGTCGGCGTTCTGCTGGTGGCGGTCGGTGACCCACACGCTCGCCTCGCGGACGTCGCGGAGGGGGTTGGCGGTGCGGCTCATGAGGCCGACGAAGATCGAGGCCTGCTGGGTGATGAGGAGCACCCCGAAGGCGACGCCGAACACGGCGCCGAGATACTTGGCGGTGTCGCCGTTGAGCATCTTCCAGGCGACCCAGTTCATCGTGACACCGTCTTCCTCGTCCCGGCCGATGGCGCGGCGGACGGGCCGACGATCGCCGGCCCGCGGCCGAGTGCGGCCAGCGAGAAGCGGGCGATGTGGTCGGCGAGGAAATCGACGTCGAGCGCGTCGTGCTCCGCCTCGCCCATCAAGAGGCGGGCGACGGGGCGGTGGACGGCGTAGAAAAGCACCTGAGAGACGACGCTGAAGCCGACGGGCCAGCCATCGTGCGGCATTCCCGAGACACCGGGGCTGAGCTGTTCGAGGATCTCGCGGAGCGTCTCGGCGAGCGGGCGGATGTAGCGTTTCAACACCTCCGCTGCAGCGGAGGTCGGATGGGCCATCTCGCGGAGCATCAGCGCGTTGTGCCACAGCGGCCGATCGGGGTCTCCCTGGGCGGCGAGCATGCCGCGGATGAAGCCGTGGAGTCTGGCTTCCGGTGGCAAGGACGGATCGGCTGCGCGGAGGGGCTGCTGCGACTCGCTGCACTGAGCCTGCTCGAGGCAGGCGACATAGAGCGACTGCTTGTCACCGAAGTGGTAGTTGATGGCGGCGACATTGACGCCGGCATCGCTACAGATGTCGCGGACGCTCGCCCCCTCGAAGCCTCGTTCGGCGAACGCCCGCCCGGCCGCATCGATGAGCCGCCCCCGCGCGTCGTCGGCCATCCTCCACCTCTCGGGGCCCCACGTGAGGGCGATGCGTCTCCTGAAACACCTGCGAAGTCAGCGGCACGACAATTCAAACGTCTGTTTGAAACAATCGTCTTTTTCGTGGAGAAAATCAACCGGCGGGCGAGAGGACGGAGTCGACCAGTGGAAAGTTGGGGGGATCGGATGGGAAAAATTGGAAGCTAGCGTGCTGTGCAGTCCGACCAATTTGCGATCCATCGCTGTTTGGTCGTGACCATTTTACGATCGACCTCATCATGGACGGGATGACCACCGACCAAGAAATCGATCGTCCAAGCGTTCCCAGGGAACGAATCCACGACGCGATGCACGATCGGCATCTGCGCGAAGATCGCCAAATGACGTTCGTCGCTGGCCTCGTCGTCCCGGCGCGGAGCTTTCTCTCGCAACTCCTCTGACGCGTGCGGATCGCGTGCCGGAGCGCGGGGAGAGACCTCTTCGGGTGTCGGTCGAACTCGGCTGTCTTGGCAACGACGGGCCGCTACGCCACGTCCCAGCCGCTCCGATACTCCTTCGAGAGCCAGCCGTTGGCGGCTTCGTCGTTGGTGACCCTCCCGGTGGACGGGTCGTACTCGATCGGGATGCCCGCCCGGTAGGCGACGTTGCCGAGGAGCACCGTCTCGGTGAACGGAGCGGCGTAGGAAAAATCACTCCCCGTTCGCGAGCCGGTCTTGCAGGCCGCGATCCACTGGGCGTGGTGGCCGGGGGACTCGGGAAGCGACGGCGCCGGCGCGACGAAGTCCTGGAAGTGATCCTCGGGGAGGAGCTTCGGGTGGCCGTCGTGGGCGATCGCGATCCGCCCCTTCTCACCGACGAACAGCGAGCCGTTCATCGGGATCTCCGCGGCGATCGCCGCCGGTGGCTTCGCCTCCCCCTCGTACCAATGGAGCGTCACCGGCCCGCGGTCACCGCGCGGGCCGAACGAGAACGTCGTCTCCATCCAGGTCGGTGCGCTGGCCGGCTGCGGCGGCGGGCCCTTCGACTCGACGCGGACCTTCCCGCCGAGATCGAGCCCCCAGAAAGCCGGATCGGCCAGATGGATCGCCATGTCCCCCACCGCACCGCAGCCGAAATCCCACCAGCCGCGCCACTTGAAGGGGACGTAGGCCGGATCGTAGGGGCGCTTGGCCGCGGGCCCGAGCCACACGTCCCAGTCGAGAGTCGCTGGCATGGCCTGGCCCCCCTGGGGCGCCTCGATCCCCTGGGGCCACCACTTCCCGGGGCGGTCGGTGATCACGTGGACCTCGCTCACCTTCCCGATCGCCCCGCTGCGGAGGAGTTCCACCAGCCGGAGGTAGCCGGGATGCTCGTGGTTTTGCGTCCCCATCTGGGTCGCCAGCCCCTTCTCGGCTGCGAGCCTGGCGACGAGCCGCGCTTCCTCGACGGTGTGGGTGAGGGGCTTCTCGCAGTAGACGTGGAGGCCGCGGCGGAGGGCGCGGACGGTGGCCGGGGCGTGGTGGTGATCGGGGGTGGAGATGACGACGGCGTCGAGCTTCATCTCGGCGAGCATCGCCCGGTAGTCGGTGAACCGGGCGGCGGCCGGGAAGCGTCCCGCGGCGGCTCCGAGGGTGCCCGAGTCGACGTCGCACAGGGCGACGACGTTCTCCCCCGCCACGGCGTCGAGGTTCGAGCCACCGCGGCCGCCGACGCCGATCACCCCGATGTCGAGCCGGTCGTTCGCCCCGAGGACGCGCCGGCCGCCGGCCGAGATCGTCCACAGCGCCGGCCCGGCGCCTGCCGCCGTGCGGAGCATCGATCGCCGTGAGAGCCTCTTCCCCCCCATGACACACCTCGTTGAGCCTGGCCTTCATTCGTCAGCCACGGGGACGCTTCCCCGCGGCATCAGCGCTGCTCGATCCGGTAGACCGCCTTGTCGGTGCGGAGGAAGAGCGCGGGGCCGACGGCGATCGGCGTGGCCATGATCTCGCCGTCGAGTTGGTTCGTCGCCTCGACGTGGAACTCCTTCCCCGGCGTGAGGATGAACGTCTGCCCCTCCCGGTTGCCGACATAGATCCGACCGTCGGCGTAGAGGGGGGACGAACAGAAATTGCCGCCGAGCCGTTCGCTGAAGCGGACCTCGCCCGACGCGGCGTCGAGGCAGGTCGCCACCCCCTTGTCGCTCACCATCACGATCTCGTCGCCGACGAGGATCGGCGAGGGGATGTTCGGAACGCTCTTCTTCACGCGCCAGGCGATCTCGGGAAGGGCGTCGCCGGAAGGGAGCTTCACGGCGAGGAACTCCGGCTGCATGAAGCTCGTGCTCACATAGGCCATCCCATGGCCGACGATCGGCCGGGGCACGATCGAGAACCCGAGCACGCCGTAGGCCTGCTTCCAGAGCTCGCGGCCATCGGTCGGGTCGTAGGCGTAGAGCCAGTCGGCGCCGGTCGAAAGGAGGACGGGGCGGCCGCCGATCTCGGTGACGATCGGCGATCCGTAGGCTTTCTTGAGCTGGGGCTCGGGGTTGCGTTCCCCCGATCGCTCCGTCTTCCAGGCCACCGCGCCCGTGGCGGTGTCGAGGGCGACGATGTATTGCTGATCGCTCCCGTCGCAGTCGAAGATGAGTCGATTGTGGAACAACACCGGCGTGCCACCGGCGCCGTTCTCGTGCTTGATTTTCTGGAGCGTATGCGACCACTCGATCGCTCCAGAGGCGGCGTCGACGCAGGCCGTGCCGTTGGTGCCGAAGTGGCAGTAGAGCCGCCCGCCGTCGAGGATCGGCGAGGGAGAAGCGTAGGAATTGAGCGAGTGGATCGGATCGGGCTGCGACTGGCGGAAGAGCTCGACGTCGTGGAGCACCTTTCCGCTCATGGCATCGAGGCACACCGCCCGCAGGCTCACCGGCCCCGACACCTGGAGCGACGAGGAGTTTTCCACGTTCGCCAGACGCTCGGCCTTCTCCGCCTCCGAGAGCGGTGTCTCGACGGCCGTCGTCAGCCACAGTCGGCCGTCAGCGAGCACCGGGCTCGACCACCCCTTCCCTTCGACCGGCGTCTTCCAGGCGACGTTCTCCGTCTCACTCCAAGACCGGGGGAGATCCTTGGCGGCCGGGGCATGCCCCTGCCCGGCGGGCCCGCGCCACTGGTTCCAGGAGGGAAGAGCCTCGGCTGAGACGCTGCCGCTCATCGGCAGCGCGGAAAGCAGGGCCATCGTCACGATCGAATGTCCGAGCCTGCGCATCGCTCCTCCTCCTCCTCGTCGGTTCATCATCGCCACCTCTCGTCCGTTCAACGGGCCGGGGACGCGAACGGAAGCTTTCCCTTCCCCCTGGGCACGAGCGCCGGCTGGGGGCCGGTGCGCTCGTAGACCCGAACGTAATCAACTTCCATCTCGGCCGGGAACGGCGTCGTGGCGTCGGGATTCCCGAGAAACTTTCCGCCGACGGCCAGATTGATGAGCACCTGGAACGGCTTGTCGAACGGTGCCGGCCAGGGGTTGAGATCGGCCTCAGCCTGCGGGGTGACGCCCCCCTTCTCGTCGGCCCGGCCCGTGCTCCACCAGGAGTTCATCGAGGCATAGACCTTCCCGTCGACCTCCCAGTGCATTTCGCCGGGATTCCATTCGAGGGCGTAGACATGGAAATCGGCGATCGATCCGGAGTCGAAGAAATGCTCGCCGACGGTGAACGTGTTGGCGGGCCAGCGGCCGCCGAAGTGGAGCGCGCCTTGGATCCGCTTCGGTTCCTGCCCCTTCGTCTCGAGAATGTCGATCTCCCCCGAGGCCGCCCAGCCGCCGTACTCGCTCCCCTCCGGCAGCAGCCAGAAGGCCGGCCAGATCCCCTGGCCCAGCGGCAGCTTCGCCCGGAACTCGAACCGGCCGTAGGTTTGGCTGAAGAGATTCTTGCCATCCTTGGCCCGGGTCCGCAGCCGGGCGGAGGTGTAGCCGAAGCCGTCGTGCGATTCTTTCAGCGCCCGGATGTGGAGCGTGCCCCCCTTCACGAAGGCGTTGTCAGGATCACGCGTGTAGTACTGGAGTTCGTCGTTGCCCCAGCCGTGGATCCACTGCTTCGCGTCGTAGTTGTAGAAGCCGTTGCCGACGTCGAAGCCCCATTTGCCGGCGTCGATCGCTTCCCCGTCGAACTCGTCGCTCCAGGTGAGTTTCCAGCCGGCGGGCGCCTTTTCGCTGGGCGCCTTTTCGCCGGGCGCCAGCTCGGCGGCTTCAAGCGGCAGGACGAGGAGCAACGCCGCGACGATCGGGGCCGTGCAGCGGCCGGCCGCGAGTCGGAAGGAGGGGACAGAGCGGGGCATGAACACGTTTCCGGGAGGAGAGGGGCCGGCATCTGGCAGACTGAAACGTCACTCGATCGACGGCGGAGCCTTGGGGAGGACCACGATCAGGAAGGTGGCGATCGGGCCGAGGAACAGTGAGAAAAACCACCACAGCAGCCCGCTGCGGTTCTTCGCCTGGGCGAGCCCGGCGTTGATCAGCGAGAGCGTGCCCAAGCCGACGAAGAAAGCGCTTTTGTCCATGGTGCCGATCCTGTTCATGGCTGGGCTGTCCGCGCTTCGACGCTGCGGCGGTGGGCGGTGAGCCCTTCGGTGTCGGCGATCCGGGTGATGTCGGCGGCGATCGCGGCCAGATCGGCTTGGGCGAGGTGGATCACGCTTCCACCGCGGAGAAACTCGTTGGCCGAGAGCCCGGCTGCGAATCGGGCCGTGCCGCCGGTGGGAAGGACGTGCGATGGGCCGGCGGCGTAATCCCCCGCCGCCACCGGGCTCCAGGGGCCCAGGAAGGCTGCGCCGGCGTGGCGGATCGAGGCGAGCGTCGCTTCGGGGTCGAGGGTGTCGATCGAGAGGTGCTCGGCGGCGAGTTCGTCCGCGATCCGGGCCGACTCGGCGTCGTCAGCCGTGATCACGATTCCGCAGAAGCGCTCCAGGCTGTCGCGCGTGAGGTCGGATCGCTCGAGGATCGCGAGCCGGCGGACGAGCGCGTCGGCGACCGCGTCGGCGAGCCGACGCGAGGCGGTGAGGAGAATCGCCGAGCCGGGCGAGTGCTCCGCTTGGGCGAGCATGTCGGCGGCGATGTATTCCGCGTGGCCATGATCGTCGGCCACGATCACGATCTCGCTCGGTCCGGCGATCGAGTCGATCGAGACGGTGCCGAAGACATGCTGCTTGGCGAGCGCCACGAAGAGGTTGCCCGGGCCGACGATCTTGTCGACGCGGACGAGGCCGCCGCTCCCCTGCTCCGCCGGGAAGCCGTGGGCAAGCGCGGCCACGCCCTGCGCGCCGCCGCACCGGGCCACCTTCGTGACGCCGAGTTCGTGGCAGGTGGCGAGGACATGGAGATTCTCCGAGCCGTACTTCGTCGGCGGGGCGACGACGACGATCTCGCCGACGCCGGCCACCTGCGCCGGCACGACGGTCATGAGGAGCGTCGAGGGGTAGGCCGCCGCCCCACCAGGCACGCAGACGCCGACCCGGTCGAGCGGGAGATAACGCTGGCGGAGGGAGCCGCCGCCGGCGAGCGGCACGCTCACGTCGCGGGAGAGGATCGCCTTCTGGAAACGCTCCACGTTCGCCCGGATGCGGCGGACCGAATCGAGGAAATCTCCGCCGACTTCCCGGTGGGCCGTGGCAAGGGCCTCAGGCGGCACGAACAGACCGTCGCGGGGAATCTCGATGCCGTCGATGCGTCGCGTGTAGTCGAGGACGGCGTCGAGCCCTTGGGCTGCGACGTCGGCACAGATTCGCTCCACAACCTGCCGCGGCGAGAGCGGCTCACCGAAGACGTCGATGGTCTTCTGCCGTCCGGCGGGGCTGATGACATCCCCTTGGGAGACGAGCTTCCCGCGGAGCGCCTCGAGCCGGGCCCGTCCTTCGGGGAGCGTCACATCGATCCGGGCACAGGGGGCGGCGCTAGTCATGCGTGGCGGTGAGATTGGGGAGCGGCGAAGGGACAATTCCTCCAGCTTACCCGACCTCCAGCCGCGCCGCCGACCGCTCGTCTGTCAGGGCCGGGCGGCGACCATCACCGGACCGGCGTCGCGTCCGAGCCAGCGGTGGGCGATCCAGTTGTCGGCCGGTGCATTCCGGTCGCCTTCGGGGGTCGCGAAGATCCGCGACAGAAGCTTCCCACTGCGGGCTAGCAGCAGCGGCGCTTCGACTGCGGCGATGGGAGCCAGCGCGGGCCCGCGGGCCATCGCTTCGCCCCCTCCCCCTTCCGCCAGCCTCGGGTCGATCGCGATCGCCCGGCCGACCGCCGCGGTCGCCGCCGTCCCCTTTCCCGCTGCCGTGAAGGCGATCGCCTGGCGGAGGAACGTATCGGGTTGATCGGGGGCGATGCTCGCGGCGCGGCGGTAGGCGTCGATCGCCTTGGCGAGTTTCGCGGGCTCATCGACGGAGGCCCGGAGATGTTGATCGCCGAGGGCAACGAGCCGGCTCGCCCGGGCCCTCGCCGGCGCGTTGCTCGTGCGAATCGCGACTTCGACGGCCGCGTCGATCGCCGGAGCGCCGAGGTGCCCGCGCCCGACAGGGTTGTCTGCACCCCCGGCAAGCGCCGGCTGGCGAACGGGGAGCGAACCGCTCGTGGCGCGCGGCCCCTGAATCCCCGCCAAGCCGAAGGCTGGGGCACCGAAAGCGGCGCGGTCGAAAGGGGAGCGGACCGGGAGTCTGTTGAGCGGTGCGGCGCTTGCAAACGGGATCGCCCATCCAGGGGCGGGACCGCGGTTCCAGCCCCAGGCAGGACCGCGATTCCAGCCCCACGCCGGGCCAGGGTTCCAGCCGCCGTACCACGCTCCGACGCCTCCCCACCGTGCGCCAGCCCAGCCTCCGCCACCCCAGGCAGGGACACCACAACCCCAGCCACCCCAAGCTGGCGCACCCCAGACGGGGCCACAGCCGCCCCAGCCGCCAAAGGCCGGGACACCGAAGACGGTCGTGCCCGACCAGAAGCGTGTCCCGCCGACCGCGAAGCCGGTGCCGTAGGAGACGTTGCCGATCAACGGCCAACAGGGAACACCCCAGCCGTACCCCCCGAAGCCTCCGCCCCAGCCTCCACCGCAGCCGAGGCCACCGTATCCCCACGGGGCGTAGCCACAGTGGCCGAAGCCACCGTGCCAGCCGCCATGATGGAAGCCATGGTGGCCATGAAACGCCCGGGCTTCCCGCGGCGCCGTGCCGATGGCACACGCGGCGAGGAAAAGAAGCCCACAGACGAAGCGACGAGCGAAGGCACGACGGGGCATGGGAAGCTCCGCGATCGGGATGATCAGAGCGTCGGGACACCTCCGCATAGTCTACGGCGACTCCCCTTCGGAAAGCGAGGAATCGTCAGCGCCCCGGGGCGTTCCCCATGTCGGCTTGGCCGAGGAGCCGGCGGAGGGCCGTCATCGCCACCTCGCCGAACTGCCGCGGCGGGACGTGCCAGAGGGCGGGATTCATCAGCTCCACGCTGACGGCTCCCCGGTAGCCGATGGCGGCGAGGCAGTCGAGGAGGGGCTGCGGCGACGAGGAGCCTTCGCCGGGAAGGATCCGCTCGGCGTCGCTTGCCATCTCGCGCGGGACATCGGCCACGTCGGAGAGTTGGACATGGAAGAGATTGGCCGCCGAGAGCAGGCCGAGGTCGGCTTCCTTGCTCGGCCCCATCGTAAAGTGGTGCCAGTCGAGGCACAGGCCGAGGGCCGGATGCCCCACCTGATCGACGAGCGCCACGGCCGACTGGAGATTGTTGGGGAAGCTCGCTCGGGCATCGAACTCGAGCGCCAACTTCACCCCCGCCTCCCCCGCGAGCCCGGCGGCCTTGGCGAGGTTTTCTGCCATGGCGCCAAGGTCGGTCGTCGAGAGGGGCGCGAACGCATCGCCGGCGACGACGAGGACGGGGATGGAAAGCCCGCGGCAGAGATCGAGCCGGTGCCGAAAGAGCTCCCAGTGGGCGTCGCCCGCGGCGCCGTCGGCGGTCAGCAGCCCCCCTTGATAGCTCGCGGCGACGACCTTCACCCCCGACGATGCGAGGAGATCCCGGAGCGATTCGGGGGAGCCGGCCTCGAGGACGCGCTCGGCGTGGCCGAGCCACAGATCGACAGCGTCGCAGTGGCCGGCGGCGTAGTCGGCGAGGATCGTCGCAAGGTCGCCCTCGAGGGAACAGACGGTGCCGACGGCAGGGGTCGCATCGATCGGTAGTCCGGGGCCCGGGGCGGCGGTCATCGCAGCCGGTCCCGGAGCATGTCGACGACCTCGGCCACCGCGACGCGGTCCTGCGTGAGCGAGTCGCGGTCGCGGAGGGTGACGGTGCCGTCGGTGAGCGTCTGGCCGTCGATCGTCAGGCACCACGGCGTGCCCGCCTCGTCCTGCCGGGCATACCGCCGGCCGACCGAGCCCTTCTCGTCGTAGTAGGCGGGCATGTGGGCCTTGAGCTTGCGGTAGAGATCGATCGCGATCTCCGGCATGCCGTCCTTCTTCACCAGCGGCAGGACGGCGACTTTGAGTGGCGCCAGGCGCGGATGGAGCTTGAGGACGGTGCGACTGCGCGGCTTGCCATCCTCGTCGGGCACCTCGTCCTCGTGGTAGGCATCGCAGAGGAAGGCGAGCACGGCCCGGTCGGCCCCGGCGGAGGGCTCGATGACATGGGGCACGAAGCGTTCGCGGGAGATGTCGTCGAAGTAGGAGAGATCCTTGCCGCTCCCCCGGTGACGCGGCTTGCCGTCGGGCCCCTGCTCGACGACGAGCTGGCCATCCTGGCGGACGAGCTTCCCCTCCATGTGGCTGCGGAGGTCGAAATCACCACGGTGGGCGATCCCCTCGAGCTCGCCGAACTCCCCTGGCGCGAGGAACGGGAAGGCATACTCGATGTCGGCGGTGCCGACGGAATAGTGGGAGAGCTCGTCGGCGTGGTGCTCGCGGAGCTGGAGCTTCCCCTCGGTGAGGCCGAGGGAGAGATACCACCGCCAGCGGCGGTCGCGCCAGTAGCGGTACCATTCGGCCGATTCCGACGGCTTGCAGAAGAACTCGATCTCCATCTGCTCGAACTCGCGCGAGCGGAAAGTGAAGTTGCGCGGCGTGATCTCGTTGCGGAAGCTCTTGCCGATCTGGCCGATGCCGAAGGGAACCTTCACGCGCGAGGTATCGACGACGTTCTTGAAGTTCATGAAGATCCCCTGGGCCGTCTCCGGCCGGAGGAACGCCCGGTCGTCGTCGTCGCCGGCAAGGGCGCCGATCCGGGTCTCGAACATGAGGTTGAACTCGCGCGGAGCGGTGAGCGAGCCCGGCTCGCCCGCATCGGGGCCGAGGGCGTCGGCGAGGGTCACCGTCTGGGCATGGACGGCAGCGGCGAGGCTTTCGAGTCCCGTGAGCCACTCGATCTCCTCGACCTTGCTGGCGCGGACGCCGAATCCCTTGAGGGCCCGGGTCACGGTGTGCGGGAGGGCGTCGTCCCCCGATTGATCGGTGACGACGAACAACTTCTTACCGCGATGCGAAGCCCAGCGGCCGTGGAGGTGATCGAAGCGGTAGCGCTTCTTCGACTCCCGGCAGTCGATCATCCAGTCGTGGAAGAGGTCGAAGTGGCCGGAGCACTTCCAGACCTGCGGGTGCATGATGATCGTGCAATCGAGCCCGGCCATTTCGTAAGGCTGCGGGGCGCCGGCCGGCGTGGCGAGCTCGTCGTGGCCGGCGACCATGTCGTGCCACCAGGCATCTTTGAGATTCCGCTTCAGGGCCACCCCAAGCGGCCCGTAATCCCAAAATCCGTTCAAGCCGCCGTAGATCTCGCTCGACTGAAAGATGAAACCGCGGCGCTTGGCGAGCGACACGATCTTGTCCATCCGCGATTGGTCGGTGGGCTTGTCCATGGAAATCCTGGCGGGTCGGGGCGGGGGGAAAGCGGGCCGGCAGTGTAGTGGCGGGGACGGGAGGGGGTCCATGGCAGCCGGGGGGCGAGGGCGCGCCTGCAAACCGGCCGCGAACGCCTTCGGCCGGCGGCGGCCGTCATCCGCAGGAGGTCAGCGGTCGAGGCGAAACCAGCCGCTGCCGCGGTCGAGGCGGGGGACGACCGGGATCGTGTCGATCGCGGCCGCGTCGCCGATGTCGGCCGCCATGCCGATGGCGAGGAGGTTTCTCCCGCCGCGGGAATCGGCCAGCGCCGCGGCGAGGGGGACGCCGGCGTCGGTCGCTCCCCGGACCGTTTCCCGGAATCGCTCGAGGGCGGCGGCGGCAGGATTGTCGAGCATCGTCCCCCCGGCGGCGTCGAGGATCGCCCCGGCAGCGAGAACGTCTTCTTCGGTCACCGCGCCGTCGGTGCCGGCGCAGACGAGATGGATCGGTCGGGTTGGGCCGCCCCCCGCGACCGCAAGCTCAAGCGCCCGGGCCGCCACGGCGCGGCGATTGACGAGGGCTCCGATGAGAATCGCCTCGGCCTGTGGGCAGGCGGCGATGGCGGCGGTGCCGTTGGTCGTCGTGGTCACGATCGGCCGGCCGGCGACTGCCTGGCGGCTGTATTCCCGCGGGGCGTTGCCGAGATCGAAGCCGTCGATCCGCAGGCCCCCGCGCTCGCCCCCGAGGAGGCACGCTCCA
>CANGGT010000085.1 GCA_947453375.1 Planctomycetaceae bacterium
GGCTCGTGGCGACGCGAAACCTTCGTTCGAGGAAAGCCTCGGTGAGCAGGTCGAGACCGCCCGACGCTCTGCGGAGGACGAGTACCTGACAGGTCGAAAGCAGGTCAAGGGCGCCGTCGAAAGCGCTCTTTGGCCGCCACGCCCCCTTCGCCAAGGCCCGCAGCTTGCCGAGCTCGCGGGTGTAGAGCGTCACCACGGCGCTGGTTTCCCCGAACGGCACGGCGCGGATCACGACGGCGTGGGCCTTGTCCGCAGCCATCGGGAATCAATCCGGGGGGGAGAGGCGGGTGACGCGGACCCGGTCGACCCGGTTGCGCGTGGCGGCGAGCACCTCCCACCGTCCACCGTGCGACTCGAAGCGTTCGCCGGCGACCGGGATCCGACCGAGATGGTGGAAGACGAATCCGCCGACGCTTTCGTAGTCGGCTTCGATCGGCAGGTCGAGCCCGGTGGCCCGAGCGAGATCCTCGAGGCGGACGTTGGCCATCGCCTCGCAGACCCCATCCGACACCTGGCGGAGGCCGTCAGAGAAGGCCTCGTCGTGCTCGTCGGCGATCTCCCCGACGATCTCCTCGAGCGCGTCCTCGATCGTCACCACCCCCGACACCCCGCCGAACTCGTCGGTCACCACCGCCATGTGCGTGTGCGTCCGCTGGAACTCGCGGAGGAGGTTCTGGACGCTCATCGACTCCGGGACGAAATAGGGGGGGCGAAGGAGCGGCCGCAGCGCCGGCGGCGTCGAAGGAGAGCCACCCCCGGCCGCGGCGGCGAGGTGCGTGAGGAGCTCGCGGGAATGGAGGATCCCGATGACGTCGTCGGGGGAACGGTCCCACACCGGCATCCGTGTGTGGGCACTCTCGGTGGCCACGGCGAGCACATCGGACCAGGCAGCGCTCACCGGGAGCGTCACCATCGACGTCCGTGGCGTCATGATCTGGGCGACGCGGGCGTCGCGCAGGTCCATCACCCCTTCGATCATGTCGCGGGCCGCTCCCTCCAACCGCCCGTCGCGGAGCGCGTCGTCGACGACCTGCCGGACCTCCTCCTCGACCGTCGGCTCATCGGTCTCGCCGGCGCGCCTGCCGAACGCGCCGCCGAGGAGATTCGCGAGCCAGGCCACGCCGACGACGAACGGCTTCACAGCGGCGACCAACGGCCTCCAAACCGGCCAGATCGCGACGAGAATCCGCGGGCCGACCGTCCGCGCCAGGAGCATCGGGGCTGCCACGAGCAGAAACCACACGATCCCCATCCAGACGAGCATCACCGGCAGGCGGATCCGTCCGGGCACCAGTTGGAGATCGAGCGAGTGCGCCGCGACGAGGGTGGCTGCCGTTGCGGCTACCACGACGACCGTGGCCGCGATGAAGGCCACCGGTTCGCTGCCGTCGACGATCTCGTCGGCCAGCTCCGGCACGCCCCGATCCCGACACAACTCATGAACACGGTGACGGGGAGCGCCGCGGGCCGCGCGCGCCTGGACAGCCGCGAGACTGGCGATCCCGAGGAGCAAGAGCGCCAAGCCGAGCGGTTCGGGGCTCATCGTCCCCCTCCACCGCCGCGCGGCTTCGATCGGCCGGCAGGTCGCGGCGGTGCCGGCAGGCCGAGCGCCTCCATGAGCGTCCGCTCGCGGCGGCGCATCGCGCGTCGGGGCCCCGGAGAGAGATCGTCGTGGCCGGTGAGGTGGAGGATCCCGTGGATGACGTAGTAGGCCGTTTCCAATCGCGGCGTCGAAGCCACCTCCTTCGCCATCCGCACGGCGGTTTCGGTGCTGACGGCGATGTCCCCGCGCAACACGCCGTCGCCACCCGGCATCCCGGCAGGCTCGGAGAGATCGAAGGTGATCACGTCGGTAGGGGTCGGGTCCCCCATCCATTCGTCGTGGAGAGCCGCGATCCGCCGATCGTCGCAGAGGAGCACCGACACCTCGGCTGCAGCCACCTTCTCCGCCCGGAGGGCCTTCCGAACGAGCCGTTCGAGCCATCCGCGCCCCAGCTTCACGCGCCGCTGACGATCGACAACCTCGATCACCACGTTGTCGTCCCCCGCGCCGACGGCTCTGCCGCCACCGGACGCAGTCGAACGCTGCCGCTGTTTTCCTCGGGTCACAGGCACGTCATCCAGCGGGGCAGCACGTCGTCCACGGCCTCTCAAGCCGTCCTCTGCTGGTCAGGATACTTGACGCGGCCGTGGTAGACGGCGGTGAGACTCTTCACGAGGCTCTGCTCGATGATCTCGAGCTCCTCGAGCGTCAGCCCACATTCGTCGAATTGGCCGTCGAGGAGCCGCTTCATCGCCAGATCGTGCACGAGCCCCTGGATCCGGGCCGGCGTCGGCTCGGTGAGGGCCCGGCTGGCGCTCTCGACGGCGTCCGAGAGCATGAGGACCGCCGACTCGCGCGTGCTCGGCTTCGGGCCGGGGTAGCGGTAGGTGTGCTCGTCGACGTCGCCCCCGTCGGGATTGGCCTGCTGCCGCTCGGTCGCCCGGCGGTAGAAGTATTCGACGAGCGTCGTGCCGTGGTGCTCGGCGATCAGGTCGACGATCGGCTGGGGAAGGTTGTACTGCCTGGCCAGCTCCGCCCCTTCCTTGACGTGGGCGACGATGATCAAGGTACTCATCGCCGGGACGAGCGATTCGTGGCGGCTCCCTTGCTGTCCCTGGTTCTCCACGAAGTAGACCGGCTTGAGCATCTTGCCGATGTCGTGGAAATAGGCCCCGACACGGACGAGGAGGCCGCGGGCACCGATCGCCTCGGCGGCCGCCTCACCGATGCTCGCGACATTGATCGAATGGTTGTAGGTGCCGGGAGCACGACGGACGAGCTCCTGGAGGAGGGGATGGGCAACGTCCCCCACCTCGAGGAGGCTCAGATCGGTGAGGACCCCGAAACTCCGCTCAATGAAGGGGAGAAGGCCCGTCATGAGGAAGCCCGCCAGAAGCGTCCAGATTCCGGTCCTGCCAGCGTCGTAGAGGAGCTGCGAGCTCATCGACCGGCCGTCGAGGAGCTCGGCGCCGAGTTGCGTCATCAGGGCCACAACCCCGGCCCACACCCCCACGTAGATGAGCTTGCTGCGGCTCCGCAGCCTCCCCATCCAGAAGATCATCGCCGCCGATGCCGCTGTGAGAGTGACATAGTCGACGAGGCCGCGGCCGAGGCCGACGACGACGACAAGGGCCACCTCGGCGGCGAGGAGGAGAGCGAGATCCTCGTCGTAGGCGATCGCCACCGTCATCGCGAAAACGAGCAATGGCACGATCTCCGCCCGCCAAGCGTCGCCCGAGGCGAACAGACAGACGATCGTCGTCACCACGGCGAGGCCGAGGAGCGTGGCGACGTGGCCGAGGTCGTCGAGAACCTCGCGGTGGTGCATGTGGATGTAAAAACCGGCCAACGTGAACATCGCAACGAAGAGCCCGAGCATCGACAGCGCCCGACCGGCCCGCGGGCGGGCTTCCTGCCGACGGACATACTCGTCGTGCTCGTAGCGCAAGAGCGCCAGCTCCTCCTCGCGAACCGGCTCACCGGGTGCGGAGAGGATGTCGCCCGCAGCGTAGCGCACGAACTGCTGCGGCGTCTTCTCGCGGGCCTCCGTCCGCGCCAGTTGGGTCGCCTCGGGGTCGATCTCGAGTGAACCAGCGAGCTTCGGCCCGATCCAGGCATCGATGCGGTCGGCGAACGCCCCGGCCCCGAGCTCCTCGCGGAGGCGGAGCTGGAGTCTGTTTTTCACCTCGCCGAGGAGAACCTCGGCCACCTGAACCCGGGCGATCGTGGCGAGATTCCCCAGCGGATGGACGTCGATCTCGGTCTGGCTTCCCTCGTCGACACCGTGCTGGATCGTCTCCAGAACGCCGGTCGCGATCAGGTCGGCGAAGGCCTGATCGATCCCCTTGTCGAACTCCAGCTGCTTCTCTTTCGTGTCGAGGTGAGAACGGAAGTCGGCAAACTCAGCGAGTTGGGCAGCCAGCGCCGGGGCGACCTCGCCCCCCTCCCCCGCGGCGGCCCCGTCGACAACCGTCGACGAAGCTTCCTCCTCCGCGGCCGTCTTGTCGGCAACCTCATCCGCCATCTTGGCCGGGCCCGCCCGGCTGCCGTCGACCACCGCTCGCTCGGGGAGACCGACGAGCGCCGCTGCTGCCTCGGGAGCAAACTCGAGCCAGGCATCGCGGGAGACGACATCGAGCGACTCGGCCGCACCGATCTCGGCCGCCCGGTTCTTGAGCCCATCCCGAAGGCGGAGGAGGGGAGCCGGATCCTGCGTATAGACGACGCGGACCTGGGCCGCGGCCCGCTCCTGGGCGGTGCGGGTCCGCTCCTGATCCGGTTTCTCGAAGGGGACGCGGGCCGCGATTCCCCGGGAGGCGACGGAGCCGGTGTGCCACGGCATCGGCTCGGTCCAGCCGTGGAGGGCGATGAGAAGCACCGTGGCAGCCGCCAGACAGAGTGCGAGGCGGAGAAGGACCTCCGATCGCGACACCCGCTCGATGAGCGCCCCCAAAAAGCCCTGCGGCCCCTCCACGGAATGGCCGCGACGGACGGTACGGCGATAGGAGGATGGGGCGACGGGCATGATGCGATAGTGGCGACGAATCGAGCGACCGGGGTTGGTTGGATCAGCGGGGAGGACGACCATGGTCGTCGTGGGCGTCGTCGTCATACGCCTCGACGATCCGCTGGACGAGCGGATGACGGACGATGTCGCGCCCCCCGAGGCGCACCCGGCAGCAGCCGGGGACATGCTGGAGGCGCCGCATGGCATCGACGAGCCCGCTGGTGCGGTTCGTGGGGAGGTCGACCTGGGTGGTGTCGCCGGAGATCACCATCTTCGAGCCCATCCCGAGCCGAGTGAGGAACATCTTCATCTGCGAGACGGTCGTGTTTTGGGCCTCGTCGAGGATGATGAAGGCGTTGTTCAGCGTCCGCCCGCGCATGTAGGCCAGGGGCACCATCTCCACCACGTCCTGCTCGCCGAGCCGCTTGAGGAGCTCGAAGTCGATCAACTCACGGAGTGAGTCGAGGAGGGGACGGAGGTACGGGTTGATCTTCGCCTGGAGATCGCCCGGCAGGTAGCCGAGGCTCTCACCGGCCTCGACTGCGGGGCGAACGAGGATGATTTTCCGCACTTGTTCGGCCCGCCACAGCGACACCGCCATCGCCACGGCGAGAAAGGTCTTCCCGCTCCCCGCCGGGCCGCTGCAGAGGACGACGTCGTGTTCGCGGATCGCCCGCACGTAGGCGGCCTGTCCCTCCGAGCGCGGCATGACATGCCGGCCGGCACGGTGGACATCGATCGGCTCGTGATGCACCGGAGCCTCTTCGCCGGTCACAACCGCGATCGCCTGAGCGACATCGGTGGCATCGACGCTCCCTCGATCCCGGGCGACGCGGTCGAGCTGCTCGAAGATGGTCGTGGCCCGCTTGACGGCCGATTCTTCCCCCTCAATGCGGATCGAGTCCTCGCGCGCGGAGACGTTCACACCCAGCGCCGTCCGGATCCTGCGGAGGTGTTGGTCCCGCGGGCCGAAGATGGCCAGGATCCGCTTGGAGTCGACCACCGCGATCGTCGTGCGGGACATCGGAGCCCGCGACGCATGAGGCGTCGACGGTCTCGTTGAGGAGGGGATGGACCCGGAGCGTGAAAGTATACCCGCCAACCAGCGCCGTGCTGCCAGGGACGCTCCCGCCGCCGTTCACGGCAGCCGGAGATTCGGGCATCACGCCGCGAAAAACGGCAGAAAAACCTGAAAAGGCCCCCCAACCACGCCCGGCCAGAGGGAGCGACGACCGCCGCCGGGTGGTCAGTCGGCGCGTCGAAAGCAGTACAGTCGGGCAGCCGTGCGGATCAGGAGCCGGTCGCCGGCGAGGGCTGGCGTGGCCATGCACATGTCGTCCTCCGCCAGGGCGTTGGCGTGGAGGGGCTCGAAGCTGTCCCCCCCCTGGAAAACAAAGGTGACGCCATCCTCGTTGAGGCAGAACACCTTCCCGTCGGCTGCCCAAGGGGACGCCGTGAACGCCCGCCCCTCGGGGATCCGCTGCGGGGAGTAAAGTTCCCGGCCATCGCTCCCGGCATAGGCGGCGAGGAATCCCCGGTCGTGGAGGACATACACCCGTCCATCGACGGCGAGCGTCGACGGGTTGTAGGGAGCGGCCGAAGGCTGGCTCCAGACGATCGAGGCATTCGAGGTCTCGCCCGGCGCCAGAGAGATGTCGCCCGTGGCACCGGGGCGGATCGCATAGAGCGGCTTGCTGCGGTCCATCACGTAGCCCGAGGAGACACAGAGCAGCCCATCGTGCTCATAGGGGGTGGCGATCGTGATCGACGACATCCCCTGGAGCGACCAGAGGAGCTTCCCGTCGGTGTCGTACGACCGCACCTTGCCCGTGCCGGCGGTGACGATCTCGGTGCGCTCCGGCGTCACCCACACCAGCGGCGTGGCCCAGTTGCTCTTCTCGTCGCGATCGGTCTTCCAGATCTCGGCGCCGGTGGCGGCGTCGATGGCGACGATCTCGGAGGTGTCCTGAGTGTCGTGAACGAGATAGATCCGTCCGTCGTGGAGCGCCGGCGAGGCAGCGGTGCCCCAGCCGTTGCGCATCGGGCGGGGGGAGATCTCGCGCCGCCACTGCTCGTTGCCGTCGTGATCGAGACAGAACAGACCGACGTTGCCGAACAGGCACCACAGCCGGTCACCATCGACGACCGGCGTCTCCGCGGCATAGCTCCCCTTCACGTGG
The DNA here is from genome assembly GCA_947453375.1 of Planctomycetaceae bacterium. Classification (GTDB taxonomy): domain Bacteria; phylum Planctomycetota; class Planctomycetia; order Pirellulales; family UBA1268; genus QWOP01. The sequence goes on from CANGGT010000085.1 coordinate 6,731, forward strand.
ATCGGCTGCGATGGCTTCCCTTCGTGGAGTGTCTTCTCCCAGCGGATGCTCCCCGACTCGAGGTCGAGACAGAGCACCTTCCACCGGTGGATTGCCTCGGAGGGCGCCGTCCGATCGCCGCCGAAGTAAAGCCCCTTCTTCGCTTCCTCGACCTCCCCGGTCGATTCACAGGTGGTGAGGAAGATCTTGTCCCCCCAGACCACGGGCGACGACCATCCGCGCCCGGCAATGTCGGTCTTCCAGGCGACGTTCTCCGTGGCCGACCAGCGGTCGGGAAGCCCCCGTCCCAACGCCACGCCGCGCGCCGCCGGCCCGCGGAATGCCGGCCAATTTACCTCGTCGGCCGCACCTGATCGGGGGCTGCACGAGAAGCAGAGGAGGGCCGCGGCGAGAAGCAGGCGATCCATGGACATTTCCCCGGGGGCAAGTGGTGGCAGGGTCGAGATCGACACCGCTGGTTCAGGACGGAAACGAATGCACCCACAGCAACCAGGCGGCAGGCGCGGCGAAGAGGAGCGAATCGATGAGATCGAGACCACCGCCGAGCGCGCCGAGCGCCCCCCCCGAATCCTTGACGCCGGCCTCGCGTTTGAGGAGCGACTCGGCAAGGTCGCCGAGCATCCCTGCCGTGCCGACGAAAACGCCGTGGACGAACCACCCGCCGAACGGCTCGGCGCTCCCGCCATCGGCAGGCGTGAGCACTCCACGCAGGGCGACAAACACGATCCACGACGCGATCAACGCCCCGCACAACGATCCGACCGCTCCTTCCCAAGTCTTCCCCGGGCTCAGGGTCGGCGCCATGCGGTGGCGGCCGATGGTCGAACCGACCAGGTATGCGACCACATCGCCGAACTTCACCGCCGCGACCATCCCCACCAGCGGCGCGAGCCCTGGCCTGTGCCAGCCCCCCTCGTAGTCGGGCGTGCCGGAGAGACGGAGGCTGACGACGAAGGCCATCGGAAGAGCAACCATCAACAGCCCCAGGGCGGTTCCCGCCAGCCGTTCGATCGCTCCATCCCCTTGCCGGTACAAGACCATCTCTACGAGCAACGCGCCCGTCATCGCGGCCACGGTGGCCGCGGCTGCCCACCCGACCGGGTTGAGCGGCGCTCCGCCGGCGGCGGCGGAGCGGAACGCCGGACTGCCGAGCGCCGCCGCCAGGGGCACGGCGACACAACCGGCCACGAGCACGGCCGCCCGCGGCCCGAGGCCCCGGCGGGCGAGGATCGCCGCACATTCCCTTCCCGCGGCTCCTGCCAGGAGGAGCGCTACGGGAAGCAGCCACACCGCCGCACCAGCACCCCACAGGCCGACGGAGTCGGCCCACAACAGCGGCAGGAACGCCCCGAGCAAACCGAAGCCCATGATCACCCGCGCCGTCCGAGTCTGGGCCGCGGGCCGTGGGGGGACACCTTCCGGAATCGGCGTGGCGGGGCCTGGAAGCGTCACGGTTTCCCGAGCCCCCCGAAGCGACGCTCGCGAGAGGCGTACGAGGCGAGGGCGGCGTCGAGTTGCCCCTCGTCGAAGTCGGGCCAGGCGGCGTCGGTCACCCACAGCTCCGCGTAGCTGATCTGCCAGAGGAGAAAATTGCTCACGCGCATCTCGCCGGCGGTGCGGATGAGGAGATCGGGATCGGCCATTCCGGCGGTATCGAGCGCCGCGGCAAAGCGATCCTCGTCGATGTTCTCCGGGTCGAGGCGGCCATCCCGCACCTCGCAGGCAAGGCGCCGAGCGGCCTCGACAATCTCGGCGCGGGCGCCGTAGTTGATCGCCAAGCAGAGCTTCATGCCGCCGTTGCCGGCGGTCAATTCGGCGGTCTGGTCGAGGGCGGCCAGGGTTTCCGCCGGCAATCCCTCCCGGCGGCCGATCATCGACAGCCGCACGCGCTGTTCCATGAGGAGCCCCCGCTCCTCGATGAGATACTGCTCGAGGAGACACATCAGAAACGAGAGTTCCGCCTCAGGGCGCCGCCAGTTCTCACTGGAGAGGCAGTAGAGGGTGAGTTGCTCGATGCCGAGGCGGACACACTGTTCGGTCGTCCTCCGCACACTCGCCACGCCCCGACGGTGCCCCTCGATGCGGGGCAGGCCGCGCGTCCGGGCCCAGCGGCCGTTGCCGTCCATGATGATGGCGACATGCCGCGGCAGGGATTCGGGGCGCGGCGCGATGGTGGCGTGCGGCACGGGTTCGACCGGCGCCGCCACCGGCGTCAGGCGTTCGCCGCCGAGGGGTGCGGGTGTGGTGGCCATGGCTTCGGGGGGCTGCCGACAACGTTGCGGTCACGGAGGATCGTCTGGGCCCGGTCGGGACCGACAGACACGATCGACACCCTCCGGCCGAGGAGCTCACCGATCCGGTCGAGATAGGCCCGGGCCTGAGGGGGAAGGTCATCGTAGCCCCGCACGCCCGTCAGGTCCTCCCTCCACCCAGGGAGGGTCTCATAAACCGGGACAGCCTTCCTGAGATCGTCGATGTGGCTGGGGAAGTGGTTCACGCGGTGGCCGTCGATCTCGTACGCCGAACAGATCTTGACCTCGTCGAGCCCGGAGAGGACATCGAGGAGCATGACGGCAAGGACGTCGACCCCGGAGAGCCTGGCGGTGTAGCGGGCAGCCACGGCGTCGAACCATCCGCACCGACGCGGCCGATTGGTCACCGTCCCGTATTCGCGGCCCCGTTCGCGGAGGTGCTCCCCAACGGCGTTGATCTGCTCGGTGGGGAGCGGCCCCCCGCCGACTCGCGTTGAATAGGCCTTCACGACACCGATCACCCGATCGACCCATCGCCCGGGCACGCCCGACCCGCTCGATACGCCGACGCCGGAGGAATTGCTGCTGGTGACGTAGGGGAAGGTGCCGTGGTCGATGTCGAGGAGCGAGCCTTGCGCCCCCTCGAACAGGAATCGCTTCCCCGCCTCGATCTCGTCGAGGAGGAAGGCGGTGGTGTCGGCGACATGCGGCCGGAGACGCTCGCCGTAGGCGGCGTACTCAGCGTGGATCCGGTCGGCATCGAGGGGCTCGATCGTCGCCCCGCCGACTTTCCAACCGGCAAAAAGGCCGTTTTTGACGCTCACGACATGGGCGAGACGGTCGCGGAAGTCGGGGCGGTAGAAGTCGCCGAGCCGGATCGCCAACGACCGACCGACCTTGTCCCGGTAGCAGGGGCCGATTCCCCGGCCGGTGGTGCCGATCGCCTCGCCGCCCGAAGGGCTGCCGTCGAGGAAGCGGTCCTCGCTGACATGCCAGGGGAACACGACGTGGGCCCGGTCGGAGAGAAGGAGCTTCCGCCCGATCTTCACCCCGCGCGACTCGAGGCCGTCCATCTCCTTGATCACGCTGGCAGGGTCGAGGACGACGCCGCCAGTGACGACGCAGGTGACGTTGTCGCGGAGAATCCCGCTGGGGATGAGGGAGAGCTTCCAGGTCTGGCCGCCAGAAACGACGGTGTGGCCGGCGTTGGCCCCCCCCTGGTAGCGGACGACAACGTCGTGTTCTTCGGTGAGAAGATCGACGAGCTTCCCCTTCGCCTCGTCACCCCATTGCAGACCGATGACGCAGGTGCCGGGCACGGAAGGGGATCCTCGGGAGGGAATTGGAGCGACAAGGAGACGGCGATTCCGCCGGAGGCGGCCGCAGCGTGGCCCACCCGATGTAGAGTCTAGAACCGGGCCACCCCCGGTCAAGCCGCCGGCGGGCCGCGGGAGAGGGGCTGCCAACCGCCGGCTGGACCGGGGGCCGAAGCCCCCTTTCCGGGTCCACCCGGATCGTGGCAGACACCCGGGCCCCCCGGGCCTCCCACTCCGGCCGGGGCAAGCCTCCACCCGACACGCACTGAGCATCCCATTCCCATGACGAAGCCGAAATCCAACGGCACGGTCTTTCATGTCGGCGGCGGCGACGCGCGGCAGACGCTGGCGGGATTCCTCCGCGCCCGGCTCGAGGGGGCGAGTTGGTCGCGTGTGCAGCAGTTGGTGCGATCGCGGCACGTGATGATCCATGGAAACATCTGCACCGATGTCGCGCGGCGGCTCAAAGACGGCGAGGTGGTGAAGATCCTTCCCGAAGCCGCCGCGGCCCCGCCCCGCGCCGACGACGTGCGGATCGTCCACATCGACGACGCGGTCGTCGTCGTCGAGAAGCCGGCCGGCCTCACCACCACGCGCCATGCCGAGGAACGCGACTGGCCGGCCCGCCGCAGGCAGGTTCAGCCGACGCTCGACGAACTCCTCCCGGCCGTGATGCAGCGCGTTCTCGACGGTCGCTCACGCCGTCGTCCGGGCGCCGCGGGGCGCGGCGGGCCTCCCCGTGCCGACGGCGAGCGGAGCGGCGTGCGCCGCCAGCCGATGGTGCGAGCCGTCCACCGCATCGACCGCGAGACCAGCGGCCTGCTCGTTTTTGCCCGTACCGTTCCGGCCGAACGGATCCTCGCGGAGCAGTTTCGAGCCCACACCACGAAGCGCCGCTACCTGGCGATCTGCGTCGGCAGGGTCGAGGCGGGCACGATCATCTCGAATCTCGTCCGCGACCGCGGCGACGGCCGGCGCGGCTCCACCGACGGTGAAGAGGGGAAGCGGTCGGTGACGCACGTCGTGCCGGTGGAACACTTCGGCAATGATTACACGCTCGTCGAATGCCGGCTCGAGACGGGCCGCACCCACCAGATCCGTATCCACATGGCCGAAAGCGGTCATCCGGTCTGCGGTGAGCGGGTCTATTCGGCGCCCCGGGGCAGCGAGATCGTCGATCGCTCGCAGGCCACGCGGGTGGCGTTGCACGCCGCCGATCTCGGCTTCGTCCACCCGGTATCCGGGGAAGAGATGCAGTTCTCGAGCCCCCTTCCGGCCGATATCGTCCGCCTCATCAAGCGGCTCCGCGGGCTTGGCGCAGGGCGGCGCGGCGTGAGGCGTCCTCCAGCCGGCCTCCAGGAAGCCCCCAGCCAAGACTCCCCGGCCTCCGGCGACGGCGCCCCCCCCGAGCGCCGCCCGGCAGGGCGCCCGCCGGAAACGGCCTCCTCCCACCCCGTCGACGACGCTCCCGATGTTGGCGATGACGACCATCTCGACGACGATTGATCGCAGCCGCGCCATCGAAGCCCGGCGCCCGCCGGCTATCATGCGGGGCCATCTCGGCAGGCGAAGCGCCCCTCGCCAAACCCGTCCCCTTCCGCCGGAGCCCGTTCCCCCCATGGACGCCGTTCGCTTCCGGCACGCCCACTTCACGGCCCGCTTTCCGGTCGGCCATCGCTACGCGCCGTCGCACTTCTGGATGACCGCGGTCGACGGCGGCGAGGTGTGGCGGGTGGGGATGACGAAGTTCGCCACGCGGATGCTCGGCGAGCTTGTGGAGATGCTCCTCGACGTCGCCCCCGGCGCCCCGGTCGTCGGCGGCCAGCGGCTCGGCACGGTCGAGGGCTTCAAGGCGGTGAGCGACCTCTACTCCGTCATGGACGGGGAGTTCGTCGAGACCAACCCGCTCCTTTCGACCGAGTCGTGCCTGACCCACTCCGATCCCCACGGCAGCGGCTGGCTCTACGCCGTCCGCGGCCGGCCGGCAGAGGGGGATCTCGACGTCCACGGCTACGTGGCCCTCCTCTCCGGGACGATCGATCGGCTCCATGAGTCCCGCTATAGTGGCTCGACTCCCCCGCCCGCCGACGAATCTCCCGACAGCCCCTGACCGGAATCGCCCCCTGCCGCCCCGCCCCGAGCCCCCCATGACTCCCACGCCAGCCCGCTACGTGATGATCGGCGGCTTCCTCGGAGCCGGGAAGACGACGTCGATCCTCCGCGCCGCCGAATGGTTCACCTCCCGCGGCCTCCGCGTCGGCCTCGTCACCAACGACCAGGCCGGTGGGCTCGTCGATACGGCACTCGTCCGCGCTCACGCCTTGGCCGTGGAGGAGATCGCCGGCGGCTGCTTCTGCTGCCGTTTCAATTCACTCGTCGAAGCCGCCGATCGGCTGTCGCGCGACACCGCCCCCGACATCCTCCTCGCCGAGCCGGTGGGGAGCTGCACCGATCTGGTCGCCACGGTGAGCCTGCCGCTGGCGCGGATCTACGGCGACCGCTTCACCGTCGCGCCGGTGAGCGTCGTCGTCGATCCCCTCCGGGCCCTGCGGGTTCTCGGCGTGCCCGGGGCCGCCGGTGGCAACTTCTCGCCGAACGTCAGCTACATCTACCGCAAGCAACTCGAGGAAGCGGAGATCGTCGTCATCAACAAGTGCGACCTCGTGAGCGCCGAGCAACTTCAGGCCCTCCGCGCAGCCCTGGCCGTCGCCTCCCCCGGGGCCCGGGTGTTCGAGATCTCTGCCCGCGAGGGGACCGGCCTCGACACTTGGTTCGAGACGCTCCTCGCCGATCGCTCCGTCCCTCGGCCGATCGGCGACATCGACTACGACCGCTACGCCGACGGCGAGGCTCTCCTCGGCTGGCTCAACGCCGAAATCCGCGTCGGTGAGCCGGGGGGCCGCGAGTGGGATGGCAACGCGATGCTCGTCCGGCTCCTCGAGGCGATCCGGGCGGCGGTGGCTGGTCACGGCCACGAGATCGCCCATCTCAAGGCGACGCTCTCGGTCGAAGGGGACGACTACGAACTGGCCGCGGCGAACCTCGTCCGCTCCGCCGCAGTCGCCGAACTCTCGCACCGCCTCACCGACCCGCTCGACGTCGGCAGGCTCCTCATCAACCTCCGGGCCGAGGCCGATCCGGCGATCCTCGAAGTGGCCGTCCGCGAAGCGCTCGAAACAGTCAGGGGCGATCTGACTGCCGGCGTGATCCACAGCGAGCACTTCCGCCCCGGGCGTCCCGTTCCCACGCACCGCATTCCCGTCTGAGCGTCGCCTCTCCTTTTCCCCCCACACCCCGACAGACGGCCAGCCATGCTTCCGCAACTCGCGACCCGCATCGTTTCTACCGTGTCGCCGCGGTGCCTGTGGAAGGCCGGCTGGAACTTCGGCCTCAAGGGGATGCTCTCCGTGGAGCGCTTCAAGGCCCGCAAGCGCCGCGGGATCGTCTTTCCGCCGTTCCTCCACCTCTCGATCATCAATTCCTGCAACCTCCGCTGCCAGGGATGCTGGGTCGACGTCCAGGCGCCGCGGACGATGATGACGACGGAGGAACTCGACCGGATCATCTCCGACGCGAAAGCGCACGGGAACTCGTTCTTCGGCCTCCTCGGTGGCGAGCCGTTCCTCCATCCGGGGCTCTTCGATCTCCTCGAGCGGCATGGCGACTGCTACTTCCAGATCTTCACCAACGGCCAGCTGATCACCCCGGACGTCGCCCGCCGGCTCGCCCGCATCGGCAATGCCACGCCGCTTTTGAGCATCGAGGGGGACGCGGCCACCAGCGACATCCGCCGGGGCAATCGGCAGGTGCTCGACCGCACGCTTCGTGGCCTCGAGGTCTGCCTCGAAGCCCGGCTGCTCACCGGGGTGGCGACGAGCCTCTGCCAGTCGAACATCGACCAACTCCTCACCGACGCCTGGCTCGACCACCTCATCGGCCTTGGCGTCCACTACACCTGGTTCCACACCTACCGGCCGGTCGGCCCCGAGGCCTCGCCGGAGCTGGCCCTTCGCCCCGACCAGCTCGTTCGGGTGCGCGAGTTCGTCACGTCGCGGCGGGCGACGAAGCCGATCGCGATCGTCGATGCCTACTACGACGGCGAGGGAGACGCCCTCTGCCCGATGGCCGCGGGGATCACTCACCACATCGGCCCGTCGGGCTACATCGAACCCTGCCCGATCATCCAGCTCGCCGTCGACGACGCGCGGACGGGGTCGTTCTACGACAAGGTCACGCAGTCGGCTTTCCTCCGCGACATGCGCGATGCGGCGGCGGCCCACAGCCGTGGCTGCGTGATGCTCGAGAATCCCAAGCTCGTCCTCGAGATCGCCGACCGGCACGGGGCCCGCGATACCACGCAGCGGGGCACGGCGCGCGAGGAACTCCTCGCCGCCACCCCACGGAGCAGCCAGGATCTTCCCGGCCGCGAAGTTCCGGAGAAGCATTGGATGTACCGACTCGCGAAACGCCACTGGTTCAACGACTTCGGCACCTACGCGAAGCCGGGGAAGCGCGCCGCGGCGCGGTCCGGCGGGACGGTGGCATCGACCGAGGGGGAGGGGCGATGAGCGACGACGCCACGCGGACGGGGCCGGCAGTGCGGATGCTCTATTGCCGCTGCGCGTTCGCGCAGGTGGTGCCGGCCGACGTGAAGGGGGCGGTGCTCGAGGGGCTCGCCGGATCGGGGCAGGGGTTCGAGGCCGTCGCCGATCTCTGCGACATGGCGGCGCGCCGCGATCCCCATCTGGCCGATCTGGCCGCGTTGGCCAAAGGGGGTGCGACGCTGCGGATCGCTGCCTGTTGGCCACGGGCCGTCCGCGGGCTTTTTCACCTCGCCGATTCTCCTCTCGGCGACGCGGGCGTCGAGATTCTCAACATGCGCACGCTCCCGGCGGAGCGTGTCCTTGCGGGGATGCTCTCCGGGGACCCAGGCGCCGTGGCGGAGAGCGCCGCAGGCCGCGATGACGCCGCGGCCGAGCAGGCGGCGGCCGGCCGGATCGCCGCACTCGGCCAACTTCCGCAATCGACCCCCGAGGGAGAGACACGATGACGACACTCGCCACCCGACAGCCCCGCGTGGTGCTCTATGAAGGAAGCGGCGCCGAGCCGCTGGCCGGCCCGGAACGGGCGGAACTCGTGGCCTCGCTCCTCGATCGGGGTTATTCGGTCACCCTCGCCCATGAAGGGGCGGCCGCGGCTGCTGATGAGGCGACGTTCGTGGTCGTCGGTCGGTTCGTCGGCGGGGCACCGCTGGTCACCGCGGCGGACGCGACGAAAGTCGAGGTCCACGACTGCACGGGACGCACCCCGGCGGAGGTGGTCGGCCTCGTCGACGGCGCCCGTGCCGATCGTCCCCTCAATACCCCCGGCGCGGGCGATTCCTGGAAGCCGTGGTTTCCGGTCATCGATCCGGTCCGCTGCACCAACTGCATGCAGTGTCTGAGCTTCTGCCTCTTCGACGTCTACGGCGTCGATGCCGACCATCGCCTCCGCGTCGAGAATCCCTCCAACTGCAAGGTGAACTGCCCGGCCTGTTCGCGCGTCTGCCCCGACGTCGCGATCATGTTCCCGAAATATCACGCCGGCCCGATCGACGGGGCTCCGGTGAGCCAGACGGATGTCGGCCGGGAGAAGATGAAGATCGACATCTCGGCGCTCCTCGGCGGCGACCTCTACGCCCGCCTCCGGGAACGCTCGGCCGAGGCCAAGAATCGCTTTTCGCGGGAGCGGAGTGCCGATCAAGCCCTTGCCGAGCGGCGTCGCTGCCTGACCAAGCTCGCCGACGCCGCGGCGATTCCCCGGGAGGTTCTCGATGCCCTTCCCTCTCCGGAGGAGATCCAACGGAAGTCGGCAGAAGCCGCAAAGCGGGCCGCAGCGGCGCTCGCCGGGCAGGCCGCGGCCGAAGGGACGGGCCCTGCGGCGTCATCCCCCTCCGCGTGATAGGATTCTCCGGGCCGGCCTCCCGAAGGAGCGCGGCAGATACGGGGGGGCCGGGAACGCCTCGCTCGCCCGAGCCAGAACGGATTCGCCACGAGGACCAGGCATGTCGACAGCCGAACGAACGACGACGGATTCCGCCGCCGCTGCGCCCGGCGCCCCGGTGCGATCCTCGCTGCCGCTGGTGATCCTTCCGCCGCCGGTGCCGCCGGCGCTGATCCGCTCCCGCGCCCCGCATCCGAAGATCCCGCAGACGAAGCCGGAGCGAACGGCGCTCCTCGAGGCGATCCGTCGCGGGCTCGCCGCCCAGCCGGCGGTGCCGCCGCTGCGGATGGAGGAATTGCATGCCCGGGCCCGCGCGGCGATGGCCGAGGTTGGACTTGGCGAGATCCATCTCGACTACGCCGGGGTGCTCGTCAACAACGAATCGTGGCGCGATGCCCTGGCCGCCGTGCCCTACCATCGCCGCCTGCTCTTGATGCCGAAGTGCCTCCGCGTCGAGAGCCGCTGCCCGGCCCCGTTCGACGAGTTCGGCCTCCTCTGCAAGAGCTGCGGTCTCTGCTCGATCCAGGACTTCCAGGCCGAAGCGGAGCGGCTCGGCTATGCCGTCCTCGTCGCCGAGGGCTCGGCGCTCGTGATGGCGATGATCCAGACTGGCCAGATCGATGCCATCGTCGGCGTCAGCTGCCTGCCGGTCCTCGAGAAGACGCACCCGTTCGTCGAGGCAGCCGCGATCCCCGCCGTCGCCGTGCCCCTCCTCCAGGACGACTGCATCGACACGATGGTCGACGACGACTGGGTGTGGGACTATATCCATCTCGAGGCCGCCGACACCTCGCGGCGCCTCGATCTCGGCGGCCTGCAGAACAGCGTGAAGACCTGGTTCGAGCCGACGGCCCTCGATGCGTTGCTCGGCCCCGCGGAGGGGCATGCGGAGCGAGTGGGGCGCGAGTGGCTCGGCGTCGGCGGGAAGCGCTGGCGGCCTTTCCTCGCTGCCGCCGTTCACGCGGCGCTCGTGCCAGCGCCAACCCCGGCGCAGGAAGCCTCGCTCCGCAAGATCGCGGTTGCCGTGGAATGCTTCCACAAAGCGTCGCTTGTCCACGACGACATTGAAGACGGCGATCTCGAACGCTACGGCGAGCCGAC
>CANGGT010000086.1 GCA_947453375.1 Planctomycetaceae bacterium
ATCATCGTAGTCAAGGGGGGGGGGCGAGAGCGACTATTGTGGAGATGCTTTCTCTCGAAGGACGAAGCGGCCGACTGACCTTTCCCCCACAGTCAGCGCGAGTTGGCCTTCAGATGTGAATCTGCGAACCGTGAAAACCTCGATGGCCCAGCGTTTCACGCTGTAGTCCGGGCGGGGCCAATCCTCGAACCGAAGAGACTGCCGAGTCAGCCGCAATGCTTCTGGCGAGGCGAAGATGGTGCTCTCAAACGAAAGCACGCTAGTGCTGCGGTTGGTAGGGCAAGCTTGAATACTATTCAGGCGTATCTCATGACGAGAGCGTGTCGCTCTCCATCAGGGGACTGTGGCATGCCGCGGTGAATGCCACACTGGTCGCTGAGGATCAGCGTCCCGCTCGGAGCCAAAAGCGGAACGATATTCATCGGCGCGACGAGTGGCGACTCGGTCGTGTTGGCGAACTTGGATTGGGAAGCGTCCATGCAGACGCTTCCGATTGCCTGATTGGCGACCCGCCACGGCCCATCAATATGCGATCCAAGGACGTAGCAGTAAGGCCCATCGTCTAGGCGTCGGACGTCCGTGAGATAGACGAATCCCTTCAGTGATTTCTCGTAGGTGTCGACGTGGAATCCTCGTGTCTTCGTTATTCCGCTGTTGATGTAGAGATTGAGGTTTCGGGGGACGGTCCGGGTTTTGCTGTCAGAGAGAAGTGTGATGAGGAGGGGGTTCTGGAAGGGCGTTCTGACCGCGTCGGAAGCGTGGCCGCGGAAATGATCGACGTTGAAGACATCCACCATGCCCAGGTCCGGTTCCCTGCGGACATTCAGGACGGGAGCAGAGTGCGCGGCCAGGTCAGTGTAGCTTTTGAGAACGATGTTGTTCTTTTGGATGACGTAAGCGTCGGTCTCAACCGTGTCTTCCGTCACGTGCTTCATGAGGAGCGACTTAACTTTGGCGGCAATCGCTTGTCCCTGCTGGACTCCTGCTGTCCCCAGGAAGTTCTCCACGACGGCGATGCCGTACCTCGCGATCCGATTTTGAACGGCCGCGACGTCCGCGTCGGACTCGAGCGACGTTACAACGAGCGGCGAAATGCGACGTTGTATCTCTTCCTCCGTGAGCGATGACACGTAGCTCAGAAGCGCCTCGTTCAATGAAGCTAACGCAGTCTCGGTCAATCCGGCCCTTTTCGTCTCTTTCGCTGGCCGCCTTCGGGTCAAATCGAGCGAGTAATTGCTGAATGAAAATAGCTTCATCGTGGATGGCTTCAGGGATGCGCATGGGATCAGGCGTGACTGGAGGTGGCGCGATCGCCCCTAGCGAGGCCTGGCGAGGGATGGCGCCCCTCGGAAGTGTGGCACCCTTCAGAGTGTCAGTCAAACGAGGGGTGGCGTAGCTCGTGCTTCAGGTAGCTGTAAGCATTGGATTTCCTCTTTTACGTCATCGAAGCAGGTTGCTCCGACACCCCGCTTGGATGTTCCTTGCCAGCGAACCCGCGGGTTCAATCATGTTTTGGCGGAAAAAGTGGCTGGCGAACGAGATCAGCCTGCAGTTCATGATTGAGAGTTCACGCCCTCTCAGCGGGCAGAAACGGCACGTCGCGGACCTCGGGCCCCATTTCCTGCAGGGGCTGGGGGACGGTGCCGAATTGCATTGGAAGACTTCGCCGCCCTCCGATCGGGAGCGGGTGCCGAAGAGTCGGTTCCCGGCGGGCCCGTTGCGCTACCGCATCTTCGGATGCCTAGCTGACGAAGTCCCGGCTCGGAATCGAGATCGTCCAACTAGCGACATCCGAAGAACGTCACGGGGTATCCCCGTGGCACTCAGCCCGGCGGCGGGGCGTTTTCGGCTGCCGTCGGCGCCGGTTCCGTCGGCGTGTGGCGGCCGACGAAGCGATAGCCCATGCCGCGTACGGAGAGGAAGTGGACCGGCTTGGAGGGATCCCCTTCGAAGTACTTGCGGAGGTTGAGCATGAAGGTGTCGATCGTCCGCGTCGCCGGCGGGCGCGCCATCCCCCAGACGCGCTCGAGGAGTTCGTTGCGCGATACGACCTTTCCCTCGTGATCGACGAGGTAGCGGAGGAGTTTCATCTCGAGGTTCGTCAGCCGCACCGGGCTGCCCTGGGCCCGTGCCTCCCAGGTGTCGAAGTTCACCTCCGCCGCACCGAAGCGGTAGACGGCCGGAGCGGATCCCAGCGGGAGCGGCGGGGGGGAAGGGAGCGCCTCGACCAGAGGCGGCGGAACCGGCGCGGAGGTGATCACTGCTGCCGTGCGGTTGGCGGGACCCCGCCGGGAGATGTGGCTCCGTACGATCGAGATCAGCTCGTCGAGATCGAACGGCTTTTGGAGATAGACGTCCGTGCCCGCATCGAAGCCGCGGATTCGGTCCTCGACGAGCGTCCGGGCGGTGAGCATGACGACCGGGACTTCGTTCCCCTGCCGGCGGACCGCCTCGCAGACGGCATAGCCGCTCATCCCGGGGAGCATGACGTCGAGGATCACCAGATCGAACGGCGTCGATCCGGCAGCCAGTGCCGCCAGAGCCGACTGGCCGTCGGCGGCGGTCTCGACCTCGAAGCCCTCGGCCTCGAGGTTGAACTTGATGCCGATGGCGAGGTGGTCTTCGTCTTCGACGACGAGAATGCGCGGCATGAGGACGGGCCCGGGGAGAGGTGGACTCTCCCCATTCTACCCGCCGCGGCCCGCGGGTTGGCTGTCAGCGGGCCATCACCTCGCGACCCCGGACGGCCTTCGCATAGCCCCGCGTCACGAACCATTCCCACGCGTCGGCGACCGTTTCGTCGAGCGACCGGAAGGCGTAGCCGAGCTCGGCCTGGGCGCGTCGGCAGGAGAAGTTGTGAGGGAGCATCGACATCCGCGTCGCGGCCGAATTGACCGGGAGTTCCCGGGCCGTGAACAGGCTCGCCAGATCGCCGGCGAATCCTGCCATCCGCACGATCCCCCGCGGGGCCGTGCCGAGCGGTTGCATCCGCCCTGCGATCCGCGCGAACACCCGCCAGGCATCGAAGTAGCTCATGGAGTGGCCGCCAAGGATGTAGCGGCGGCCGAGTTGGCCGCGGCTGATGGCGGCGAGGATCCCGCCGGCCACGTCGCGGACATCGACGAAATCGTTTCCGCCCGGCGGGGCAAAGAGCCCCTTGCCGGCGCCGACCTCGAGGAGCATCCGGCCGCTCGACGGCTTCCAGTCCCAGGGGCCGAGCATGTAGACAGGATTGACGATCACGGCGTCGAGCCCGCGGGCGATCTCGTCGTGCACCGCACCCTCGGCGCCACGCTTCGTGACCACGTACGGGCACTCTGGCATCCCCCCCGGTGGCGTCTCCTCGTCGGCTGGGATGCCGTCGGCGCGGAGGCCGATGGCGTCGACGCTCGAGACATGGATGAAGCGGGCGCCGGCACGGCGGGCCGCGGCGGCCACGATTCGCGTCCCGTCGACATTCGCTGTGGCCATCTCGGCCTGATGCCGCCAGCCGCAGTGGACCATGGCGGCGGCGTGGATCACGACCCGCGCCCCATCGACGGCAGCCTGCACGCTCTCTGCGTCCTCGAGCGAGGCCTCGATCGTCTCGACCGGCAGCCCGGCGAGGCAGCGTTCCGCGGCTTTCCGGGAGCGGACGAATGCCCGCACCGACTCGCCGCGGGAGACGAGCATCCGCACGACGTTGTTGCCGACAAGCCCTGTCGCCCCCGTCACGAGGACGTCGACCGGGGCCGGGCGGCGACGCGGGGGGGGCGGGAGGGTGGCGTCGGGGGTGGGAGTGGAGCTGACCATGGGGGGATCGTCACCGAAAGCCTGTGGTTTACGGGCGGTGCGGTCGATCCATCCTCCGCACCTTCTCCATGGTAGTTCGGAAAAAAAGCGGTAAGACTTCGACGCAGGGCGGTGGTGCTGCCGTTGACGGATATGAGGCCTCCCCCCGAAGATGCCCGCCCGGCCGGCTGTTCGGGCGGGTTTGCGGATTGCCGGCCGATCGCCGCAATTCCGGGGGATCGTCGCCCCCTGCAGGCTGCCGACGTTCGAGGCTCCCGATTCGCATGGAGGACCCGTGGCGGAACTGACCATTCGGCCGGTGGACACCCGGTCTGAACAGAAGCGTTTCGTCCGTCTTCCCTGGCGGATCTACCGCGACGACCCCTGTTGGATGCCCCCCCTGGTGATGTCCCAGGAGGAGCTCCTCAACTTCCGCCCCCACCCCTTCTACGAGCGGTCGAAGGCCCGGAGCTTCATCGCGTCGCGCGGCGGGGTCGACGTCGGGAGGATCACCGGCATCGTCAATGCCGGGCATGTCGAACGCTACGGCGAGAACCGGGGTTTCTTCGGTTTTTTCGAGTGCGACGACGACACCGCGGCGGCTCGGGGGCTGTTCGGGGCTGCCCGGGACTGGCTCCACGCCCAGGGGATGACCTCGATCCGTGGTCCGGCCAATCCGTCGCTCAACTATGAGTGCGGCCTGCTCATCGAGGGCTTCGACACCCCGCCGTTTTTCATGATGACGCACAACCGCCCGTGGTACGGCCGGCTCGTCGAGGAGAACGGCTTCGGCAAGGTCGAGGACATGTACGCCTTCTGGGGCGAGACGGGAATGCTGTCGTCGCTCGACTCGAAGCTCGGTTCGATGATCCAGGGGGTCAAGGAACGCTTCGGGGTCACGGTGCGGCCTCTTGACCGGAGCCGCTTTGACGAAGAAGTGCGGATGTTCCTCGAGATCTACAACTCGAGCCTCGGAGGCACCTGGGGCTTCGTGCCGCTGTCGGCCGGCGAGGTGAAGCATATGGCCGAGAGTCTCAAGCACCTCATCGTGCCGGAATTGGCGATGGTGGCCGAGGTCGGCGGCAAGCCGATCGGCACCGTCTTCTGTCTCCTCGACTACAACCCGCGCATCAAGGCGATCAACGGCCGCCTCTTCCCCTTCGGCTTCGTTCGCCTCCTCTGGAACAAGAAGGGGATCAAGCGGATGCGGGCGATCAGCACGAATGTCGTGCCGGAGTACCAGGCCTGGGGCGTGGGGCTCGTCCTCATGGGGGCGCTCGTCCAGCCGGTGATCGACTGGGGAATGCGGGAGGTGGAGTTCTCCTGGGTGCTCGAGTCGAATCACCTCTCGAAGCGGACGCTCGAGCGGGGCGGAGCCCTGGTCACCAAGAAGTACCGGATGTACCAGGACGATCCGCCGGCTCCCGCTGCCTGACCGGCTTCAGCGCCTTCCACGCCGCCATCCGCGGCCGCTGTTTGGCCGTACCACCGCCCCTCCCACGCCGCCGCCCCAGCCCCCGGCCGAGACCGACGAGCGGGCTCCGCCAGTGGGCTGGTTGTAGTACGGCCAGACCCGTTTGCCCGCGCGTTGGTCGCGCTCCCACTGCATCGAGCCGTAGTTGATGCCGGAGAGGTTGAAGCTCGAGTAGGGATTGGGGGGATTGCGGGCCAGGGCCGGGGGGGCCGAGAAGGCCAGGCCAGCCACCACGGCGGCCAGCATCGGGAGGAAGCAGCGACGGAACATGGCGATCCTCGTGGAGCGGTGTGGAGGCAGGTGGGAATGAGGGGACGAGGTTCCCGTACGGCTTTGGCCCCCGTCCGGTTCGGTCACTCGAACGGAGTGTTTCCGTAGGCCTCCGGCGGCACCGGGCCGAGGTCGTCGACCTCGGCTTCGAGTCGATCGAGCTCCGCCCGGAGATCGCGGAGCGTGTCGGCGTAGGCGGGATCGTCGTGGAAGCTGCGCGTCTCGGTCGGATCGACCTCCCGGTCGAGGAGCTCCCACTCGTCGAGATCCCCCTCGTAGTGGACGAGCTTGTGGCGATCGGTGATCACGCCCCGGTGAGGGCGGACATGATGCGGCTCGGGAAACTCGTAGTAGTGGTAGTAGAGGCTCTTCCGCCAGTCGGCGTCGGCGTGTTCGGCGAGGAGCGGCTGGAGAGCCTGCCCCTGCATGTCGGGAGGCAGAGGCAATCCGGCGAGCGCGAGGAACGTCGGGGCGAAGTCAACGAGCGATACGATCCGGTCGCAGCGGCTCCCCGGCCTGGTCAGTCCCGGCCAGCGAACGATCAGCGGTGTCCGCACCGATTCTTCGAAGATCCAACGCTTGTCGAACCAGCCGTGTTCGCCGAGGAAGAACCCCTGATCGCTCGACAGGACGACGACGGTCTCGTCGGCGATCCCCTCGCGGTCGAGTTCGTCGAGGAGCCGGCCGACACTCTCGTCGATCGCTTTCACGCAGCCGAGGTAGTCGTGCATGTAGCGCTGATAGCGCCAGCGGACGAGGTCCCTGCCGGTCGGAGCCGCCGCCCGAAAGGCCTCGTTTCGTGGTTCATAGTGGGCATTCCAGGCGACGAGATCCTCGCCATCGATCCCCGGCGGCGGCAGGAACTTGGCGTAGAGTGGGGTGAAGGTGCGATCGAGCCCCATGTCATGCTCGCGCACGGCCGTGCTTCGGCCGGTGAAGTCATCGAACAGCGTCGCTGGTTCGGGATGGGGGAGATCGTCGTCCCAGCCGAGGTGCCGGATCGCCGGCGACCACTCGCGGTGTGGCGCCTTGTGCTGTGTCATGAGAAGGAACGGCCGGTCGCGGTCCCGCTGCCGCAGCCACTCGATGGAACGATCGGTGATCACATCGGTGACATAGCCGCGCTCGATCGCCGTTCCCGTAGCCGTGATCATCGGCGGGTTGTAGTAGATCCCCTGGCCCGGAAGGATCCGCCAGTGATCGAAGCCGGTCGGATCGCTCCCGAGGTGCCACTTGCCGATCACCGCCGTCTGCCAACCGGCGTCCTGCAGCAGCTTCGGGAAGGTCGGCTGGGTCGCGTCGAACCGGCAATTGGCGTTGTTGTAGAAGCCGTTCTTGTGCGAGTACTTGCCGGTGAGGATCGTGGCCCGGCTCGGCCCGCAGATCGAGTTGGTGACGAGGCAACGGTCGAATCGCATCCCCTCGCGGGCGAGCCGGTCGATGTTCGGCGTGTCGAGGAGGTGACGTGACTCTCCGTAGGTCGACAGCGCCTGACAGGTGAGGTCGTCAGCGAAGATGAAGAGGATGTTGGGCGGGCGGCTGTCGGCCGCCATGGTGCCCCGGAGTGACGGCAGCCAGAGGGGGGCGAGAAGGAGGGCCGTGGCGATCACTCGGAACGCTGAGGCGACGAGGCGGAGGACGGCCATGATGTCGGGATTCCCAGGGGAGTTTTCCCCCCAGTTTAAGTTTCCATCCCCGAATCCGAGCGTCGGTCCTTGGTCCTCCATCGGAGGGGGAAGAAATCCTGCCGTCGATTCCGCCGGACTGCGATGGGAGAGTCGTGGAAGGTTGGGTAAACTCAGTCGGATCGGCCGCGGAATCCCCGGATCATTGTCCCATGCCAGCCGGCAATACAGCCCTCGTCCTCGGAATCCGCCACGAGGATGTGGACGCCGATCGGGAGCCGCTCTGGCACCGAGTCGCAGAACTGTCGGCCGTCGCCCTCCTGTCGCTGGCGGCGATCCTCGGGCCGTTGGCCCTCGGCGGTACCCATCCGCTCGGCAAGCTGGGGATCAATCTCCTCGTCAGCATGGCCACCCTGCTGTGGGCCGTGACGGCACCCCGCTCGGGGTGGCTGGCCTGGCTGCCGATCACCGTGGCCGGAGGGGCGCTGCTCCAGATCGTTCCCCTTCCGGCGCCGCTCCTCGCCCTCGTTGCCCCGTTCTCGGCGCAGGCCTGGGCCACGGTTTCAGACGGGGAGACGCTGCGATGGGGCACGATCTCCATCGATCCCGGGGCCACGGCCGCGGCGATCAGGCAGGTGTTTCTCGGGCTCTCGGCCACGGTCGTGACGATGGATCTCTGCCGCCGTCCTCGGCGACGCCTCGTGCTCTGTGCGGCGATCGCACTGGCTGGGCTCCTCGTGTGGGGGTTGGGGATCGTCTATCCCATGAACGAGGATCATGTCGTGCTCGGCCGACACGACCTCAAGGGCCCGGAAGAGAATCTTTCCTGGTGCACCACGCTCCTTCCGCCGGTGCGCACCGCCGGATTTATCGAGTATTCGCAGTCTGGGCCGGTGCGGGTCGGCGCGGAGGAGTATTACCTCCCTCGCTGGCAGATCGGCGACGGGATGGGCTCCTACGTCGTCAGCAATCATTTCGCCGCCGGGATGTACCTCACCATTCCCCTGCTGTTGGCCCTCTGCCGACAGCGTCTCCGCGGCCCGATTTGGTCATGGGCCGGGGCGACGCTCACGCTGGTCGTCTTTGCCGGTGCGTTCTGGACGATCGGGATGGTGGCCCATTCGCGCGGTGGAGCCGGGGCGATCGTCCTGGCGACGAGCGTGTTCATGGCCCTCACGACACGGGCCCGTTGGAGTCGGTGGCTGTGGGGGGGGATCTCCCTGATGGCGTTGTTCGCCCTGATCGGGTTCTTCACGATCTACTTTCTCCGTCTGACGTCCTTTGCCGATCTACTCCCCGATCTCGTCCGTCTCCCGTTGATGAACTTCTTCAATGATCCCCGCATCGCCCTCAACAAGATGTCGGCGAAGGCCTTTGCGGCGGCTCCCCTGTTCGGCAGCGGGCTCGGCAGTTGGGGGTTTGTCCAGCAGTTCTACGGCACGGGAAAGCCGACGGTGTTCTATGCGCACAACGACTACGCGCAGATCGTTGCCGAGACAGGCTTGATCGGCGGGGGCGTGATGGCAGGACTGCTGGCGGTGCTGTTGGCCGCGTTCGTGCGGACCTGGAGGGCATCCGAGTCGGAGCGGATGCTGGCGGCCGGGGCGTGGGCCTCCCTCGCGGCCATCGGGCTCCACTCGTTCTTCGACTTCAACATGCATATCCCCGCCAACGCGCTGCTGGTCTGTCTCGTGGCGGGTGTGGCCCTCTCCACGACGGCCTCGTTTCCCACCGGTTGTCTGCTGACGGAACGGGATCGGGCCGGCATCGCGCACGTCCGGGCGCCGGGGAGCGGTGCCGTGCCGTGGTCGGCGCGACGGGGGATCGTCGCCGTGCTCATCGTGGGGGCGTGTGTGGTGACGATGCTGCTGAGTGCCCGCGACTACGAGACCGAAAAGATCGCCCGGCGACTCCGCTACGCCCTCTACAACATCCGCACGGCGAAGACCGAGGATGCCAGGGCGTTGGCCGTCGGGCGTCTCCAGTGGGGCATCGTCAACGCCAAGCGAACCCGCCGCCTGCATCCGACCGACTCCGAATTGCCGATGCTCGCCGGCCAGGCGGCGCTCCATCTCGAGGCCCTCGACGAGGGGCTCGAGGGGGAGGATGCGATGATGTGGTTCCGACGAGCCCGGGCCTGCAATCCGCTGTTGTGGGGATCGCCAAAGGCCATCAAGGGGCAGTGACGGCCGGGCCAGCGTTTTGAGCGTCAGGATGGTGCTGGGCCGGGACGGTCGCCGCGCCGCTTGCCACCGGACGATCCGGGCCGGTGTTCTCCGGGCCGCCGCGGCCGATAGCCGACGCTGCCGCGGCTTCGCTGTTCCCGTTTCCCGGCCGCCGGGCCACCGCGGATGTGATCGCCGGAGGTCTGTTCCTCGAAGGCCCGATTGGCATCCCGGCGGCGGCGTTCGAGCGCCTCGCGCGGAGGCGAAGCGGGGATCAGGCAGTCGCAGCCGGAGCCGATGAGGTCACGCCGCCCGGCTTCCTCGAGAGCCTGCTTCACCTCGAACCAATTCTCCGGTTTGAAGAATTGGAGGAGAGCCCGCTGGGTGCGCCGATTTCGCATTCCCTTGGCGACCTTCACCGGCTTCCCCGTCATCGGATCGAGGCCGGTGTGGTACATGCAGGCGGCGATATCGAACGGGCTGGGAATGAAGTCCTGCACCTGATCGGGCTTGTAGCCGTTCTGCTTGAGGAACACCGCGAGTTCGATCATCTCGGCGATGTCGCTGCCGGGGTGGCTGGCGATGAAGTAGGGAACGGTGTACTGCTTCTTGCCGACGCGCCTGCTTGCCTCGCGGAAGGCTTCGTCAAACTTCACGAAGTCGTCCGCCCCGGGCTTCTTCATGAGGTCGAGAACTTCGGCGTTGACATGCTCCGGTGCGACCTTGAGATGGCCGCCGACATGGTGGGAAGCGAGTTCCTCGAGGTAGGCGGGATCCCGTCGGGCGAGATCCATCCGGACTCCCGAGGCGACGAGCACCCGCTTCACCCCCGGCACGTCTCGCGCCTCGCGCATCAGGGAGCGGAGGGGCCCGTGGTCGGTGCCGAGGAGTTTGCAGACCGTGGGGTGAACGCACGAGAGCCGGCGGCACTTCGCCTCCACCTCCGGTCGCGTGCAGCGCATCTGGTACATGTTGGCGGTCGGCCCGCCGATGTCGGAGACCGTCCCCTTGAAGCCGGGCTGGGTCGCAAGGAGGCGGATCTCGGAGAGGACCGACTCCTGCGAGCGGCTTTGGATGATCCGTCCCTCGTGGGCCGTGATCGAGCAGAACGTGCAGCCGCCGAAACAGCCGCGCATGATCTGGACGCTGTGCTGGACCACCTCGAAGGCCGGGATCCGGGCGTTGCCGTAGGAAGGATGGGGGAGTCGGGTGAAGGGGAGCCCGTAGACACGGTCCATCTCCCCCTGCTCGAGCGGCAGGGCGGGCGGGTTGACGACGATCGACTCCCGGCCATACCGCTGCACGAGCCGACGGGCGTTGTGCGGGTTGGTCTCGAGGTGGGCGATCCGGGTCATCGTGCAGAAGGCGATCGGGTCGCCGGCCAGCGCCTCAAAATCGGGGAGTTCGAGGGTGTCGGCGCCCGATGGCGGGGCCTCGCTGGCGCCGAGTCGGTAGGCGACGCCGCGGAGGTCGCGCAGGTCGCGGACGGTCTCGCCGGCCCCAAGGCGACGTGCGACCTCGAGGACCGTCCGCTCCCCCATCCCGAAGACGACGAGGTCGGCCTTTGAGTCGAGGAGGATCGATCGCCGGACCGTGTCGCTCCAGTAGTCGTAGTGGGCCAATCGGCGGAGCGAGGCCTCGACACCGCCGGCCACCACCGGCACGCCGGGGAACGCCTCGCGCGACCGCTGACAGTAGGCGAGGGTGGCCCGGTCAGGACGGCGGCCGATGCGACCGTCGGGGGAATAGGCGTCGTCGTTGCGCACCTTCCGGTTGGCGGTGTAGTGGTTGATCATCGAGTCCATGTTGCCCGCCGAGATCCCGAAGAAAAGCCGGGGACGGCCGAACTCGCGCCACGGCTCGCAGCTGTTCCAGTCGGGCTGTGCGAGCACGGCCACGCGCCATCCCGCCGCCTCGAGGAGGCGGCCGATGAGGCCGTTGGCAAAACTCGGGTGATCGACGTAGGCGTCCCCCGTGACGAGAACGACGTCGACGGCATCCCATCCCCGCGCCTCCATCTCCGCCCGGCTCATCGGCAGCGGGGGCGGGCTCGGCTGGCCCGGGAGGGAATTGCAGGCCGGTGGGAGGGCGAGCGGAAGGGGGAGTGCCAGCGAGCGGAGGGGGGCGTCGCAGTGGGGGGCGGTGGTCGGCATGGCTGCCAGGGGGGCCAGGGCGGAGGGGCGGGCACCACACCAGGTGGCGACGCTGAATCCTACCCTGCACACCCGGGCCCAGCCCGGAGTTCCGGGGCGGATTCACCCGCACAGTCTCGCGCAGGCTCGTGGGGGGCGCAATGGTATAGTCACGATGCTCGAGCACGAGGTTTTTTCAGGTGGCGTCGCCCTCCCTTTTTCGACTGTTCCACTCCGCCGGCGTCGCCGCCGCGACGGGGGCTGTCGCGCTCCTGCTGGCGTTCGGGAATCCCCGGGTGTCCGCGGAGGAGTCGTCTGCCGAGGCGATTGACGGGTGGATCGGCCAACTCGGCGCCGAGCAGTTTGCCGTCCGTGAGGCGGCCAGCCGGTCACTCGCCGCGGCTGGCCCTGCCGCCCTTGGGCCCCTCGCCGAAGCTGCCCGCGGGGGTGATCTCGAGGTTGCCAGCCGCGCCATCGACGTCATTCGTGGCTATCTCGACCCCCCTGCCGCGGCCGGGCAAGGGGCCGAGGAAGGGAAGGATGCTGCCGATCAAACGGCCGGTGGTGAGGCCCAGGAGGATGCCCCCCTGACGCCACAGGCGGTGGCGCTGGCCCTCGAAGCGGAGCGGATCCTCGAAACGCTCGCGGAAGGGCCGCCCGGTCCGGTGTCACACGTTGCCGCCACGACGCTTGAATACCACCAACTCGGGATGCACGAGGCAGCCCAAGAGCGGCTCCTGGCGCTCGGTGCGAAGATCAACGACAACTACCTCTCGATGGCGAGCGGAAAGCGCGGCTTGGAAGCCGTCATCGATACGCGCTGGAGGGGAAGCGCGGAGGATCTCCGGCTTCTTCCACGGCTCCGCAATCTCCGGCATGTCGGGATCCACGGCCTGAAAGTCGATCCCCCGACCCTCGCGCTGCTCGGTCGCCTCCGGAGCCTCGAGAACATCCAGCTTTATGGGACCGGCGTGAGCGACGAAGCCGTCGCGGCCTTGGCCGCCCGCTTCCCCAACGCGGAAATCGACGTCCGCAAGGGGGGCAAGCTCGGGGTTGGCGGCCAGCGGATCGTCGGCCCTTGTCAGATCACGCAGGTGGTGGCTGGTTCCGCGGCCGACCGCGCCGGCCTGCAGATCGGCGATGTCGTCCTCTCGATGGACGGCGTGGCGGTGAAGAACTTCGAGGGCCTGACGGAGTATGTCGGGCGTCACGGTCCGGGGGAGTCGATCGAGGTGGAGGTCGAGCGGGCCGTGGCCGGCAAGGTTCCGCAGCGATTCACCACCACCGTCACCCTCGATGGATGGGATTGATCAGCCCCGGATGACGGGAAGGGAATCATGGCCGAGGAGAAGGTCGACGTCCGTTGGCATGACCATGCCGTGAGTCGCGAAGACCGGGAGCGGGCGGCAGGTCACCGGGGGTGCGTCCTCTGGTTCACCGGTCTCTCGGGCTGCGGCAAGAGCACGCTCGCCAATGCCGTCGATCGCCAACTTCACGCCCGGGGGTTGAGGAGTTTCGTCCTCGATGGCGACAACGTCCGCCTCGGGCTCAATGCCGCCCCCGGGCTCCTCCGCCAACGCCACGACGAGGCTTTCGCAACCCGCTTCGGGCTCGGCTTCGGCCCTGCCGACCGGGAGGAGAACATCCGGCGGATCGGCGCCGTGTCCGACCTGTTCGCGCAGGCCGGGGTCATCGCCCTGACGGCGTTCATCAGCCCCTACCGGCGCGACCGGGATGCCGTCCGGGCGATGCTCCAGCCGGGTGACTTCATCGAGATCCACGTCGAGGCGCCGCTTGCCGTCTGCGAGGCCCGCGACCCGAAGGGGCTCTACAAGAAGGCGAGGGCGGGGGAAATCAAGGGATTTACCGGGATCGACGATCCCTACGAAGCCCCGCTCGCCCCCGAATTGGCGGTCGATTCCGCGGCCCGCCCCCCGGAGGCCCTCGCCGAGGAGGTGCTTCGCTGGCTGGAGAAGGCCGGAAAGATCCCCCGGGCATGACCGGGCGGATCACTTTCGCGGGCCGATGAGCTCGACGAAGTTGCCGTCCGGATCACGGACGACCGTCAGGTACATCTTCCCGGGCACAAGGGTTTCCGGGAGGAGGAGGGGCGACTTGGCGATCGGCTTGACGCCGATCTTCGCGAGACGTTCCAGGGCCGCGGTCGTGTCGGCCACCATGATTGTCAGATAGCGGAAGCCGGTGTGGCTGTGGATGAACTCACTGTCGCCCCCCCGTGGCGAAGTGCCCGCGACCTCCATGAGCTTGAGCTTCGTCGCCCCCGCTCCTTCGCCGAGGGCGAGCACCTTGATCGAGAGCGGCTTGCTGTCGGTGAGCCCCACGGCCGCGCCAATCTCGGCCGGGACATCGAAAGCCGACAGTTCCGTGAAGCCGATCCCCTCGGTGTAGAAGCGGACCGACTTCGGCAGATCGGCCACCACCGTTCCCAGGTCGATCGTCACCGACGGAAAGCTCGCCGGTTCCGCGCCGCGGACCGTGGACGACACGACGAGGATCGCGAGTAGGGCGGCGAGGATCGGGCGGAGCATCGTGGGGCTTTCTGGAAGGTGGGTTGGAAGGTGAGGTGGAAGGTGGGAACGACGAGGCCCCCGGTGGCATGGTAATCCACCGGGGGCCCCCTAGACGACTTTTAAAGACGACTTTCAGCGAGGATCAGTCGAGGATCAGTCGAGGAAGCCGGAAAGTTCCTCGCTCCGGGCCGGGGCCTGGAGCTTGCGGACAGCCTTGGCTTCGATCTGCCGGATCCGCTCACGCGTCACCTTGAAGATGTGGCCAACCTCCTCGAGGGTGTAGCTGTAGCCGTCGCCGAGGCCGTAGCGGAGCTTGATGATCTCCCGCTCCCGGTAGGAAAGGCTCTTGAGCACCTTGGCGATCCGGTTGCGGAGCATCTCCTGGGCTGCCCCCACGGCCGGGTTCTCGGCACCCGTGTCGGGGAGGAGGTCGCCGAAATGGCTGTCCTCGCTGTTGCCGACGGGGCGGTCGAGACTGATCGGGTAGCGGCTCATCGCCGACACCCGCCGCGTCTCGTCGACGGGCGTTCCGGCGCGGGCCGCGATCTCCTCGATCGTCGGCTCGCGTCCGTATTCCTGAAGGAGTTGCCGGGCGACGTTTCGGACCCGCGACATCGTCTCCACCATGTGAACCGGGATGCGGATCGTCCGGCTCTGGTCAGCCACGGCCCGGGTGATCGCCTGCCGAATCCACCAGGTCGCGTACGTGCAGAACTTGAAGCCGCGGCGGTATTCGAACTTGTCGACTGCCCGCATCAGGCCGGCGTTCCCCTCCTGGATGAGGTCGAGGAACGAGAGGCCGCGATTGCGGTACTTCTTGGCAATCGACACGACGAGCCGGAGGTTCCCCTCCGAGAGCCCGCGCTTCGCCTTTTGGTACTGGGCGTAGATCTGCTTGATCTCGCTGATTCGCCGCTTGAGGCTCTTCGGCGTTTCCTGGCAGGCCTTGAGGATCATCCGGTATTCATCGACGAGCTTCTGTCGCCCGGCGGGGGGCTGCTTGCTCTTCTTGTGGGCGTCGATCTTGAGCCGCAGTTCCTTGATGCGGCGGACGAACTCCTCGAGCGTCGGGATCATCGCCTCGATCCGCTGCGTCCGCAGGCCGAGTTCCTCGACGAGGCGAACGCACCGGCGGCGACGGCGGCCGAGGCGGGCCCAGGCCTCGCGGCGCTCCGACATCTTCCGCTTCTTCGAAAGGGCGATGCGGTAGTCGGACTTGTTCTGCTTGAGGAGGATGTCGAGCGTGCGGAGGTTGTGGGGAAGGCGACCGAGGATCTGATCCTTCTCGAGCCGGTCGGTCACGGAGACCTGCACGGTGCGATCGAAGGGGAGTTCACCGCGGTGAACGCGCGACAACACCTTGAAAGCCTGCTGGCAAACGTATTCACACTCGAGCAGTTTCGCCCGGAACGCCGCCCGGGTGGTCTCGATCTGACGGGCCAGCCAGATTTCCTGGGCGCGGGTGAGGAGGGGAATCTCACCCATCTGCGTCAGGTACATCCGCACCGGATCGTCCGACCAGTTCTCCCCCTGCTCGATGAGGACGTCCTCGGCTTCGCCGGACGACTCGATCTCCGCCTCGACCTCGGCATCGATGTCACCGTCGGAGAGCACGCCGGCATCGTCGTCGGCGAGCATGTCGGCGTCGGCCTCCTCGGCATCGACGACCTTGACCGTGAGATCCTCGACATCCTGGGGATTGGAGACGACATCGTCTTCGAGTTCATCCAGCAGCGAGTCGTACAAGGTTGGAACTCCTTCGTGGAACGGATTCACTGGGCGGGTTCGATCGGACCGGTCAACCGCAGGGAGAGGCGTCGTGCATCACCCGCGGTGCGGCTTCAGGCATCGCGCCGGCGCTCCTGACTGGCCCGGCGACCACCGCTTCCTGCGGTCGCCAAGTGCATCATTCGGAACGCCGACAGTGTGATTCAAGGGGTGGGCAAGTCCAGAGGCCCAAATCCTCCTCCGGGAAAGGGCTTGAACGGGGCGAGATCGGGGGGGCGGACCCCAGGAAAAAGGACGTGTGGAAACCAAGTCAGGGGAACAAACCGAACCCCGGCCGGATCAAGCGGATTGCGGACGGGAAACGGTCCGCTGGGGACCAGGGCGGGTTCGTGACCGAATGGCTGGCCCGAACGTGCTCGAGGCGAACCAGGGAGTCTGAAATGCCCTCCGGCAACCCCTGCCGGCGGACCGGTTGGCATGCCAGTGACCTGACAAGCCCGGGTGAGGACGCCGACGGCCCATCGCGCTCTGGTCCGAGCCGCCGATGTGGTGCCATGCCGAGCGTCCGGAAGGCAAAGGATTATGGCGCTGCGGGGGTCGGAAGGCCAACTTTTTTTCCCCTTCTTTCAGCGATTGTTCGAGGATTCGCCCGGCAAATGGTAAAAAAATCCTGGTACGTCGTTTCTGCGGCCACTGGAGCCCCTTCCCGATGACTTCCTTTCTCCTCCCCTGCGGCTGTGGCGCGGACATTCCGGTCACCTCGTCCCAGGCGGGTGGGCAGGCGACCTGCCCCGCCTGCGGTCGCGAGGAACAGGTCCCGCGACTGCGCGATCTGGGGAAGCTGCGGGTGGCCACCGCGCCCCGCGAAAAGGGGGAGGCAGGCGCCGGGCAGCGCTGGACGGGGATGCACGCCCTGGTCCTGGCAGGCAGCCTGCTGGCCGCCGCGGCCGGGCTGTTGTCGGTGTCGTTCACGCCCCCCGAGGTCAACTTGTATGACGACGACACGATCAAGTCGTCGGTCATGCGGGCGCCGACCGACGAGGTCTACACGGCGTGGGCCACGCGTTTGTCGCACGCATCGGTCGATCGGCCGCCGACGGAAATGGAGGCGAAATCGATGGCCCGATCGGACTACTACCACACCCTGCGCGACCGCCTCCGCGCCGCGGCCGCCCTGGGAGCCCTCCTGGCGTCGGTCGGTGTCGTTGGTTTGCTGTCGAAGCGGAAGGTCGACGGTCGATGAGGGGCGCCTTCATCACCCGCACCGGGCCCCCGGATGTGATCGAGGTCGGCAGCCTGCCCGACCCGGTCCCGGGGCCGCGCGAGGCGCTTGTGCGCGTCCGGGCCTGTGCCGTCAATCCGATCGACACTTACGTCCGCGCCGGAGCGGTGGCCTTCCCGCTCCCGTTCCCGTTTGTCGTTGGCTGCGATCTGGCCGGTGAAGTCGTCGCGGTCGGGGGCGACGTCCAGTCGCTCCGCCCCGGCATGCGCGTCTGGGGCTCCAATCAGGGGCTGCTCGGGCGACAGGGGACGTTCGCTGAACTTGCGGCCATCGACGAGCGTTGGCTCTACCCCACCCCCGATTCGGTCAGCGACCGGGATGCGGCGGCGGCGGCCCTCGTGTCGATCACGGCCCATCTCGGGCTGGTCACCCATGCCAAGCTCGAGCC
>CANGGT010000087.1 GCA_947453375.1 Planctomycetaceae bacterium
CGGATCCCCAACGGCATCTGATTTTGCGATGCTGCCAGTCGGATCCGGTTACGGGCCCGCGGAGATCAATCTCGATCTTCTTTTTCCACCCGACAACTCACTGGCGAAGACCTATGGATTTCCCAGACGGCAGCCGGGTGAGTTTCCATCGCTTTATCTTCGAACCGGCGTGAGTGCCCCTCGAATGAGCGGAACAGCCGGAGGACAATCTCCGTACGGAAGCAGATTTTACAATCAAGCCGGATCTAAAACTCCCCAGGTCAATTCCTCCGAGGGGCGATACGGAAACTTCGTCGTGTCGCAGTGGGCGGCTCCGATTGCCCCCACGTCGCTCCTCGCGGACGGGCCGAACGCCCGCTACTACCCGGTACCTGGCAAACCAAGCATCGATGACGCAGCCAGCGCAATCAACGACCATCGCTCTCCAATAGATCCGGCAACAACTACGACCGCCTCCCCCCGCACGATCGGCTATGACGGGGTGCCGCCGCTCTGGTGGAACGGCGACGACGGGAAGACCTTCAACTGGGCTGACAAGACGACGCCGTTCACCGGCTCTCCGACGCTCTACCCGCGGTCTACGTACAATTCCCCCCCCGATCTCCACGGTCGGATGAAGACGTTCACGATAGGAGCCGCGGCCTCGACAGGAATTGTGCCGCAGCTCTGCTTTGTGAAGCCGGAGTGGTCGCGGAACGGCAATCTCGACGTCGAGACCCGCGACGATCCCTACGAACTTCGCCTTGACACCCGCGCTCCGCGCAATTCCTGGCTCTTTAACTACTCGGCAAACTTCAATCCCAACGGCAACATCTTCAATCTCTCCGAACTCGAAAACATCCTCCGCCCCTACGACATCGATTCCTCGAAGCTCCCCCCCCGGCTCGAGGCGATCCTCGGGAGCGTCGCAGAGGAGGCCCGCCTCCGGATCACGACCGACAGCTGGGATTCGACCGTCGTCAGCGGGAGCGCTGCCCCCAAACTCTTCGACTGGGCGCGGAAGCTCTCCGACACGCTCGGCGGCGACGCCACGAAGCTCTATGGCACCACGACGGCCCGCACCAAGGCGGTGATGAATGGCGTCCTCAACCGGGAGATTTCCCGCGGCGAGCGCTTCGATCTCAACCGGCCGCTCACCGGCACGAAGCCCGCCAAATACGACATCACCGATCCCTACTACGCCCAGCGGCAGGCCTACTTCAAGGATCTCTACGTTCTCCTCTGTGCCCTCACCCCGCCGGCCGACTTCAAGCCCCGCAACTGCGCCCAGTGGGTGGCCAACATCGTCGAATTCCGTGACGGCGACTCAACGATGACGCCGTTTGAGTTTGACACCAATCCGGCTGACGGCTGGGATGTCGATGGCAACGTAAAGACGACCAACGACGCCAAGCCGGCGCAGCGCGACGTCGTCTTCGGCTGCGAGCGGCCGGAGATCGTGATTGCCGAGACGTGCGCGTGGGAGGATGCCACGACCGGCGAGCTCTATGTCGTGCTCCATCGCCCCTGGAATGCCACCGCGTTCGGCAAGGGTTCGTCGGGCGACACGTCCGTCGCCGGCGAGCCCTGCGATCCGCAGTTCGATTCTTACGACGCCACGAAGAAAAATCCCCTCAACGCCCTCGATCTTGGGCGGAAGTCGGGAGCGACCGCGGCCACTCCGGCCAACAACGCGAACCCCGCCGATCGCACCCTCCTCCCCGTCTGGCGGCTGCGGATCAAGACAGACGGCCAGCCAGATACGTATGTGCGCCTCGACACGAAGACGGCCGCCGGGGGGCAGCCGGAGCACGTCCTCGCCGACAACACGACGCCGAAGCTTGGCGTCGACACCTCGATCTGCCTCAAGCCGCAAGCTGCATCGTCGGTCATCACCGTCCAGACGCAGCAGCAGAAGCTCAACGTGGCCAACTTCGCCACGCTCAAAGTTCAAGGGCCCGCAGCCGCGTTTGGCGCTGCCGACCGTCAAGCCACGATCTATCTCGAGCGTCTCACCGATCCGACCGCCGCCCCCGACGTCACGAAGCCCGACTGGACGCAGGACCCCGGCAACACCACCCCCGCCGCTCTCACCGACACCGACGGCCAACTCAGCCGGATGGCGGTCTATCGAATCGTCGATCAGCAAACGGTGAGCGTCGTCAACCGTACTCCAGATCCTAACGGGGTGTTGCCGACGAAGAATCCAAAGACGACCCGTCGAGGCATGAACGACGCAGCCGACACGTTCTGGAAGCAGGCCACGTCCGAAACAACGGCGGCGGTCCCCCTTGTCATTGACGCCAACTGGAGGCCCGATCCCACCAAGCCGTCGCCGAAGTGGTTTTTCTGGCCGAATCGGCCATTCGTGGCGAGCCCCGAGCTGCTCTTCGTGCATGGCCTCGACAGCCAGAGCCTGCTGACGAAGTACAGCGATCCCTCGCCGACCCTCGCTCCTGATGCCGACACGAATAACTGGACCTGGGGGCCGACGGTCCTCCGCAACCTCAAGAGCCCCCCGCTCTTCGACGCCGTCCATGTGCCCACGCGCTTCGCCGGGATCCACGGCACGACGGCCGATCCGAGCGGCAATCTCGCTACGCTCACCGGGATCGATCAGGTAACCACGCCGGTCAACCAGCTCTCCGCCTTCCGCGAGCCGGGGCGGGTGAACCTCAACACGGTCACCGCCGACGATGTCTGGCATGCCGTCGTCGCCGGGCCGCTCGTGAAGCCCACCGACGGCTCTCCCGACCCGGTCGACACCCGCAGCAATGCGGCCCTCAATGGCACGCCGGCCCGCAACACGAGCTCCCTCATCTCCCTCAGCGGCCAGCAGCCGGCGGCCAATGCCCCGCAGCCCATGCCGAAAACCGACGGCAACGCGACGCTCAAACCGGCGATCGATCTCAATCCCTCGCAGGCGATCTACACGGCCAACCGGCTGGCAAACACGACGACCACAAAGTCGCACCTCTTCGGCGTCTGGATCACGCTCCGTGAGGCGATGGCTCCGGCTGGGTCGAATGTCCCCGCCGATCCCGATGGCGTCCGCTACCACCGTGCCTTTTACATCATCGACCGGTCGATTCCGGTCGCCCACGAGCCGGGGCGCGACCACAACGTCTGGGATGCCGTCCTCCTGCGGAGGATCGTCGAATGAAGTCGCCCACCCATATCCGCCGCGGCATGACGCTCGTCGAGATGCTCGTTGCCACCACCTGCACGCTCATCCTCATGGGGGCGATCGCGCAGGTCTTTGGCGCCTTCGGCACGGCCGTCTCCGACAGCCGCTCGATGATCGAGCTCGATGCCCAGCTCCGCTCCGTCGCCTGGCGGCTACGGAACGATCTCGCGGGCGCCACGGCCCGGACGCTTCCCCCGCTCGAGGTCGAGGCGGGAGAGGGCTATTTTGAGGTCATCGAGGGGCCGCGCGGCGACGCCGACAGCGGTATCGATCGCTCACCGCTCGCTCCAGCGGACATCGACGACGTGTTGCTTTTCACGACACGGAACACTGAGACTCCGTACCTCGGCCGGTACACGAGCAATCCAGCGGTGACCGGCACGACACAGACGACCGAGAGCCAACTCGCCGAAGTTGCGTGGTTTCTTCGTCCCACAGACGTCCCCGCCGGCACGAGCCCACCGGTTACGACCTACACGCTCTTCCGCAGGCAGAATCTTGTCATTGGGTACGTTGGATTTTCGCCTTTTTATGACGCGAACAGCAAGAATTACAACACGATACCGTTCACTTCATGGGCTGGTTTTCTCGATAACTTCGACCTTTCTGTTCAATACCAAGCGGCAAACGGTGTGTTCTTACCGAACTCGCTCGCCGATCTTACCCGGCGTGAGAATCGGTTCATGCACAACGTTGGTGGCGTGATCGACGCCTCGGCCGGCTCGTTCCGATTTCCCGACGGGACAGCGAATCCGACGTTTCAGTGGCAGGCGACACCTGCCCCCGACGGTCTGATCTTCGATCGGACGAAGAGTTCGACCCGCATTGGTGAGGATGTCGTCCTCACGAACGTGATCGGCTTCGATGTCCGGGTGTTTGACCCCGGTGCCCCGGTCGGCGTCCCCGCTGGCGGCGACAGCGCCGTCGTGCCGGGCGACGGAGGCTTCGCGGCAACGCCCGTCGCAGCCAACGGCGCCTATGTCGACCTCGGCTGGAACAAGGGGCCGTATGGCGTTGTCGCTACCTCGGGGCAGCGTCCCCGGTTTGCAGGTGTCGGCGAGCCCTTGAGCGGCCTGCGCAATGCCAACGGCCCGTTCGTCTGGGACACCTGGAGCACGCACTACGAATCGAACGGCGTCGACGACGACAACGACGGCGTCGCTGACGAGGGGGCCGACGGACTCGACAACGACAGCGACGGGAAGGTCGATGAGTCTCCCTACGACGTCGATGGCGACGGCCTGTTCACCGGTGCCGGCGACGACCCCGGCGAGCTCGAAACGCTCCCCCCCTACCGCTTCCCGCTCCGGGGAATCGAGGTGCGTCTCCGCTGCTATGAGCCCTCGAGCCGGCAAGTGCGGCAGGTGACGATCCGCCACTCGTTCGTCCCGCGCTGACGCCACCTCGGTGACGCTCCCCCTCAGCCTCCCCACCAAATCAGGGAGACCAAATCAGGGAGAGGGTTTCTGGGCCGCTGGCCCCTCATCATCCTGGTGAGGGTAGCCACAAGTCTTTACCTAGCAACGACTTGCCTCTCGCGATCCCGTTGCGCGAGCCCACTTTTGCCTCCCTGAAATAGTGGATCACCCTCCGATCCCTTGGCTTGGCCGGGCGGACTCTGCAATATCTAAACCAATGACAGAAAAGGACTTACGGGCAATCTCGGAAAACAAGTCTCGATTTGGCACGGCAGATGCACCTCTTCGTTGGTCATCAGGCGGCAACGCCCGCCCCCAGCCACGACGAGGATCATCGCCATGACGACCGCCACCAAGAACACCTGCAAGCTCTCCGGCCGCTCGCTGAGCAAGGGCTTGTCGATCTGGGGCGTCGCGATCGTGGTGGCAATGCTCCTCAGCCAGGCCGCGACCGCCGCCCCGGTCGTTCTCTACGACAGCATCAACGGAAACACAGCCTCTGCCGCTGATACGGCAGATTCCACCCAGTACGTTGCTGACAAGTTTCTGACCGACGCGTTTGCGTATGACCTCAACTCGGTCGTGCTCGACCTCGTCAATTCGCCAGCAGGCGTGGCCGTAGATCTCTACTCCGACAATTCCGGCGTTCCCGGTTCAAGCCTCGGCAGCTTCACGACCCCCGGCAGCCTCGCCGACGGTCCGAACACGTTCACGGCCTCTGGCCTGCCGTCCCTGACCTCCAACTCGGTATATTGGATAGTTCTCCGAGGGATTGGGAGCGGATCGGCCGACTGGCAGTTCACCGACGGCAGCGGGACGGTTTCCCCCAACTGGCAGACGCTTTCGAGTGCCTTCCGGACCAGCCTTGGTGGAGCGTGGAATGTCTCCTCGACCCAACCCTACATGATGACCGTCAACGCGACTGCCGCTTCCGCCGTCCCCGAGATCGACCCCGCCTCCTTCGGCAGCGCCCTCTCGCTCGTCTTCGGCTCGCTCACGATCCTCGAGCGTCGCCGCCGCCAGGTCGCCTGATTCGGAGCCTCTTGGCTCCCCCGGGCTGGCTCCCCTCCGCCGCCCCCCGGCCGGCCTTCCGCCCCGCTCGCCCCGCCCCTCGGCCACCGGCGACCCCGCCCAGCGGAATCTGTGCCAGCCCGGCTGCTGCCGCTGGACAAATCGCACCAACGACCCGACAATTCCGTAGAGGGGCAGGCAGGGCATCAACCGCGGTTTTTCAGGGGCGCTCCCGTTCTGGGCCGCCCTCACCGTGGGCCCAGTACGGGCGACCGGTTCGTTCCATCTCATCTCATCCGGGCAGCAGCTCTTTTCCCTGAGCCTGCTCCCACCAAAGGGCTTTCCAATGCGCACCCACATCCAACGCAGCCGGGCCGGCTTCACGCTCGTCGAACTGCTCGTCGTCATCGCCATCATCGGCACGCTCGTCGGCATGCTGCTGCCGGCCGTTCAAGCGGCCCGCGAAGCCGGTCGCCGCAACACGTGCATCAATAACGTCCGTCAGATCGGCCTCGCCGTGACGAACTTCGACAACTCGAAGAAGTTCATCCCCGGCTGGCGCAATGCCCATCCGAACTCGACGTCGGCCTCGATCGCTCCGGCCGACTCCGGGGCCATGAATGCGAACTTCAGTACCGTCTCTTGGCCGGTGTTGATCCTCCCCGGCCTCGAGCGGCTCGACGTCTATAAGCTGTGGGAGAACAACACCACCGGTACGCCGGTGAGCCTCGCCCCGGCGATGGAGATCTTCAAGTGCCCGACGTCGGTTCCAGCCCTCGAAGCGGCTCCCTCGATCGCCTACGCCGGCAACGTCGGCATCGGTTATGTCGCCGGTGCCCAGTATCGTGACGACGGCGTGATGATGGACACCGTCGGCAAGTCGGGCGTCGGTGGCTACACCGCCATGAAGAACGGTGTCGACTACATCTCCTCCGGTGACGGCGCCTCCAACACGCTGCTGATTGCCGAGCGGAGCAACGCCACGTTCAATCCCCAGGCGTTCTACGATGCATCCCCCCGCTCGGCGGCCACCAGCTACAGCTTCGCTCCCAACGGCGGCTACGACGTCGGGGTCAATGCCACCGCCAACGTTTCGCCGATCATCGGCTTCGGTGCCATCACGAAGACCCCTGGCACGGCCTTCCCGACGGGCGGCCTCATCGCGTCGACCTCGCTGAAGATGGCGAATGTCACGAAGGGCGAGGCGATGGCCTTCCCGCTGGTGGCTGATGCGACTCCGTCGTCGCGGCACCCCGGCACGTTCGTCGCGGCTTTTTGCGACGGCCACGTCGTGGCGCTCAACGACAGCATGGAGCCCCGGGTCTACTGCCAACT
The DNA here is from genome assembly GCA_947453375.1 of Planctomycetaceae bacterium. GTDB lineage: Bacteria > Planctomycetota > Planctomycetia > Pirellulales > UBA1268 > QWOP01. The sequence continues at coordinate 6,931 of CANGGT010000087.1, forward strand.
CCTGACGCCGAACACGGTCGGCGGCGCCGGGGTGATGATGGGATCGTCCTCGACGCCGTGCGTCTACGGCCTCGGCGACGCGGGGAAGCCCCTCGCCGAGAAGGACTACCAGTAATCCCCGCCTAAAAACGGCCTCCCCCTGGCCTCGCCGCGAGGGGATCCGCTGCCTACAAAGGAAGGGCCGGTGGTGTCGAAGCCCGACGCCGCCGGCCCTTCGGCTTTCCCCCCCTGCCTGCCCCTTTCACGCCCTCCCCTTTCACGCCCTCCTGGGCCCTCCCGCCATGACTGCCGCACTCTCCACGGCTTTCTCCGCCGCCGTCACGAGCCCCGCGAGCCCCCGCCACACCGTCGACCTCGGCGACCTCCGCCAGCGGCTCCTCGCCCATCCGATCTACGCCATGGTCGACAGCCCCGAGCGGCTCCGCCGCTTCATGGAGCACCATGTCTTCGCCGTCTGGGATTTCCAGAGCCTGCTTGTCGCCCTTCAGCAGAAGCTCACCTGCACGAGCCTCCCCTGGATCCCCACCCCCGATCGCGAGGCCCGGCGGCTCGTCAACGAGATCGTTCTCGACGAGGAATCGGACGAGCTTCCCGACGGCACCCACGCCTCCCACTTCGAGCTCTATCTCGATTGCATGCGCCAAGCCGGCGCCGATACCGGCCCGATCGAAACGCTCCTCACGCTCCTCGCCGCCGGCATCCCGCTCGACCGCGCCCTCGACGAGGCCCGCGTGCCCGCGGCGGCCGCGACGTTTGTCCGGACCTCGTTTGCGATCATCGCCTCGGGCTCGGCCCACAAGATCGTGGCGGCGTTCACGTATGGCCGCGAGGACGTGATCCCGGAAATGTTTCGCCCGCTCGTCGTGGCGCTGGCCGCCCAGGATCCCCACAGCTGGGAGCGGCTCCGCTTCTATCTCGAGCGCCACATCGAAGCCGACGACGAGAAGCACGGGCCGATGTGCCGGCGGATCGTGGCGAGCCTGTGCGGCGACGACGCCGGCAAATGGGCCGAGGCCTCGGCCACCGCCCGCGGCTCGCTCGAAGCCAGGATCGATTTCTGGGACGCGATCGCCGCCGAGTTTGACCTTGGCGAAAATGCCTCCTGCTGAGGCGAATCGTTGCCCGGCGGACGGAGAGCGGCCGCCCCCGGCCAGCTTGACCAGGGAGGATACGCCCGTACACTCTTGAAGAGTACGCCTTCTCTCTGGAGCCGCGGCCCTGCCGCGATTTCCCCATGACGCTCGAACGATTTCGTGACGCGATGCGGGCCGAGCCCTTTGTCCCGTTTCGGGTCTACCTCGCCGACGGACGATCGATCAGCGTCGTCCATCCCGAGTACGTCGCCTGGAATCCTGGTGGACGTACCGCCGTCATCATCCAGCCCGATGACTCCTGTCAGCACATCGACCTGCTTCTCGTGACATCGCTCGAGTTTCCCGCCCCGGAGCGAGGCGCCGCTTGAAGGCTGCCCCACAGGGCGGCTGAGGATGGATCACTCGGCGGCGCCGTCCGGGCGGCGTTCCCAGAGCTGTGTGTGAGGCCCGACCTTCGTCGATTGCCACCCTGGCTGGCCGCTGAGGAAGTCCTCGACCGCGGTGCGCTGTGGGTGGTAATTGACGAAGAGAAACGAGTCGAAGTCCTCCACGCATTCGGCCAGGCTCTTCATCGTGCCCGGGAGGTAGTGGCGGCCGAGCCCCTCGCCGATGCGAAGACCGATCGGCATCAGGTGGAGATGGCTGTCGCGCAGCATAAACACCCCGCCGGTGGGCCTTCGATACCATCCAATTTCGGAGTGGAGACGGACGTCCGTCGTCACGACCGGGACGCCGGGAACCTCACGAATGGCTTGCAGGGCCTCCACTTCGATAGCGTCTGCCTTCCGCGGTCGGAGCGTCTTCATGGCGACAAACACCGTCAGCACGGCCACGGTGGCAAGGACGATCCGCCGCCCCCACTGGCCGTCCTCGAGGAAGGCAAAGCCCATCCCCTGCTTCGACTCCGGTCCGTCTGGCTCCCGCTGCCAGAGACGGGCGACGAGTGAGTCGGCGACGAAGGCGATCGCCAGCATCCAGGCGAGGGAAAGAGGGAACAGATAGCGGTCGAGGAAGATGTTGCTGGCGAGCCTCGATTCGATCCACGCCGCCACGTAAAAAATCTGGCTCGCCACGACCAGAAGGGCGATCGCCCGCATCCGCGCGGGCGTTCTCCGGCCACCGGTATCGAAGGCCCCCCGCCGCCCCTCGGCCACCAAGGCCCACACGAGCAAGGCCATCACGAACAGCGAAAAGGCCCCGATGCCCGAAGCCAGCTCCGCGTAGAGCTGCATCAGCCCCGGCTTGGGAATCCAGTTGAACTCCCCCCCCAGCCGCCGCTGGGCGAAATAGAACGGCAGCGCGGGGATCATCGCCAGCCATCCGAGCATGCCCTGCAGGGCGTACCGTCGATAGCGATGGAGGTGCGCTGGCCAAAGGAACCCCGCCGTGAGCGCTACCGCCACGAGCAGGGCGCTGAGCAAGCCTCCGACATAGTGAACCGCCACGAGGCACCCATGGGCGAGCGTCACCAGCCACGGCTCGCGCCGTGCCATGGCCCCCTCTTCCGCGCAGCGGAGATAGAGCCCCACGGCCGCGACATAGGCAGCAAAATAGAGCGCATAGCAGCGGGCCTCGGTGGTATTGAAAAGAACCGTGGGAGATGCCAGGGGGAGGCATACCGCACACCATGCGGCCACCCAACGGTTCAACGATCGCCGCAGGCAGAGCCAAAGGAGGACGATCCCCCCCCAGATGAACAGCGCCGACGGAAGCCGGAGAGCAAGCTCCGAGACCCCGATCACCCGCGCGATTCCCCAGCCGAGGACGAAGCTCAACGGCGGCATGGCGTTGATCTCGTCGCGCAGCGCCTCGAGCATGTGCGCGAAGGATGGATCCGACACCGCGAAGGCCGTATAGGCTTCGTCACACCACAGCGGGCGCTCCCGGTCGCGGATACAGCGCACGAGCAGCGCTGCCGCGGCCGTCAGGAGGATCAGCCATTCGCCGGGATGCACGGCCCGCGACCGCGATCCGATCCCCTCGACCCTCGATGCCTCACCACCGCCGCTCTTCCCTGCAACTCGAGACGCATCCACAAAAAACGCTCCCCCACGGCCCGAAGGCAGAACACCCAGGCACGCTCGCTCACAACGGCTTTTTTCGGTAGTCGCCGCGGCTGAAATACTTCTCCAGCCAAACGTAGGCCACGATGAAAAAGTAGCGGCTTCCCATCTCCCGGATCTTGAGCTTCGCGACGCCGCTGCGCCGATTCCGCCACGTGATCGGGATCACCGACCACGAATACCCGCGCACGATCGCCTTGAGGGGCAGCTCGACGGTGATGTTGAAGTGAGGGGAGAGGATCGGCATGCAGCCCTCGATGACCTCCCGACGGTAGGCCTTGAAGGCGTTGGTCGTGTCGTTGAGCCCGTGGCGGAAGAGCATCCGCACGAAGAGATTGGCCGTGCGGTTGAGGGCGAGCTTCACCCGCGGGTAATCGATGACGCCGCCGCCGGGCAGGAAGCGGCTCCCGAACACGCAGTCGACTCCCTGGTTCAATTCCTGCCAATAGCGGACGACGTCGCGGCAGTCGTCCGACTCATCCGCCATCATGATGACGACGGCGTCCCCCGTGAAGACGTCGAGCCCCTTGCGAATGGCGAGGCCGAAGCCGTGCGGGCCGTCGTTGCGGACAGGCTTCAGCTCGGGGATCTCCCGGGCCACCTCGGCCAGGATCTCAGCCGTGCGGTCGCTCGACCCGTCGTCGACGACGACGATCTCGTGCGGCACCCCGCGGAGCCGCAGCTCCAGATTGAGGTGGTGCACCGTTGAGGCGATGCAGCCCTCCTCGTCTCGGGCCGGGATCACCACGCTCAATCGTCGCAGCTCGTTCGCGGCCATGGCTTCTCGAGCCTGCGACTCGCGTGCGTGCTGACTCCCGACAGGTCCCTGACTCTCCTCCCGCGGCCATTGGCTCATGATTCGGCGATCTCCGCGAAGATCTCGGGAAGGGGCGTGACCGGCTTCCAATCCCACACCTCGGCCGCCCGCGTGGCATCGAGGACCACCCAGGGGAGATCGAAGGGCCGGGGCGTCGGATCCGAGCCGACCGCCTGCGGCCCGAAGCGGTCGCGGCACCAGGTGCTGAGATTCGCAAGCGAGCAGGCGTGGGAAAGGCCGCCGGAGAAGTTGCAGATGCGCGGATCGACTCGGCTCCCGCCGGCGACGGGGCCCGGAGCCCGGGCGGCAAACTGCTTCACGATCGCCGCGGTCAGATCGCGGGGATGGAGGAAGTCGCGGACCTGCGCCCCTTCACCGCCAAAGCCGATGTACCGCAGCGGCTTCCGATCGCGCCAGGCCCGGATCCAGTAGGCGACGATCCCCTGGTCGGCCTTGCCGAATTGCCCGGCCCCCGCGAGCACGCCGCAGCGGTTGATCCACAGCGGGAAGCCAAAGGCATCGGCGTATTCCAGGGCGACAAGCTCCGCACACCGCTTCGAGACCCCGTAGAGCGACAGCGGCGGCGCCGTCGAGAATGATTCCGCGATCCCCCGGCCGCTCAAGCCGGGCGTCTCGCCAAAAGCCCCCGGCAATGGAGAAAACGCGCCGTCCACCGTCTCGACGGCCAGGGCCGCCAGCGGCGCGATCGAGTAGACCCGGCTCGTGCTCAAGAGAACGAGCCCCGCACCGTGCGCCTTGCAGAACTCGAGGACGCGGAGCGTGCCGATGAGGTTGTGATCCATGACCCCGAACGACGACACCGCCCCGCCGATCCCGGCGAGCACGCTCGGCTCGGCGGCACAGTCGAGCACCCAGTCGACGCGGCCGATCGCCGCGAGATCGGCCTCATGGCGAATATCCCCCTCGACGACCTTCACCCCGAGACGGCGGAGCGGCTCGACGTTGCCCAGGCTTCCGTCGCGGAGGAAGTTGTCCAGGCCGACAACCTCGAGCGCCGGAAGCGCTGCGAGCAGCGTGGGGATCAGCGTCGATCCGACGAAGCCGCAGGCACCGGTGACAAGCAGCCTCATCGCTCACTCCATCCGCGAACGATCTCGGTGAAGATGTCGTCGAGGCTCTTTTGGAGCTGCCAGTGGGGATAATGGGACTGGATCTTCGCGAGGTTCGAGATGTAGCAGACGTGATCCCCCTCTCGGTTTGCCTCGACGTAGCTCCAGGCCATCTTCCGGCCGGAGAGCTGCTCGACCCGATCGAAGGCCTCGAGGATCGAACAACTGTTGGCCCGGCCACCACCGAGGTTGTAGACCTCGCCGCCGCGCGGCGCCGCGACGAAGGCTTCGATAAACCGAGCCACGTCGTGGGCGTGAATGTTGTCGCGGACCTGCTTCCCCTTGTAACCGTAGACGCTGTAGGGCTGCCCCTCGAGATTGCATTTCACGAGGTAGCTGAGGAAGCCATGAAGCTCGACCCCGCAGTGCGCCGGCCCCGTCAGGCAGCCTCCTCGCAGGCAACAGGTCGGCATGTCAAAGTAGCGGCCATACTCCTGCACCATCACGTCGGCGGCGACCTTCGAAGCCCCGAACAGCGAGTGCTTGCTCTGATCGATGCGGAAGCTCTCGGGGATGCCGTCGCGCCAGGCCGGATCGGCGTAGTCGAAGCGAGTGTCGAGCTCGACCAGCGACAGTTCGTTCGGCGCGTCGCCGTAGACCTTGTTCGTGCTCATGTGCACGAACGGCGATTCCTTCACGCTGCGCCTGGCCGCTTCGAGGAGATTGAGCGTGCCGACGGCGTTGGTGTCGAAATCGTCGAAGGGAATCGCGGCCGCACGGTCATGCGAGGGCTGGGCTGCAGCATGAACGATTCCATCTGGCCGAAGATCGGCAATGAGCCGGAGAACCCCGTCTCGATCGCGGATGTCGATCTCGTGGTGGGTGAAGCGGGGGAGCGCCGACAGCATCCGCTCCTGATTCCAGCGGGTGTCGCCCGCGGGCCCGAAGAACACGGCCCGCTGGTTGTTGTCGATGCCGTGGACGGCCCAGCCCCGGTCGTGGAAGTGGGTCGCCACCTCGCTGCCGATCAGGCCCGAAGATCCCGTCACGAGCAGTCGCTTCGTCATCGAATCGCGTCTCGTAGCCGGAAGGACATGCCGGTTCCCTTGCTGGCCGGGCCGTTTTCACTCCCAGGGCCGTCGCACATCAGCCGCTTCGGCCTGCGGTCAGGGCCCCCATGCTAACCGACGCCCCCCGCTCCCGGCAGGCTCCACCAAAACAGCACGACCCGGCCATGGCGGATGCCATGACCGGGTCGGTTGTCTGGATGAAGGCGGGCAGCCCGCCCACCGCGAAGATCACTTCGCGGCGGCGAGATCGGCCTTCTTCTTCTCCTCGATGATTTCCTTCTGGATGTTCCCTGGCGTCGGCCGGTACTTCGAGAACTCCATCGTGAACACGCCCTGACCCTGCGTCATGCTCCGCAGGTCGGTCGAGTAGCCGAAGGTCTCGGCCAGCGGCACCTCGGCGATGATCGTCGAGGTGTTGCCGACGGTCTCGGTGGAGATGATCAGGCCGCGACGCTTGTTGAGTTCCCCGGTGACCGGCCCCTGGAAGTCGGCGGGCACTTCGACTTCCATCTTCATGATCGGCTCGAGAAGGACGGGCTTCGTGTTGAGGAAGGCCTCACGGAAGCCGGCCCGGGCGCAGATCTGGAAGGCCATGTCGGAGGAGTCGACGTCGTGGTAGGAGCCGTCCTCGAGCGTCGCCTTCACGCCGACGATCGGGAAGCCGGCGATCGGCCCCTTGTTCAGCACGGAGCGGAACCCCTTCTCCACCGACGGGATGTACTCGCGCGGCACGCGGCCGCCGATGACGGCATCCTCGAAGATGAAGTTCTCGGGCTCCTCCTCGGGGAGGGGCTCGAGGTGGCCGACGATGTGGGCGTACTGGCCCGAACCGCCGGTCTGCTTCTTGTGCTTGTAGTCGTAAGGGGTGCCCCTCGTGGGCGCCTCGCGGTAGCTCACCTTCGGAGCGCCGACGGCCACCTCGACCTTGAACTCACGCTTGATCCGCTCGACGTAGATGTCGAGATGGAGCTCGCCCATCCCGGCGATGAGGGTCTCGCCGGTTTCCTCGTCGGTGCTCATGCGGAAGGTGGGATCCTCGCGGGTGAACCGCTGGAGCGCCTTGCCGAGCTTGTCGAGGCCGTCGCGGTTGACCGGGGTGATGGCCATCTTGATGACCGGCTCCGGCACGAACATGCTCTCGAGCGTGCAGTACTTCTGGTCGGTGGCGTAGGTGTCGCCGGAGGCCGCGTCGACGCCCATGACGGCGACGATGTCGCCGGCATCGGCCGAGTCGATTTCCTCGCGCTTGTCGGCATGCATCCGCACGATTCGGCTGAAGCGCTGCTTCTGGCTCGTGCGCTGGTTGATGTAGGCCTCGCCCTTCTTGATCGAGCCCTGGTAGATCCGCATGAAGGTGAGCTGGCCGTAGGGATCGTCGACGATCTTGAAGGCCATCGCCACGAGCGGCTTGGTGGGATCGGGGGTGAGATCGAACGCCTCGTCGGGCTTGTCCCACTTCTTGGCGATCACCTTCCGCTCCAGCGGGCTGGGGAGATAGCGGACGACGGCGTCGAGGAGCGTCTGCACGCCCTTGTTCTTGTAGGCCGAGCCGCAGAACACCGGGGTGATGCTCTGGCTCTGCACGGCCGTCTTCACGATCGCGTGGATCTCGTCCTCGGTCGGCTGTTCCTCGGAGAGGAGCTTCTCCATGAGGCTGTCGGAATACATCGCCAGCGCCTCGAGCATCGCGTGGCGGGCTTCCTTGGCGGCCGCCTCGAGATTGGCGGGGATCTTCTCGCGGCGAACGGTCTCGCCGTTGTCACCGTCGAAGTAGCAGGCCTCCATCGCCACGAGGTCGATGACGCCCTCGAGCTTGTCTTCCTTGCCGATCGGAATCTGCATCGGCACCGGATCGGCGCCGAGCTTGTCTTTGAGCTGCTTGACGACGCGGTCGTAGTTGGCGCCGGTGCGGTCCATCTTGTTGACGAACGCCAGACGGGGCACCTTGTAGCGCTTCATCTGCCGGTCGACCGTCATCGACTGGCTCTGGACGCCGCCGACGGCACAGAGGACGAGGATCGCGCCGTCGAGAACGCGGAGGGACCGCTCCACCTCGACGGTGAAGTCGACGTGGCCCGGGGTGTCGATGAGGTTGATGTCGCAGTCGTGCCACTTCACGCTCGTGGCGGCACTCGTGATCGTGATCCCGCGCTCCCGCTCGAGATCCATGTAGTCCATCGTGGCGCCGTCACCGCCGCCCTTCACTTCCTGGATGCGATGGATACGGCCGGCGTAATAGAGGATGCGCTCGGAGAGGGTCGTCTTGCCGGAGTCGATGTGGGCGGAAATGCCCATGTTGCGGAGCTTGGACAGATCCATGGGACCGGTGCACCTGCGGGAGGATTGGGGAACGGAAGGAAACGGAGGCGGGATCCGGCGGACGGGAAACCCCGCCGGGGTCGTCCTGGCGGCGCCGAGGAGGAACCTGGGAATATACTCTTGCCCACTCGATCGTGACAGGTGACCAGTTCCACCACGGGCGGGCCGTTTCTCCCCACAGTTTCGGCCTCGAGACGCCGATTTTTTTAAGCCGGGAGTTTCCCCATGACCGCCGCCGGCCCCTCCAATCCCACCTCCGGCCCTGGCCCCGCCGCCCCCGCCCCGCCAGACGGCTCCCCCGCGGCGCCCGACCACGGCCCTTCCCACCCCTGGGAAACGTGCGTCTGGCCGCTGGCCGCGTTCCTCGCCCTCGGTGCCCTCGAGCCCTCTCCCTCTGGCGGCGGGCTCGCCGGGAGTCTGGGAATCCCGATGTCGGCCTATCCGGCTGTCTACGCCCTCCGCCTCGCCGTCACCCTCGGCCTCCTCGCCTGGCAGTGGCCGGCAATCCGGGGCTGGATTGGCCGCGCCAGCTGGTGGCCGGCGTTCCTCGGCCTCCTCCTCGTCATCCCCTGGGTCGTCCTCGCCACCCTCCAGCGCGACGCCGGCTGGGCGGGCTGGGCCGGCGGCACGGGGGAGCGCGCCGCCTTCAATCCCTTCGAGGCCTATGCCGGCAACCCCGCCGCCACCTGGGGCTATCTCTTCCTCCGCGGCCTCGGCCTCGTCGTCGTCGTGCCGATCGTCGAGGAGCTGTTCCTCCGCGGCTTCCTCATGCGGTATGTGATCAACGAAGACTTCTGGAAGGTCCCGTTCGGGGCCGTGAGCGCGGCCGCTGTCGGCGCCTGTGCCGTCTATGCGATCGGCACCCACCCCGCCGAGGCCGTGGCGGCGCTTGCGTGGTTCGGGATCGTCACCGGCATTGCCGCCTCGACGCGCCAGCCGATCGACTGCATCCTCGCCCACGCCGGCACGAATCTCGCCCTCGGGGCCTGGGTGATCGCCACCGGCGCATGGTGGCTGATGTGATCCCCCTCTCGGCCGTCGACAGGCCGACGCCGCTTCCGGGACGACGGGGCCGGCTCGCGCCGACGCCGACCGGCCTCCTCCATGTCGGCCATGCCCGCACCTTCGCCGTGGCCGCGTCGCGGGCTGGCGCCGCGGGGCTCGTCCTCCGCATCGAGGATCTCGACGCCCCCCGCTGCCGGGAGGAGTTTGTCGCCGCCGCGATCGACGACCTCCGCTGGCTCGAGCTCGAGTGGACCGAGGGCCCCGACGTCGGCGGCCCCTCCGCGCCCTACCGGCAGTCGGAGCGGGGAGCCTGGTTTCTCGAGGTCTGGCGCCGTCTCGAAGCGGCGGGGGTGATCTACCCGAGCCCCCATTCGCGCCGCGACGTCGAGGAGGCGGCCACCGCGCCGCACGCCACCGACTCCGAGCCGATCTTCCCGCCGACCCTCCGCCCCCGGCAGGTGGAGCGGGCGCGTCATCCGGGGGGCGTGGCCTGGCGGTTTCGGGTTCCCGATGGCCGGACGATTTCCTTTCCCGACGCGCTCGCCGGCGACCCGGTCACCGGCTTGGTCCACCGCACGGCCGGCGTCGACTTTGGCGACTTCGTCGTCTGGCGGCGCGACGATCTGGCCGCCTACGAATTGGCGGTCGTGGCGGACGATCGGGCGATGGGGATCGAGGAGGTGGTGCGCGGCGCTGATCTCCTCACGAGCACGGCCCGGCAGATCCTCCTCGCCGAGGCTCTTCGGTGGGCGAGCCCCGCCTTTTGCCACGTGCCGCTCGTTCGCGATTCGACCGGGCAGCGGCTCGCGAAGCGCACTGGCGGCCTTGCGATCGCGGAGCTGCGTCGCCGCGGGTACTCGCCC
>CANGGT010000088.1 GCA_947453375.1 Planctomycetaceae bacterium
CCTGAGTTGAGATTGATCACGCCGTCTGACTCGGTGCCCAGATTCCCCAGCGTGACGTCACCATTAATGTTGACTACGCCGCCGTTCCTGACGGCGTTTGATCCGTACCCAGAAAACGAATCGCCGGTGTCGAGGTCGAGCGTCGTGTTTCTAACGTCGAAGGAGTAGGCGTTGAATGTCTTGGTCCTGGAAAGGGAGGCTCCGTCGAGGTGCAGGAACCTGGAGATCAAGTCACCATCGCCGTAAGTGAGCGTAGCGCCGTTCGAGAGGTAGAGGTCAAGGGCTGAGTAGTGGCCGCCAGTTCGCGTCACTGAGTTGGGGCCGGCGAGGCTAAGGACGTTAGCCGTAAGCGTGCCCGAGTTGAGATTGATCACGCCGTCTGACGAGCTCGATACGCCCCCTGTGGTCACGTTGGCGTTGGCGTTGAAGACGCCCGACAAGGAGACGAAGAGACCGTTGGGGAGTGTCAGGTCTGCGGCGGCGGTGTAGGTCGAGGGGGCGCCGAGGGCGCTGGTGCCGCTGACCGTGATCGAGTCGTAGGTCGTCGGGGCGACGTTTGACTGGACATCGCCTCCCGTCACGGAGATGTTCTGCGCGGATGCGTCGGTCGCGAGTCCAATCGTCCATGGAAAAGCCAACAGGATCGCTGATGTGGCCCACCGGACTATTCTCGGGCCCATCTTGACGAGTCGAGCGCCCGCAGGGCCACGGAAACACCAGGTGAATACCTTCACGAGCGTTCTCCTCAAAACAAAGGGGGTGCCGAGCCAGGTGCCGTGCGGGACTCACGCCCGCCTCTAGCGATATGACGCAATCCGGTGGCGCGGTGCGCCACCGATTTCCGGGCCGTCAAAAAAAGGTCGCCGCGGGCGGCGGGCAGGGGCTGGGAGGCGTGATCTGCGGCTCTCCCCGCGTCGGAGTGGATTTCGGATTTCGGGGGGGTAAGATGCCGGGCGTCTCCGGTCAGCCTCCTCGGGAGTGTGGGTCGATGGCACAGACGCTCGGGCCTGTTGGGGCAGTGGCGGCCGGCGGCTTTGCCGCGGGAGACGAGGCTGTTTTCGTGCTGCAGGACAACGCCAGGGTGGCAGGCCCAGAGGCGGGCGTGGCCGGTTTGGTCGGGCCGGCCTGGGGGGAGGCGGTCGAAGATTTCGACGGCCGCCCGGCGCGGCGGTCGCTCGAGACCGGGGCGCTCGTCCGTTCGCTCTACGCCGAGATCCGGGCCATTGCCGCGAGTCAACTCGCCGATCAGTGGGCCGCCAACTCGCTCCACCCGACGGCGCTGGCCAATGAGGCGCTGATGCGGATCCTCGAGGGGGTCGGGGGGGAATGGTGGGACTCCCCCCGACACTTCCTCGGTGCGGCGGCCGAGGCGATGCGGCGCGTCGTCGTCGATGCCAGCCGCCGCCGGAACGCCCTCAAACGTGGCGGGGGCCGGGGCCGCCACGAGATCTCGAGCCTGGGGCTGGCCGCGCCCGACCTCGACAGCGAGGTGCTCTTCATCAGCGACGCGCTCGATGTTCTCGCCCGTGACGACGCGACCGCCGCGGAGGCGTTTCGCCTCCACTACTTCGGCGGGCTTACCGTGGCGGAGGTGTCGGCGAAGATCGGCACGCCGAGGCGGAGCGTCGATCGGAGGCTGGCCTACGCCCGATCATGGCTCGCCTGCCGCTGGGAAGACGAGGCTCCGAGACCGCGGCGGGAGGCCCGCCGGCACGGGGACGCCTGATGAGCGACGCCGACCTCTTCGAGCGGGCGCTCGCCATCGGCGACGCTGCCGGCCGAGCGGATTTTCTCGCCCAAGCCTGCGGCGGCGACGCAGCACGGCTCGCGCGCCTCGAGCGGCTCCTGGCCCACCACGACGGTGGCACGGCATGGCCCGAGCGGACCCTGCCGGAGGCCCTCGGCCTCGTGGACCACGCGCCCGAGGATGGCGAGGAGGGGGGGCCCTCGGATCTCGCCATCGACGGCATCGAGCTCCTGCGGCCGATCGGCGCGGGAGGATTCGGGCGCGTGTACGAGGGTTGGCAGCACCAGACGCGGCGGCGCGTCGCGGTGAAGGTGCTGAGAGGCGAGTATCTCGACGCCGACAGCGTCGCCCGGTTCCTCCGCGAGACGCGTCTGGCCGCCGCGCTCTCCCACCCCGGCATCGCCGCCGTTCACGATGTCGGCATGGCGCGGACGAGGCGGGGCCCCGTGCCGTTCCTCGTCACCGAGCTCGTGGCCGACGCGCGGCGGCTCACGGAGCATGCCGCCGGTCTCGATCTCGCCGGTCGCGTGGCGCTGTTGGCACAGGTCTGCCGGGCGATGGGGCATGCCCACGCGCGGGGCGTGGTCCACCGCGATCTCAAGCCGGCGAACATCCTCGTCGGCGCCGATGGCGTACCTAAGGTGATCGATTTCGGATGGGCATACGCCACCGGCGGCGACTTCACGCAGGCTACGTCGCTCACGCAGCCGGGGCAGATCGCCGGCACTTGGCAATACATCAGCCCGGAGTCTTTCGACGCCCGTGGCCGCAAAGTCGATGCCCGCGCTGACGTCTGGTCGCTGGGGGTCATCGCCTACCAGCTCCTCGCCGGCCAGCTTCCGTACGACGTCCGGGGTCTGCCGTTTCCCGCGATCATTGCCCTGGTGTCGAAGGTGAGCGTGCCGGGGCTCGTCGCGGTCGACGACACGATCCCGCTGCCACTCTCGCGGATCGTTGACAAATGCCTCCAGACCGATCCGGCCCGACGCTACGCCGATGCCGGGGAGATCGCTGACGAGCTCGATCGCTTCGCCTCTGGTGCCAAGGTCCTCGCTCGAGGGCCGACCTTCGTCGAGTCGATCGCGGAGCTCGTGCGCCGCCATCCGGCAGGCAGTGCCGCGGTCGCCGGGCTCTTTCTCGGGCTCGTCGTGGCGGTGGTCGGGATCGGGCGAGCCCGGTTGGGGGAGCAGGGGGCGCGCGGCGAGGCGGAGCGGGCGCGCGATGAGGCCCGCGACGAGCGCGAGGCGGCGCTCCATCGCCTCTATTCCGGCAACCTGCTCCGATTCGGGCAGGTGGCGGGGAATGGCAACACGCTCGAGGCCCGCAGCCTCCTGAGCGAGTCGATCGACATCGCCGGCCGACTGGGGATCGCGGACGCGAGGACGGGGACGTGGCCTTTGGAGTTGCACTGCGCCGAGGCGATGGTCGACGGGGCGCTTGCCGTTCTCGCCGCCCACCCCGGCGGCGTCACCGACATGGCCTGCTCTCCCGACGGCCAGAGGCTCGTGTCGTGCGGCCGGGAGCCGGCTTGGCGGCTCTGGGACGCCGAAGTGGGTACGCTCCTGGCGGAGGCAACCGCCGGCGGGCGGGCCGTGCAGTTCGTGCGTTTCTCACCCGATGGCCGCGTGTTCGCGACGGTCGACACGAAGGGCTTCATTCAGTTGCTCAATAGCGATGACGGAGCGGTGGTCCTCAGCCTCCCCGAGCCGGTCAGCATCGGCGTGGGCATCGTCTTCAGCCCCGATGGCACAAAACTCCTCACGGCAGGGTCCGACCGGATCTGCCGCCTCTGGAACGTGGCAGATGGCACGCTCGCGGCCAGCCTCGCAGGCCACCGACGGCATATCTCCTGCATGGCCTGGAGCCCCGACGGGACGACGATCGCGACGGCCAGCGACGGCACCGAGTACCGGCTGTGGAACGCCGCCGACGGCGCGCTCCTTGCCTCCCGCGTGTCGCACCGTGCGGTTGTCTCTCGCGTAGCGTTCTCGCCCGATTCGACCGTCGTGGCCACCGCGTCGCTCGACGGAAGCCTGCAGTTGTGGCGTTACCGCGAGCGGGCAGACAACATGGTGCTCGCGGGCCATCAGGGTAAGGTGCATTGCCTGGCCTTCAGCCCTGACGGCAAGGTCCTCGCCACCGGGTCGAAGGACCGTACGCTCCGGCTTTGGAACGTCGCCGATGGATCTCCGCGTGGCCGGCCGGCGGTGCACGATTCGGAGGTGGTCGCGGTCGCCTTCTCCCCCGATTCCTCCTGCGTGGTGTCCGGCGCCAGCGCCGGCACGGTTGGCCGATGGGACACCCTCGACGCCGAACCGGCCGGGTACCTCCTCGGCCATCGCTTCGCGATCACGTCTGTCGGCTTTTTGGCAGGTTACGGGCGCCTGGTGACGGCGGGGGCCGACGGCGAGATCCGGCTCTGGCGGGGGGACGATCCCGCGCTCCACCACGTCGTAGCCGCCACCGGGGAGTCGGTCGAGTTTTTGCGGTTTGCGTCCGACGGAAGACACCTGGCCGTGGGGACGCGCGACGGGACGCTCGCGCTCCTCGACGCGTGGGGCGACGTCGAGCTGGCGAGCCTCCGGATTGCCAGCGGACGCTGGGAGACGTTCGCGGCCACCGCCGATCTTGCCTGGATGGCGGCTGGCAGCCGGCGCGGATCGATCCGGCTCTGGAACGAGGCGCGGAGGATCACACAACTCCTCGGCGGCGCGCATGGGGGGGAAGTGACTGCCCTGGCATTTTCCCCCGACGGCACTCGGTTGATCAGCGGCGGTGAAGACGGAAGAGCGAGGCTCTGGGATCCCGCCATCGCCGATCCGCTAGCGGAACTCGGCGGCCATGACGGCGGCGTGACTTGTGTGGCGACGAGCCCCGACGGCACACTCGCCGCCACCGGATCGGCCGGCGGCACGGTGCGCGTGTGGCGCCTCGACGACGGTGGTTCGGTGTCTGTCTGCGACTGCGGTGAAGGTGGGGTGCTGGATGTGGCGTTCGGAAGCGATGGCGCGATGCTCGCCGTGGGCCACACCAGCGGCATCTTGACGATCCACGATCCTCGGCTGGGCACCCTCCTCGAGCGTCTTCCCACCGACCTGGGGCGGGTGCGGTCGGTGGTCTTCAACCCCGACGGCACCAGGCTCGCCACCACCCATGAGATCCCGACAACCCAGCTTTGGAACACCTCCGACTGGAGTCTGGCGGCAAAACTGCCGGGGCACCACGTGCAGACCGCAGCGGCGGTCTTCTCCCCCGACAGTGCACGGCTCATGCTCGGTGGAGCCGACGGCACGGTGCGGCTCTGGGACCACGCGCGGGCGTCATCGCTCGTCGTCGCGAAGAGCCATTCCCTCACGATCAGGGCTGCCGCCGTGAGCCCCGACGGCCGGCTGATGGCAACCTCAGGCGCCGATGGCGTCGTGCGGATTCACGGCCGGAGGCAGGGGGAGATGTTTGCCCGACAACGCGCCCTCGCCAAAACCAGCCCTCGCCCCGGCCCGGCCCGGATCGGAGAGACGGCGTTGTCTCCGACGCCGCTCGTGGTCGCGCCGAATCCCGCCGAGCCGTGACGGGCGCCGTGATCCGGCCTCATCTCCTCCCTCCTGGCGGTTCGACAGGGCCTCCGCAGCGTGAGACAATCGCTTCATGCCGCGCTTCATCCTCCTCGAGCACATCGGCGCCCCCGACGACCCCGCCGGGCGGCACTTCGACCTTCTCCTTGAAGCGGCGGAGGCCTGCCGCACCTGGCGGCTCGCCGAGATCCCCGCGCCTGGCGGCCCAGCGGTGGCGGCCGTGGAGATTGCCCCCCATCGGCTCGTCTGGCTCGATCATGGGGCGGGGGAGGTCTCTGGGGGCCGTGGCTTCGCCAGGCGAATCGACGGGGGGACGTACGAGCCGGCGCTCGAGCCCAGCATCGAGGGTGCCCCTCGAGAACGCATTCACGTGCGGCTTGTCGGTGACACGTCGACGCGGTCGCTCCTCCTCGCTCGCGGCACGGAGGGGTGGACGGCCCGGATCATCGATCCCGAAAGCGGGCGATAGCCAAGCACGAGATCCAGCGAGCCGTGCTGGGCTTGAGCGTCCTGCGGGCCGAGAGGGAGCGATTCGTGGCTTTGTGGGCCAATCCTTCCAGAGGGCTTTTTTTCTATTTTGAGGCGTAACTAAACGGGAGTAGGATCCTTTCTGGTGACACTCAACAGGAGTATTGTCCCGAATGGAAGCATTTCAGCGGCGGCTCTCGATCGTCCTTCCCGAGCGCCAGTCGGCGTTTTTGTGGGGGGCCCGCAAGACCGGCAAGTCGACGTTTCTGCGGCAGGTTTTTCCCGGCAGCCTCTCCTTCGACTTCCTCCGCACCGATCTGTTGATCGCGTTCACAACGCGGCCGGCCCTCCTCCGCGAGCAACTCCTGGCCCGCTCCCCTGCAGAGCTCGCGCTCCCGGTCATCCTCGATGAGGTGCAGAAGGTGCCGGCCCTCCTTGACGAGGTGCACGGGCTCATCGAAGGCCATGGGCTCCGCTTCGTGTTGTGCGGATCGAGTGCCCGCAAGCTCAAGCGTGGCCGGGCAAACCTGCTCGGTGGTCGAGCCTGGCGCTACGAAATGTTGCCGCTGGTCTCCGCCGAGTTTCCCGGCGCGGCCGACGGGGAAGGGGGGAAAGAAGGGATGGACTTGCTGCGGGCGCTCAACAACGGCCTCATCCCCTCCCACTACCTTTCCGTCAATCCGCGGAAGTCGCTCGAGGCCTATGTCCGCGACTATCTCAAGGAGGAGGTCTTCGACGAGGGGCTGACGCGCAATGTGCCGGCGTTCTCCCGGTTCTTCGAGGCGTTGGGCTATTGCCATGGCGAGCTGATCAACCATGCCAACATCGCCCGCGACTGTGGCGTCGATGCGAAGACGGTCAAGGAATATTTCCAGATCCTCTGCGACACGCTTCTGGGGCGGCTCGTCCTCCCGTACAAGAAGCGACAGGAACGGCAGGTGATCAGCAAGGCGCCGAAGTTCTATCTGTTTGACGTGGGGGTCGCCGGCGCGGTGAGCCGGCGTCGGATCGTGGAGCCACGCGGCGATCTCTTCGGACGAGCCTTCGAACATCTCGTTCTCATGGAGCTCGTGGCCCATGCCTCGTATTCCGAGCTCGCCTACGACATCCATTTCTGGCGGACGAAGGCGGGGGCTGAAGTCGATTTCATCCTCGGGGACGGTGAGGTCGCCATTGAGGTGAAGGGGACGAGCCGAGTGGACGACCGCGACCTGCGGGGGCTACGGCTGTTCGGCGAGACGCACCGCCCCAGGCTGGCGATCGTGGTCTGCAACGAGACCGCCGACCGCGTCGTCGACGGCATCCGCATCGTCCCCTGGCGACAGTTCTTTCGGGAACTGTGGGCCGGCAGGATTGTGTCGTAGGCTTTCGCCGCTGCGAGCGGCCCTCGCCTCACCCCAGGATCGCGTCGATCGGCGTGCCGTGGTCGATGGCGAGGCGTTTGCGGCCGGGGATCTCGAGCTTGCGGGAATCGAGGCCGAGCTGCTTCAAGATCGTGGCGTGGATGTCGGTGACGTAGTGCCGATCCTCGACGGCGTGGAAGCCGAGTTCGTCGGTGGCGCCGTGGACGGTGCCCCCCTTGATGCCACCGCCGGCCATCCACACCGAGAACGCGAAGGGATGGTGGTCGCGGCCGTCGGAGCCTTGCGTGCCGGGAGTCCTGCCGAACTCGGTGGCAAACAACACGATCGTCTCGTCGAGGAGCCCGCGGCGGGCGAGATCCTCGAGGAGCCCGCCGATCGGTTGATCGACGGCGAGGGCGAGATTCGAGTGGTTGGCCTTGAGGCCGCCGTGGGCGTCCCAGGCGCCGGCGCCACCGCCGCCATGCTGGATCTGGATGAAGCGGACGCCGCGCTCCACGAACCGGCGCGCCGCGAGCAATTGCATGCCGAAATCGCGGCAGTGGGGGAGATCGAGGCCGTAGAGCCGCTTCGTCTCCTCCGACTCGTCGGCGAAGTCGACGACCCTCGGCACGCTCTGCTGCATCGAGTGAGCGAGCTCGTAGGAGGCGATCCGCGCCGCCGTGGCCGGGTCGTCGGGGTATTCGACCGCCGTCGCCCGGTCGAGCTGGCCGACGAGATCGAAGCCGATCGACTGCGCCTCCGGTGAAAACGGCCGCTCGGGCCGGCCGAAGTCGAGGGGATTGGCTGGATCGATCCGCAGCGGCACCGCGTCGTGAGCGGGGCCGAGGTAGAGGCCGTCTTTGCGATTCCAGTATTCCCGGAAGCCGATCGAGATGAACTGCGGCAGCTCGTCGTTGATCGACCCGAGGCCGTAGTGGACCCAGCCTCCGAGCGTCGGCTGGGCGGGGTCGAGCATGTGGCGGCCGGTGTGAAACTGCGTCTGCGCGCCGTGGTTGGAATCGGTGGTCCACATCGAACGAACGACGGCGATCCGGTCGGCGTTCCGGGCGGTGTGGGGGAAGAGGTCGCTGATCTCCAGGCCGCTTTGGCCGTGGCGGCGGAAGCCGGTCTGGAGGGGAAAGAGGGTGTTCCGCTGAAGGCCGTTGGCATCGGGCACCGGGGCCCGCTCGAGGGCGAGCTTCGCCGGATTCTGGACGTCGGCGTAGGGGGTCTCGGCGATCGTCTTGCCGGCGTGCTTCGTGATCTCGGGCTTGAAATCAAAACTCTCGAGATGGCTCACGCCGCCGTTCATGAACAGCCAGATGACGCTCTTCGCCTTCGGGGCGAAGTGGGGCCTCCCGTCGGGGGGCGTCCAAGCCGCCGGCGAGCCGACGCCGTCGCGGGCGAGCATCGCGCCCAAGGCGAGGCCGGTGAAGCCGAGGCCGAGATCGGCGAGGAAGGCCCGCCGTGGCGGAATGACGACCGTGTTCGAGGGACGCATGGCGGCTACCTCAGCGTGACGAAGTCGGTGTGGTTGAGGAGCGCCCAGACGAGGTGGATCCGCGCCGGCTCCACCGCGCCATCGGCGGGAACCGATTCGATGGCTCGCCACTGCGAAAGCGCCGCGACGCAGGCCTCCGATTCGGCGGCGCTCGCCGGTCGGCCGAGGATCGCGCGGAAGGCCCGATCGATGAACGCGGCGTCGTCGACGGGCGTCGTGGCGGGGGCGATCCGCGCCGCGATCCGCGCCGCGGCGTCGTGGACGAATCCGGCATTGGCCAGGGCCAACGCCTGCTGCGGCACGATGCTCCGCTCGCGCTCGTAGCATTCCTTCACGCCGGCACCGTCGAAGGTGGTGAGGAACGCATTCCGGTCGGGATCGGTGTGCTGAAAATAGAGGCTCCGCCTCGTCGAGGCCGGTTGTTCGGCCGCCGGCACCGGGGCTCCGCCGATCCGGGCATCGAGCGTGCCGGCGAGTGCGAGGATGCCGTCGCGGACCGCTTCTGATTCCAGTCGAATCGGTTCGCGCCGCCACCAGGTGCGGTTGTCGGGATCGAGCCGCTCCCCCTCGGCATTCCCGGCGGTCGTCGATTGGAGTCGGTAGGCGGCCGAGGTCACGATCAGCCGGTGGAGCCGCTTCATGCTCCAGGCGTGTCGGTGGGGGCCAGGCACCGAGCCCTCCACCAATTCGCTCGCCAGCCAGTCGAGAAGCTCAGGGTGATCGGGAGGGGTGCCCTTGCGGCCGAAGTCGAACACCGTCGGCACCAGGGCCCTCCCCATGTGGCGGGCCCAGAGATGATTGGCCGCCACGCGCGCGGTGAGGGGATTGCCAGGCGCCGTAATCCAGGCGGCGAGCGCCGACCGTCGGCCGGTGCTCGTCGTCGGGAAGGGGATCGGCGGATCGTCGGCGCTCGAATTGCGAAAGCGCGTCGGCGTCCAACGGGCGCCGACGAGGGGCGTGAAGGCCTCCCCCGGCTCGGCCACACTTCTTTCCGCCTGCCCGAGGGCGATCCTGGCGTCGGCGACGGCCTGCTCGGCAGCGGGCTTCGCCTCGGCCGCTGCAGCAGCAAGCTTCGCTTCGGCTTCCAAGACCGTGGACTTGGCCCGCGCGGCGACGAGCGTGCGCTCGGCCCGCACGGCTTCCCGGGCGGCGGCCGCGGCGGCTTGGGAGAGCGTGTCGTCCGAGCCCGCCCCGGCGAGATCCTCGGCGGACCAGGCGCCCCGCATCGCGGCGCCGCGCCGCTCCACCGCCGCCAGATCGGCCGCGGCGATCGCCACCCCCTGCTCGCTCGCCGGTGACGGGGCGGCATCGCGGGCGGCCCGGGCCGCTTCGAGGCGGCGTCCGGCGGCAGCCGTATGAGCGTCGATCACCCACGGCCGCCGGGCCGGCTGCGATTCGCTCTTCGGGAGGCGCACCGGCCGGACGTCGACGGAAGAGAAATCGAACACGGCGGCGACGCCGGGAAGGATCGGCCGCGACGTGTCGGGCTTCGTGTCCTCGCCGCGGACGAAAAGGAACGTCGGCACATCGGGGACGCCGTCGAACACGCGTGGAATCCCGTCACGCTCGAGATCGGGCTCGCCGGGAAGAACGTCGAGCCGGGCGTGGAGCGGCTCGAAGAAGGCCCGCATCGCGTAATAGTCTTCCTGGCGGAGCGGATCGTATTTGTGGTCGTGGCACTTGGCACAGTTGAGCGAGAGCCCGAGGAATCCCTTGGCGACGTGCTCGACCGTCTCGTCCATCCACGGGGTGCGGTTGAAGAGAAACCAATTGCGGGCGAGGAATCCGGTGGCCCGCAGCTTGGGGAGATCGTCGGGGGCGATCTCGTCGGCGGCGAGCATCAGCCGCACCATCTCGTCGTAGCCGGTGTCGGCGTTGAGCGATTCGACGATCCAGTCGCGCCAGTGCCAGATGTGCTTCTGGCTGTTGCGGAGCTGATCCCCCAGGCCCCACCAATCGGCGTAGCGCCACACGTCCATCCAGTGGCGTCCCCAGCGCTCGCCATGGCGGGGATCGGCGAGGAGTCGATCGACGAGGGTCTCGTACCACTCGGCAGACTCGTCGGCGAGGATCGCCGCGAGCTCCTCCGGCTGCGGTGGCAGGCCGACAAGATCGAGAGAGAGGCGACGGACGAGCACCTCGCGCGAAGCTTCCGGCTGGGGCGCGATCCCCGTTCGCTCCCGCGCTGCCTCGAGAAAGGCATCGATCGGATTCCGGACTCGCTCCGGATGGGCGACGAGGGGCACCGGCGGGCGGACGCGCGGCCGGAACGACCAATGCTCGCGCGGGTCGGCCTCCGGGCTCTCGTCGGCCGGTGCCGGGCAGCCGGCGGCGATCCAGGCTTTGAGCGTCTCGATCTGCTCCGGCGAAAGGGGCTCCCCTTCCCCTTCCGGCGGCATGCGCTCGGCCGGGTCGGCGTGGACGATCCGCGCGACAAGCGTTCCGGCCGCCGGGTCGCCAGGGACGACGACGGGGCCGGCATCGCCCCCGGCCAGGAGCCCCGCCGCGGTGTCGAGCCGCAGGCCTCCCTGCTGCGCCAGGGCCCCGTGGCAGGCGAAGCAGCGATCGGCAAACACACCCTTGAGCGATCCGCTCCATGTGGCGGCGTCGGCTGCGGATACCGGCCGGCCGGAGATCGCGGCGCACGCCAGCGCCATGGCCAGCAGTGCGGCGTTGGCGGGACGGGGAGGCGTCATGGCGAAGGGATCCGGAGGGCGACAACGGGCTCCAGAAATCATACCTCCCGTGCCGCAGGCGTTTCCCGACGGAGGTCTACGGATTCAAGAGAAAACGTCGTTGCCACAACTCCCCGGACTCAGGATTTGGCGAGGGGTTGCCCATGCCCCGGGAGCCGGGCTTGACGGCAAGCGGAGCCATGGAAGGCGGAGCGCAGGCGGCATGCAGCGAGCGTAGGCCAAGGAAGGCCGAAGCGAGCGTCCGGCGATGGGGCGTGGGCAGCCCCGAAGCGCCGCAAGTTTTCGAATCAGGGCCCGCGCTCAGTCGCCGTCGCTGTCCGCATCGTCTCTGGCGAAATCAACGTCGATGTAGCCGATCATCATCTCCTCCCAGGTCTGCTCCCCCCACATGACGTCCTTCGTCGGGTCGGGATTGGCGAGATTGGCGGAGGAATTGTCGAACAGGGCATCGCAGACGATCCGTGATCCGGGCTCGAGGTCGCGCGACTCCGCGAGCGTGTAGTAGCTCTGCCAGCCGAAGTCGAAGGCCGGGACGTCGAGGAGAATCTCCACGTCGCGGCCGGGTTGCTCGAGGGTGTAGCGGAAGGCCTTGCCGCGGAGGTGCATGTGGGGCATGAAGGAGAGGAGGCGCGTCGGCCGCTTGACCGGCACCTGCGACTGCACCGGATGGGCGCTCGCCCCGGCCGGGATGAGAAATCTGGGATTGGCGATGCCGACGGTCAGTGCCTCGCGCGTCGGCGGCTCCTTGGCGAGGATCAGGCCGACCTTCGAGCGGTCGGTCGTGGCAAGGCCGTTGGGGGTGTAGTGGATTTGGAAGCGGAGCGTGCTGCCGGCGGGGATCCGCTTCGCCGTGCCAGCAGGGTAGACGCTCGGCATGTGACCGGGGGCGTAGCCGCAGAGGTGGCCGAAGCCATCGGGACCGCGCCCGCGCGGCTGCCCCGGCGCGTCGACGTAGACGATGATGTGATGGACGACCCCGTGATCGCCAGGCACCGCCTCGGCCGCCTGCACCCACATGTCTTCCGTGAAGTTCGTCGGCACCGAGATATTCACGTAGGGCATGGTTCCCTGGGCGGGAATCGTCGTCGGCTCGGGGATCTCGAAGACGAGATCCGGGGTGCCGATCGTCCACCCCTCCGGGAAGGTCCGCGGCGCCGGAGCCTCCCCGTCGCCGCGCGGCGCGCCGTCGGCGACCCACTTGAGGAGCTTGGCCCGCTCGGCGGCGGGGAGGCGCCGGTCATTGAGAAAATGGCCGTGACGGGGATCGGCGTGCCAGGGGGGCATGCGCCGGTTCTCAACGACCTCACCGAGCATCGCCGAGTGGGCGTAGGCGTCGTCGTAGGAGAGGAGCGAGAAGCCCCCCACCTGTCCGGGGCGGTGGCACGATTGGCATCTTGTCTGAAGGATCGCGGCGACGTCGCCGGTCCAGGTGACCGGGCCGTCGAGCGGCGGCGCCGGGTCGTGTTCGTCGAGCCAGGCGGCGATCACCGAACTCGCCGGCCGCACCCGGTCGAGATCGGCGAGCTTCGACTTCTCCGGCGCCACCTTCGTGAGACGACATCCCTGGACGGGCGTGGCCTTGGGATCGATGCGCTTCGGCTCGCCGTCGAGGACGGCGTCGATCGCATCGACGAGCCAGGTGTGGCGCGGCTCGGGGAGGGAGACGTCGTAGCCATACTGGTCGTCGATGGCGCCGCGGTAGCGCATCGTGCCGCGGAGATCGACGAGGATCGCCTCGTTCGACCGCTCCACCATCACCGCGTCGGCGAGCTTGTTGCCCTCGTCGCGGAGGATCGGGATCGCCACCTGCCGCTCGGCGGCCCAGGCTTTCAGTTCCTCCGGCGTCTCACCCGCCCCGGAGGCGACAGCGAAAAACAGGACGCCCTTCTCCTCGTAGGCCTTCGCGAGTTCGGTGAGGCGCGGGAGGTATTTGTCGCCGAGCGGGCAGCCGGGGGAAACGAACACGAGCACCGCGGCTTTCACCTGCCGCATCCCGAGGAGCTGGCCGAACACACGATTGCCCATGGCGAGCCCGTAGAACCAGGTCTCGTCGCCCGTGACGACATTCGTGAGGCGGAAGTCGCCGACCCGCGTGCCAACGAGCCGATCGATCGCTGGACCGTCTTCGGCGCGCGATGAGCCGCCCCCGAGCAGCACGGCTGCCAGAACGAGCCACGTCGGAGACCAAAAGCGGCGGGTCGGGGCGGTGGTCACGGGGCACCTCCGGGCGGATGCAGGACAATCAGGCAGGTCCAGCATAGTAGACGTCGATTCGGTTTCGATGAACCGCATGTTTCCGCCGAGTGGGCCGATTCCGCCGTCTCCCGCCTGCCTGCGTATGATGGGGCTCTACGATGCCCCGACCGGGGGAGCCCCGATCGGTTCGATCCGCTGCCGCCATTCCCAATCTCGCCCCAGGAATCTCCTCCCCATGAAGCCCCGTGAAGTGCTGGCGATGTGCCGTGAGAAGGAGGTCAAGGCGGTCGATCTGCGGTTTGCCGACTTTCTCGGCGCCTGGCAGCACCTCACGATTCCGGTCGGCAAGCTCGAGGAGGATACGTTCGGCGACGGCCTCGGCTTCGACGGCTCGAGCCTCCGCGGGTGGCAGCGCGTCGACGAGAGCGACATGCTCCTCGTTCCCCAGCCCGACACGGCGGTCGTCGATCCCTTCACGGCCCTCCCCACGCTGTCGATGATCTGCAACATCCAGGATCCGATCACCCGCGAGGACTACTCCCGCGACCCGCGCTACGTCGCTCGCAAAGCGGTCAACTATCTGCGCAGCACCGGGATCGCCGACACCTGCTTCATCGGCCCGGAGGCGGAGTTCTTCGTCTTCGATGACGTCCGCTTCGACCAGAACGCCCACGAGGGCTACTACCACGTCGATTCCTCCGAGGCGGAATGGAACCGCGGGCGGAAGGAGGGGCCGAATCTCGGCGGCAAGCTCCGCTTCAAGGAGGGGAACTGCCCGCTCCCCCCCGGCGACCAGATGATGGACCTGCGCAACGAGATGATGCAGGCGATGATCCATTCGGGGATCGACGTCGAGGCCCAGCATCACGAGGTGGCCACCGCGGGGCAGTGCGAGATCGACATGCGCTACCAGGAACTGGTGCGGATGGCCGATCAGGTCTGCCTCTACAAATACATCGTCAAGAACGTCGCCCGCCGCAACGGGAAGACGGCGACGTTCATGCCGAAGCCGATCCATGGCGACAACGGCTCGGGGATGCACGTCCACCTCTCGCTGTGGCGGGACAGCCAACCGCTGTTTGCCGGCACCGGATACGCGGGGCTCTCCGAGATGGCGTTGTTGGCGATCGGCGGCATCCTCCGCCATGCCCCGGCGCTCCTCGCCCTCACCAATCCGACGACGAACAGCTACAAGCGGCTCGTCCCCGGCTACGAGGCGCCGGTGAATCTCGCCTACTCCCAGCGCAACCGCTCCGCGGCCTGCCGGATCCCGATGTACTCGACCAATCCGCGGACGAAGCGGGTCGAGTTTCGCTGCCCCGATCCGACCTGCAATCCCTACTTCGCCTTCTCGGCGATCCTCCTGGCGGCGATCGACGGCATCCAAAACAAGCTCCACCCCGGCGAGCCCCTCGACCGCGACATCTACGATCTCCCGGCGGAGGAGTTCAAGAAGGTGCCGCGGGCACCGGGGTCGCTCGAGGAGGCGCTTGCGGCCCTCGAGGCCGACCACGACTTCCTCCTCCGGGGAGACGTCTTCACCCCCGACGTCCTCGAGCACTGGGTGAAGCACAAGCGCGAGGAGGAGATCGCCCCGATGCGCCTCCGCCCCCACCCGTACGAGTTTTGCCTCTACTACGACGCTTGAGCCGCTGCCCGCGTCGCTCGCTGTCCGCGGAAAAGCTTAACCCTGACCGAACCGGCGCGGCGGGCACGCTATCCACCGCCTGTTTGGCCGTCAGGCGCCGGCCCCGCACCGCATCCTGCGGCATGCCACCCACCCGAGGGTCAAGAGGCCGGCGCTGGCCAGCATCGGCAGTGTGCCCGGCTCCGGAAGCATGACGGAGTCGGGGTTCGTACCGAATCCGAACACGGCGTTCTCCTGGAGCTTGAGCGTGTCGAGATTGGTGTCGCTCATGAAGCGAAAGACCGCCTCGCCACGGACGAGCCGGGCGCCGTCGAGGCCGCGGCGGGGGTCGATGTCGGTGCCGGTGCCAGGGCTGTAGATGCCGAGATTGATCGCCGACCCATCTTCGCTTCCGCGCACCACCTTGGCGTCGAAGCTGCCCTCCATACCGGGAATGAACGAGGCGATGTCAGGGTTCGCGACCGTGCCGATACCGAAGCCGAGCCCGGGATAGCCCGGCGGCGGATTGAGCACCTTGAACTGCCAGCCCTCGTCAAACTTCTTCACCGCCTGGAGATTCGACGCGAGCTTCGCGCTGTCGCCCGTTGTCGACCACATCTGCGGTGACCAGGCGACCGGTGTGTCGTTGTTCGCGCCGCTGTGGACCTCGTACGCCTGGCCCGTTCCCGAAACGTACGTGAGCGTCGGGCGGAGGCCGGTGATGGGATCGGCAAGGTTGAAATAGAAGCTCGAGAGCACGTCCGCCTTGGCCACCGTCGGCGCTCCATAGCTCCGCAAGGCGATCGTCAGGGAGGAGCCCGACGTGGTGAGAATCGCCGATACCTTCAAGAGCGTGCCGATGGAGGAGCGCCCGACGTCGTTGTAGGTGACGGTCGACGCGGCGCATGTCGCGGTAAGAAGCCCCGCCGTGGCACAGGCCGCGGCGATGATTCGGAACGCAACGGAACGGCAAAGGAACAGGCGGACTGCGATCGGCATGGCTGGGCGCTCCGGGATCTCGCGCCAGCCATGGCGACATGGGGTAACGGTAAAACAACTGTCGTGAACAGACCGCTTTCCAGGCAGTCCATCCACATCGGCCTCCGTAACCCAAGCCCCGCGAACGCGGTGCCGGGCAATCGTCTTCCGAATCTGATGGCGACAGGATTCGCCGGCAGCCCGCAGGCCACCGGCCGGATTCCCGGCGCGCGCGATGATCTGTGGGGCAGGGGCCCCTGGGTTCAGGGTTGTGTCGCTTGCGGGAATGCTTGCGGGAATGCTTGCGGAGGTGATCCGCTGTCTCCGCGCCTTGTCCTGCGGCGGGCCACCCACCCGAAGGCGAAGAGCCCGGCGCTAGCGAGCATTGGCAGGGTCCCTGGTTCGGGGAGAAAGACCGTTTCCGGGTTCGTGCCGAAGCCGAACGTCACGTTCCCCTGGATCCAAGACCCATCGATGTTGTCGAGGTCTTTACTGCTCAGGAACGTGAACACCGCCTGATTGCGGACCAGGTAGTGGCCCGCCAATCCGCCATCCGGATTGGAGTTTCCCAGGGCCCCCGCGCTGTAGATACCGAGATTGATCATCGATTCGCCATCGAGCTGCCCGGGCTTGGATGGCTTTTCACCGCTGACCCACTTGGGGTCGAACTGGCTTTCCGCGGTCGCACCCGGAACAAACGCTGCGATGTTGGAGTTCCCCACCGTACCCATGCCAAAGCCCAAGCCCGGATAGACCGGCGGTGGGCTAGAGATCGTCTTGAACTGCCAGCCTTGTTCCCACTTGTCGTCTGCAATCAGGTCCGACGAACCGGTGCCCGATGTCCACTGCTTCGTCGCCGGTGACCACATGAACGGTTGGTCACCGCCGTCAGCAGTCTTGTGGACTTGGTAGGCCTGACCGGTGCCCGAGACGAGGGTGAGCACAGGCCGGACAGCGGTTTCGGGGTCGGCAATGTTGAAATAGAAACTCGAAAGCACGTCTGCCTTGCCCACCGTCGGGGCGGCATTGATGCTGCTCAGCGTGAGCGTCAAGAAGTATTGGGTACCACTGGTGGAGGTAACGAACTTCGC
>CANGGT010000089.1 GCA_947453375.1 Planctomycetaceae bacterium
CCCCCCCAGACGCTCGCGCTTGTTTCCCCGAGGCTGTCGGGGCTGCGCTCGTCGGCAAAATCGATCGCCGCCTCGACGTCGGCCGTTAGGTCGAGGAGCCGCTCGCGGATGGCCTGGAGATCCAGGCCGACCCCGCCGGCGAGCCGATCGAGGGCTTGCGAAAGCTCGCCGGGAGAACGGGCATCGACGACGGCGAGCACCGCTTCGGCCTGGAGGAGATCGAGCTTGCCGGCCAGGAAAGCGCGGAGCGTGAACTCCCCCCCCCGGGCCAGCCGGGCCCCGAAGCGACAGGCCTCGCCGACGATTGCCTCGAGCAGCGGTTGCGAGCAGGGGAGTTGCAACTCGGCAAGCGGCCCGCCGGTCGGGCCACCAGGGCCAGGCCAACGGAGGATCCCGACGGTGATCGCACCCCATTCGCCACCGAGCCGATCGGGGCGGAGCGTGGCGGAAAGACTCCGCGTTACGTCAGGGAGCGGATCAGCAAGGACGAAGAGTTCCTCGAGCAGCCCGTCGAGCCCTTCGCCCGAGAGCCTGACAATCGCGCGGACACCCCGGCCCGGCACCGTGGCGGGGGCGACGATCAGGTCATCCGGCTCCCACATCGGTCACCTGCCGTTCACGCCGGGACCCGAAGAACTTCTCAGCGCTTCTTCCGCGCCTGACGGCGCTTCCGTTCCGCTTCGCCACCATGGGCAGCGCCATTGGCCTCGGCTTTTCCGCCGGTGGAGAAGAAAGGGACGTCGATGATCCGTCGGCCGGCGCCCGTGCTGCCGCCCCCTCCCCCCGCCACGGCGCCGGTCACCGGGGCCGCCGTCGGGAGCAAGAGCCGCTCGGCGATCCCCCACAGGCTCGAAGCGATGAAGTAGAGACAGAGGCCACAGGGCACCTTGAAGAACATCACCGCCATGAAGAACATCATGTACTTCATCACCTGCTGCTGGACCTGCGACTGCTCGTCGACCGCCGGCGGCATGAAGAGGTGCTGCTGCCAGATGAACAGGGCAATCGTCGCGAGGGGAAACAGGTTGAGGAACGGTCCGAGATAGCCCTCCGGCGCCGTCAGGAACGGCGGGAGAAGATTCGACCAATCCCAGAACATGTCGGGAGCGGCGAGATTCGAGCACCAGCGGATCGCCGAGCTGAACAGGGGCGCCTGCCGGAGTTCGACGTCGGTGGCCAGCGACCGGTAGAGCCCCATGAAGATCGGGATCTGGATGAACACCGGCAGGCAGCCGCCGACCGGGTTGTGGTCGTGCTTCTTCCACAGCTCCTGCGTCGCCTGCGTCCGCTTGGCCGGGTCGTCCTTGTACTTCTCGGCGATCGCCTTCATCTCGGGCTGGAGAGCCTGCATCTTCTGCGTCGAGAGCGCCTGCTTCCGGCTCACCGGGAACATCGCCCCGCGCACCATGACGGTGAGGAGGAGGATCGCGATCCCGTAATTGCCGATCACGGCATGGAGGGCATGGAGGATGGCGATCATCGGCCGGGCGACCCAGCCGAACCAGCCGTAGTAGACGAGGTCGTCCATGGCCGCCGCCTGCGCCCCATGACGGGCGAGGAGGTCGGGCTTCTTCGGCCCGGCGAAGATTCCATAGCGGTGGCGAACCGGCTTCCCCGGCTCGAGCTCGATCGGCCGGGAGACGATCCGGGCCGTGACATCGACGAGCTTCTTCTTCGTCGCCCCGGGAACGTCGCCGACGGCGATCGGACGAACCTCGGCGAGCTCGGGGATTTCGCCATCGGTGGCGGGGATCAGCGCCGCAGCGAAGTAGAGGGCATCAACGCCGGCGAACGACAACGGTTTGCCGTCACGGACGGACGTGGCCGGATGCTCGAGCTTGTTGTCGGCGATCTTCAGGCCGCTGATGATCGCCGACCGCTCGCCGGCGAAACGCATCGCCACGTCGCGGACGGCAAGCGTCCCCCAATCGCGGGCGACGCGGGCGGTGTACCACCATCCTTCCGTCGGCAGCCCGGTCGGGCCGTCGAGGGCGTATTCGACCGTCGTCGGCTTGTCGGCAGCGAACTCGACGACGAGATCGAGCGTCGCCGGACCGCCATCGACGCCGGGGACGAGACGGTATTCCTTGGCGACGGAGAGCCCGCCGGGGAGCCGAGTGCTGAACCGCACACCCTCCCCTGCCGCGAGCGGTTCGGCCGTCCAATCGCGGTCGACGAGGCCCAAGCCCGGAAGCTCGTCGAGCGGCTCGCGACGCGACCGGCCATCGACCGATTCCAGCGACAGTCGGAAGGAGAGCGGATCGGCCGGATCGGCGTCGGGATTCTCCACAGGCGCGGCGAGATATTCAGGCCGGACGACCTCGAGTGGCCGACGATCGAGATGCACCTCGCACGACGAAGCGGCATCGCCGCGCCGATAGTCAACGGCAATCGTCCCCCCCGGCTTCGTCCCGTCGAGGGCCCGATCGAGCGCCGTAGCATCGGTCACCGCCACACCGCCGACCCGTTCGATGACATCCCCGACGGCGAGCCCGGCCAGCTGGGCCGGCGTCCCCGCGCCGACGACGCCGATGCGGCACCCTCCCGCCACCGGCGCCACGGCCAGGTGCCCCATCGACCCGCGCCAGTCGTCCTGATCGTGATAGCGTTCGCCGGCCAACTCGATCCGCTCCACCGCCGCGCCGCGACTGGTGAGCGTGTAGAGCACTTGGGGAGCGGCCGTCGGGTCGAGCGAGCCGAGGGAATGGCGGGTGCGCGGGGCCGAGGCCTCGGCCGGCTCGGCGGCCGCGTCGGCCATGCCAACGCCGACGTCGGAGGCGCCTCCGGCCATGACGTTGTCCTCCGGCTTCTCCGCCGCGCCGGCCGCTCCATCGGCACCAACGGCTTCCTTGGCGGCGGCGATCTTTGGTTCTTCATCCCGCGGCTCGGCCGGCGGGCGGGGGAAGAGCCACGTTTGGAGGAGCTGACTGCCGAAAATGATGGCGAAGGCGATGAGGGCGAATTGAACGTGACGGCGTTCCATGATCTCCTCGGGCGATTCACCGCCCACCGGGCTCCCCGGAAGGAACCACTCCGGCCGCAGCACGGGATCCGTGCCGCATCGACCGCTGCCGCCGACTGATCCAGGCCCTGAGCGTGCGGCGGGGAAGCGCCACCCGGGGCCGGAGGGCCGCAGACCGCGACCTTCCACCGAGACCTCGGAGTATACCAGCCGCCGGCTGAATCCCCGGGAGTCGGGATGAAGGCGGCCCCGGACGGACAGAACGCGACAGCGGCTGCGACAGCCCAGCCGCCAAGATGACGGCTCGAGGGGATATCAGCGGCCGACGAGGAGCCGGTCACCGAGATAATTGTCGAGATCGGCGACCGCGTAGATCTTCTTGCAGGTGACATCCGCGGGATAGCGGATTCGGCGGAAGCGGACGACAACATCGTCGTCGGCATGCCCGGTCTCGAGGATCACGTAGCTGGCGCGGGAATCGAGGTCGCGTGGCTGGCCCACCGAGCCGACGTTCACCATCGCCTTCGGCCCCGGGAGCGTCCGCCGCCATTCCTCGTCCGTCAGGCTGATCTCCGGGGCCTCGAACTGCGGCGCCACGGTGAACACGCCGGGAATGTGGGTGTGCCCCTGGAAGCAATACCGGCCGACGAGCTCGAAGATGTGCTCCATCTTCAGCGGGTTATAGATATCCTCGGGGAAGACATATTCGTCGAGCGGACGGCGGGCCGATCCATGGACGAAGAGGAGATTCCCCTCGGCGTGCGTCCGCGGCAGCTCCCCCAGCCAGTCCATCAGCCTGTCAGCCGAGTTCTTCGGCATGGCGTCGTGGTGTTCGAGCTGCGAACGCGTCCAGCGGATCGCCCGCTCGGCACCGACATTGAAGCCGTCGGGATCGAAGAGGGCCCCCTGGTCATGATTGCCGAGGATCACAAGCGAGCAGCGGTCGCGAACGAGCCGGGCACACTCGCAAGGATTCGGCCCGTAGCCGACGATGTCGCCGAGGCAGGTGATCGAATCGACCTTCTGCCGATCGATGTCGGCGAGGACCGCCTGAAGCGCCTCGAGGTTGCCGTGGATGTCGCTGATGATCGCCCGCTTCACGCCAACTCCACCCCCGCTGTGCCACCCTCTGGGGCAGCGCCTCAAGAATCAGACGGATCGGACCGATCCGATGCACCATCCGCCGCCCGGGAGCGGGCGGCGATCATGGTCGGCAAAGCCCGGCAACTCGCCCCACAAAACCGGTGAATCCCCGTCAGACTAAGGGGGTTTGCTACCACGGTCAAGCAGCGTGCGTCCCCCCCGGAGCTGATTCCATGAAGACGGTCGCCATCGACACCTCCCTGCCGTCGGGCAGCGTCGCCGCCCTCGACGGCGAGCGGATGCGCGAGGTTTGCTTCGCTCCGGCCCAGGCCCATGCCCGGCGGATCGCCGCGGCCCTGGCGGAGGCCACGGCCGATTTGGGGTGGAGCGTCGCCGACGCCGACCTCGTGGTGGTGAACCGCGGTCCGGGCTCGTTCACGGGGCTGCGGGTTGGCATTGCCGCGGCAAAGGGGATCGCCTGGGCCGGCGGCATGAAGATCGTGGGGGTGTCGGGATTCGAGGTCATCGGCGCGAGCGTGGGAGGCGAGGAGCCGATCCATGTCGTCTACGACGCCGGCCGTGGCGACCTGTTCGCGGCCACCCTCCACCCCGTCCCGGCCGCCCCGACCGGCTGGCAGACAGACGGGGGCGTGCTCGTCCCGATCGACACGTGGGTGGCGAAGCTTCCCCCGGGCGCGACGCTCTCAGGCCCCGGGCTCGACCTCGACGCGGTGGCGGCTCTCGTGGCGGCCCGGGGGGACCTCCGCCCCACCGCCGGGGCAGCTCGCCTTCCCTCGGCCGCGGTGGCAGGGCGGCTCGGCTTGCGGCTCCTGGCAGCCGGGGCGAGCGGGTCGCCGGCGGAACTCGCTCCCGACTACCTCCGCCCGAGTTACGCCCAGGAAAACGGGGCCGGCCCTTCCCGCTGACCGCTCGAGGGACGTACAGTCTGGGTTTTTGACCCCGGTTTTTGGCCACCGTTTCAGGCCGTTTCCCCGCCGCCCCCCCGTTACGCAGGAATCGACATGGTCCGCCCGATCAAGAAGCTGCTGGTCGCCAACCGCTCCGAGATCGCCATCCGCGTCTTCCGCTCGGCCCACGAGTTGGGGATCCGCACCGTGGCGATCTATGCCCACGAGGACCGGTTTGCCCTCCACCGCTTCAAGGCAGACGAGTCGTATCTCGTTGGTCGTGCCGGCGAGCCGATCCGCTCCTATCTCGACTTCGCGGGGATCGTGGCGCTGGCCAAGGCGCACGGCGTCGACGCGATCCACCCGGGCTACGGCTTCCTCTCGGAGAACCCCGAGTTTGCCGCGGCCTGCCTGGCGGCGGGGATCACGTTCGTCGGCCCACGCGTGGAACTCCTCGAGACGCTCGGCGACAAGACCGCCGCCCGCGACCTCGCCAAGCGTGCCGGGGTGCCGATCCTCGCCGGCAGCTCGCAGCCGGTGACGAGCCAGGCCGAGGCGCTGCGGATCGCCAAGGAACTCGGCTGGCCGGTGATGATCAAGGCGGCGCATGGCGGAGGCGGCCGCGGGATGCGGGTCGTCCGCGGGGAAGACGAGCTTGCCGTGGCGCTCGAGAGCGCCCAGCGCGAGAGCCAGACGGCCTTCGGCAGCGCGAAGGTGTTCGTCGAGAAGTTCATCCAGCACGCCCGCCACATCGAGGTCCAGCTCCTCGGCGACATGCACGGGGGACTTGTGCACCTGTTCGAACGCGACTGCTCGGTGCAGCGCCGGCACCAGAAGGTGGTGGAGGTGGCCCCCGCGCCGAATCTCGATCCCGGCATGCGAAAGGAGATCTGCGACGCCGCCCTGGCGATCGGCCGGACGGCCCGCTACGAGAACGCCGGGACGGTCGAATTCCTCGTCGACACCGACACCGGCCGGTTCTATTTCATCGAGGTCAACCCGCGCATTCAGGTCGAGCACACCGTCACCGAGGAGATCACCGGGATCGACATCGTCCGCCGGCAGATCCGTGTCGCCGAAGGCTACCGCCTCAGCGATCCGCAGATCGGCCTCGGCAACCAGGACGCGATCGGCTCGATGGGGACGGCGATCCAGTGCCGCGTCACGACGGAAGACCCCGAGAACCGCTTCCTCCCCGATTACGGGCGGATGACCGCCTACCGCTCCGCCAGCGGCATGGGGATCCGCCTCGACGCCGGCACCGCCTTCTCCGGCGCCGTCGTCACCCCCTACTTCGATTCCCTCCTCGTGAAGGTGACGGCGCGCGGACTGTCGCTCGACGAGGCTGCCGGCCACATCGAGCGCTGCTTGCAGGAGTTCCGCGTTCGCGGCGTGAAGACGAACATCCCGTTCCTCATCAACCTCGTCACCCACCCCGAGTTTCTCGCCGGCCGCTGCACGACCCGGTTCATCGACGAAACTCCGGCGCTGTTCGATTTCCCCATCCGCCGCGACCGGGCGACCCGGCTCCTCGAATACCTCGCCGATACGATCGTCAACGGCAATCCGCTCGTGAAGGGGCGGCCGGCCGCGGCCCGGCGCACCTCCGCGCCAATCCCCGAGTTTGACCGGCTCTCGACGCCGCCTGCGGGAACGAAGACGAAGCTCCGGGAACTCGGCCCGGAAAAGTTTGCCGCCTGGGTCCGCGACCAAAAGGGCCTGATGGTGACCGACACGACGATGCGCGACGCACATCAGTCGCTCCTCGCCACGCGGATGCGCTCCTTCGACATGCTCGCGATCGCCGATGCGTACGCCCGGATGGCACCGGGGCTGTTTTCGCTCGAGATGTGGGGCGGGGCGACGTTCGACACCTCGATGCGGTTTCTCAAAGAAGATCCCTGGGAGCGTCTTGCCAGCCTCCGGGAGCGGATCCCGA
Organism: Planctomycetaceae bacterium; assembly: GCA_947453375.1. GTDB lineage: Bacteria > Planctomycetota > Planctomycetia > Pirellulales > UBA1268 > QWOP01. The sequence continues at coordinate 6,893 of CANGGT010000089.1, forward strand.
ACATCCTCTTCCAGATGCTCCTCCGGGCGAGCAACGCCGTCGGCTACACGAACTATCCCGACAACGTCGTCACGGCGTTCGTGAAGGAATCGGCGGCCGCCGGGATCGACGTCTTCCGGGTGTTCGACCCGCTCAATTGGGTACCGAACATGCAGGTGGCGATGGATGCTGTCCGCGACGCCGGCGGCATCTGCGAAGCGGCGATCTGCTACACCGGCGACGTCCTCGATCCGGCGCGAAAGAAGTTCTCGCTCGCCTACTACGTCGATCTCGCCCGGCAACTCGAGAAGCGCGGCGCCCACATGCTCGCCGTCAAGGACATGGCCGGGCTGTGCAAGCCCTATGCAGCCGCGACCCTCGTCAAGGCGCTTCGCGAGGCCGTCGGGATTCCGATCCACTTTCACACCCACGACACCTCCGCCGCGGCGCTGGCCAGCGAACTCGAGGCGGCCCGCAACGGCGTGAGCATCGTCGACGCGGCGATGGCCCCGTTTGCAGGCCTCACGAGCCAGCCGAACCTCAACGCGCTGGTCGAGGCCGTCCGCCACACCCCGCTCGACACCGGCCTCGATCCCGAGCCACTGCGGCACCTGGCCCGGTATTGGTCGGCCGTTCGCGAGCACTACACCGCCTTCGAATGCGGAATGAAGGCCCCCGACGCCGATCTCTACCTGCACGAGATGCCGGGGGGGCAGTTCACGAATCTCCTCGAACAGGCGAAGGCCCTCGGGCTCGCCGACCGCTGGGAGGATGTCTGCCGCGCCTACGCCGACGTCAACACACTTCTCGGCGACATCGTCAAGGTGACGCCGACGAGCAAGGCGGTGGGCGATCTCGCGCTGCTCCTCGTGACCAACGGCCTCCACGCCTCCGACCTTCTTTCCGATTCCCGCGAGATGGCCTTCCCCGAGTCGGTCGTTGATCTGCTGTCCGGCCGGATGGGCCAGCCCCCGGGAGGCTTCCCTGAGGCGGTCGTGCGGCGGATCGTCCGCCCCGGCGAACTCGTCACCGGCCGCCCCGGCGAATCGCTCCCCCCGGCCGATTTCAAGGCGGCCGAGAAGAAGGTGGCGGAGATCACCGGCTTGCCGGCGACCCATCAGGAGGTCCTCTCGTGGCTCCTCTACCCGCGGGTCTTCCAGGATTTCGCTCAGCACCGTTCGAAGCATGGGGACGTCAGCGTCCTCCCCACGCCTGCGTTCCTCGAGGGTCCCAAGCCGGGGGAGGAACTGGCCGTCGACATCGAACCGGGCAAGACGCTCGTCATCCGGTTGCTGACGGTGGGTGAGCCGCACGCCGATGGAACGCGGACGGTGTTCTTCGAGCTCAACGGCCAGCCGCGGAGCGTGTCGGTGGCCGATCGCAGTCTCGAAGCGAAGGTGCAGCGGCGCCCGAAGGCGGTCGTCGGCGATGCCCGCGAGGTCGGCTCACCGATGCCGGGATTGATCGTCACGGTGGCGGTGCAAGCGGGCGACGTCGTCACCCGCGGCCAGAAGCTCCTCAGCCTCGAGGCGATGAAGATGGAGACGACGGTCTACGCCGAACGGGACGGCAAGATCGCGGAAGTCCTCGTCGCCCCGGGCACGCCGGTCGAAGCCGGCGAACTGGTCGTGAAATACGCCGACGCCTGATCGGCGCCGCCTCACTCACTCCCGATTCGTGGCCGGCATCCGCCCCGCCTCGACAGCGGCCGCGGCCTCGAGCCATACCTGCTCGAGATCGGGGCGGTCGAGGTCGGCGGCCATCTTGGCCAGGCGCCGGCGGACGTCGGCATCCCCCGGGCTCACCCACGCATCCTGGTGGAGGTCGGCAAACGTGCGGCGCAGCGCTCGAATCCGCTCCGCCTCGGCCCGGGCCGCGTCGGCGTCGGCCTCGCGGCCACACCCGGCATAGGCCTGCGCGAGCTTGAGGCGGGCGAGGTAGTCCTTGGGATACCTGGCGACCCCACGCTCGAGCGCGCCGAGAGCGGCTTCCGGATGGCCGTCCTCGAGATCGATCGAGCCTTCGAGGACGAGGGCCCCGAGATCGTCCGGGGAGATTTCGAGGATGCGGTTGACGATTCCCCGGGCGGCCCCGCGATCGCCGATCGCCAGGAGGCATTCGGCACGGAGGAGATCGGCGTCGTCGCCGCCCGCGAGCCTGTCGAGCTCGGCGAGCGCCTCGCGGTGGCGATGGAGCTTCACGAGGCTCCCGACGAGTTCAACGAGCACCTCGTCGCGATCGGTCTGATCGGGGGAGCGCCGCAGGCTCTCCTCATAGTGCTCGACCGCCTCTGGGTAGCGCTCGTAGTCGTTGTGGATGAGGCCAAGGAGCCGATGGGGGCGGGGATCGTCGGGAGCCAGTCGCGCCGTCGCCTCGAGGTGTTCGATGGCCGCAGGGATCACGCCGGCGTCGTAGGTCATTGCCGCGAGGAGCCGGTGGGCGTCGACCGAATCGGGCGTCGCCGCGAGAACGGCCGTCAGCTCCCGTTCCGCAAGCGGATAGAGTCGAAGGCGGTAGGCGGCTTCGCCACGGACGAGGTGGATGAACCGGGAAAGATCGGCATCGTCCGCTCCAGGAGCATCGGCGGGAAGCGCGGCGAGGAGATCGAGCGCGGGACGGGAGAAGCCGCGAGCAACGAGCAGCCTGGCCTGAACGACCCCGGCCAGTCCCGCCGCCCCCCGTTCCCTGAGGCTGCGGATCGCCTTCCTCGCCGCCGCCGCATCCTGCCGATCGATCGCTTCCCAGGCTTCGGTGGCCAGGGCCCCGTTCGCCGGCGACCCCGCCTCGGCTCGCCGACCGAGCCCGCTCCACCATCCTCCGGCAGCCAGCGCCACGGCGAGCACCGCGAGCCCGCCGACAAGGCATCCGAGGCGGAGTCGCGTGGAACGGGAATCGTTCAGCGGAGTCGCAGTCACGGTGCGTCCCCCTCGACCGTGCCCGGAGCAACTGCGGGCACCGCACCGTCCTCGACGATCCTGATCTCCCGCTCGGCTCCGGTCAGCTCGACCTCCTGGACGACGCCCGAGGGCCAAAGGACGCGGAGCCGGTGCGCCCCGTCGCGGGCCGCCCGGGGGAGGACGACGTGAAGCCGGCGGTCGCTGTGGGAGAGATAGCTTCCCCCGCCGGTGACCTGGAGCGCAGGAGAGGGGCCGTCGCCACCGAGGACCTCGAGCCGGGCGCCGACCGCGTCGCGGTTCGAAACCGTTCCCACAAGTTGGACGAGGATCGACCGGCCCGCCTGGGGGAAGCGGTTTTCGAGAACGACGAGCGGGGCTTCGACGTGCGAGATGGCCAAGTCGAGGTCGCCGTCGCCGTCGTAGTCACCGCTGGCAAGCCCCCGGCCCATGTGGGGCGTGGCGAAATACGACCCCGGTCGGGCGTGGCCGCGGCGGAAGCGGTCGCCGTCGAAGCAGAGGACGAGCGGCTCCTGGAAGAGGGGAGAGGCATCTGGGTATTTGATGACATGGCCGTCGGTGACGACGATGTCGACCCAGCCGTCAGCGTCGAAATCGTCGCACGCCGTCCCGAAGCCGACAAACAGACCGCCGATGTCGGTGATGCCGTAGCGGCGGCTGACATGGAGGAAGTAGCCGCGCCCTTCGTTGCGGTAGAGGGCAAACCACTCGCGCTCGAAGTTCGTCACCCACACGTCGGGGAGCCCGTCGCGGTTGAAGTCGCACAGGTCGATCCCCATGCTCCCGTTGGGCACCCCCTGATCGTCGAGGGCCGTGCCGCTGACGAGCCCGCTCTCCGTCAGATGGGCCTCCCCGTCGTTGACGTAGAGAAAATTGTCGGTGGTGTCGTTGGCGACATAGATATCGACGTCGCCGTCGACATCGAGATCGGCCAGCAGCACCCCCAGCCCCTTGCCATCGATGCGCAACCCGGCCGCAGCCGAGGCATCGGTAAACGTCCCGTCGCCGTTGCCGAGACAGACCGTGTCGGGCAGCCCCTCGAACGACCGCGGCGGACAGATGTCGCGAACGGTCGCCGACGGCCCGCAGCGGGGATGGTTGGCGAACGACCAATTCACGTAGCGAGTGAGGTAGAGATCGATCACGCCGTCGCCGTTGAGATCGGCCCAGCCGGCGCTCGAACTCCAACGGGCGTCTTCTCCGGCCGGCGACGGAGCGGCGACGAACGTCCCGTCCCCCATGTTCCGCCAGAACTGCGGCACCCCGTATCCGGTGACGACGAAATCCTGGAAGCCGTCGTTGTCGTGATCCCCGATGGCGACGCCGTGGGAATAGAGCGAATCCGAGGCGATTCCCGCCTCGGTCGCCGCCGGGTGGAACGTCTTGCCCCCTCTGCTGCGGAACAGCGTGCACGGCCGGCCGACGATCGCCTCATCGGCGGCGATCGCGCCGCCACCGGTGGCAACGAGATCGAGCCAGCCGTCGCGGTCGAAGTCAAACCATCCCACGCCTCCGCCGAGCGATTCGAGGATCGTGCAGTGATCCGATTCGCCACCATTGCGATAGGTCGACGCGATCCCCAGGTCGGCCGCCCGCTCCACGAAGTCGATCTCCACTCCGGCAGCGTTGGATTCCGTGGGCTTGGCTTCGCCGCGCTCAGCATCGCGAGCCGGCGATGGGGCGACGGCCGCCGGAGGGCGCGTGCAGCCGAGCATGACGACGAGGAGGCCAAGGACGAGCCCGGCGGCCCACCGGCATCCGTTCATGGTGTGGGCCCCCCGGCTCCGACCGCAGCCGCCCCGGGGCGGGGAGCGTCGCCCGCCAGACCGCGGTGGTGTCCGGCCCGCTCCGTCTCTCCCAGGGCCGCATAGTGCTCGGCGAGGACGCGGTGGGTCGGGGCGTGGGTTGGAGCGATCGAAAGCGCCGTCTCCAGCCACTTGAGCCCCTCGCGCTCGAAGCCCTCGTCGAGGAGAATCGTCCCCGCCTCGGCTCGGAGATCGGGGTCGTCCGGCTTGCCGAGGGCCTCGTGGGTGATCGTCGCCAGGCGGCGTTGCCGTTCCGCGAGGCGCTGGGCGGTGTCGCGCTCGCGCTTCGCCCCCTCCTCGTCGCCGAGACGGAGGAGCGCTCCCGCGAGGGTCAGCCGCGCCCGGGTGCCGCGGGGATCGACGCTCACCGCCTGCTCGAGCAGTCCGGCCCCCCGCCCGACGTCCCCTTCCTCGAGCGCCATCTGGCCGAGCTCGGTGAGCGCCGCGGCGGCCTGCTCCTTCGTGACGTCGGTCGTGAGGGCATCGAGGTAGAGGTCGCGTGCGGCGGAAAGCTCCCCGGCGCGAAGAAGGCAATCGGCCAGGCCGATGACGGCCCGCGGATCGTCGGGGCGCCGGTCGAGGCACTCGCGGAAGTGGCGCCGGGCTTCGTCGAGCTTCGCGGTGTCGAGCTCCAGGCGGGCGACACGGATTCTCGTTTCGTAGTCGCGGGGATTCATCGCCAGGGCTTTGGCAAACCGTTCGAGGGCCATAACGGGGCGTTCGTAGCGTTCCTCGATCACCCCCATCCAGAATGACGGCAGCGGATTGCCCGGCTGCCAGCGCGACCAGAAGTCGAGGCACTCGCGGGCGTCGTCCATCCGGAACGCTCCGATGAAGCCCTCGGCCAGGCTCTCGTAGCAATCCTCGGCGAAGGCGTCGTCGCCTCCCTCGGCCAACAGGGTGCCGATCCGCTCCTCGACGACGCGGACATCCCCGAGCTGGGCCCGCGCGAGCATCCGCTGCCGGTCGATCTCCTCGGCGCTCCAGCCCAACGCAGCGGCCGCCTCGAAGCAGCCTTCGGCCTCGTCAAACCGGCGCTGGCGGCGGAAGACGCGGCCGAGGAGAAACTGCCGCTCGGCGGCCGCTGCCCGGGCGCGCGGCCCGGTCGGCTCCTGCCCCCCGGAAAGTCCGGAGCGGAGGAGCGACTCGGCTTTGGGCCAGTCGTGGTCGGCGATCGCGCCGCGGATCGTCGACAGCGCCGCCGCTTCGCGGAGGGCTGGCCCCCACCAAGCCGCCACGCCAAGGAGGACGACAAGCACGCCGAAAAGGAGGCGACGTCGCTTCGATCCGGAGCCGGAGGATCGTTCCTCACCCATTGCCCACGATCCCCCAGCGACGGACGGCTCAGTCCTTGAGATCGAACGTGAACACGTTCTTGGCGCCGTCGGTGGTCACCTCGGCGGCGAGGCCACTGGTGTCGGGGCGGCCGTACTTTGCCGGGATCTCCCCCTTCTCCACTTCTCCCTTTTTCTTCTTTTCGTACATCTTCATCATGTCTTCGGGCTTCGGCGCCGACGGCATCGACGACGCCGCCCCGGCGAACTTGCTCACCGTCACCTTGCACGCGCCGGCACGGGCGCCGGGCATCCCGTTGGTCATGATCGTGAACTTCCCCTGAGCGTCGGTCTTGCCGTCGCTCGGCGCCCCAACCGAAGGAACGAAGCTGACCGTGGCATCGGCCAGCGGCTCCCCCTTCCAGGTCACCGTCCCGGTGGCCGGATAGATCTTCGGCATCGTCGAGCCGCCGCAGCCGGCCAAGCCGACCGCCCCGAGCACCAACACGAGGGCGAGGCCTACGCCGCGCGTCCCGGTCCCGAATCCTGCTCCACCTGCCATCACGATCCTCCACTCACAAGAGATCTGCGTCTGGAACACTTCGACCGCCACCGCTCCCATCCCCCAAGCCCGACGCTGCCCGAGGCGGAAAAGCCCGCCCCGGGCAGCCGTGAACATCGCCTGATCAATCGAAGCCGGCTCCGGCCTGAACGGCCGGCAGGCCGAAAAGACATTCCATCGATCAGTCGTCGAGCGCGATCGTCCCGCCATCCTTACGGCCGCCGAGCCGCTGGTAGGTCGTGTGGTCGATCGTTTCCTGGATCATCCGGATCGAGCCGTCGCCGAAGAGGAACTGGGCGCCGCCCGGGTGCTTCGAACGGAAGCCCCAGGAGTAGTTCCAGTTGCTCTTCGTAAAGCACTGCGGGTTCGGGACCCGCTTCGTGGTCGCCTCGGCCTGCGAGTCGTAGCAGGTGGTCATGGTGTTGATCGGCACGATCGTCGAGGCATGGGCATTCCCCATCCCGTTGAAGCTCCACAGCCCTTCGCGATGATCGTGGCAGTCGGCGAGGATCTCCCCCATGAAGATCGTCTTGCTCAGGCCGTCGGAGACCATGTTGAAGGAACAGCCCTTCTGCTCCGTGACCAGCCGCGAGAAGACGCCGGAGATGTCCTTGAAGTTCCAGGCGTTGCCATGGTCGGCGCCGCCAGAGGGCACTTCGGCGAAGCCGAGATACTGATTGCAGCTGCCGTCGTTCGACGGCGTCCGCTGAGAGCCGAGGCTCCCGGAATAGCTCGACTGGATCCAGCCATCCTGGTCGGTGATGCTCGGATCGGAGGGGCAGCGGGCGACAGGCAGCTTCACGCTCCGTACCTGCTGACCGCCGCCGGCGTCGCGGAAGCGCTCGTCGCCGCCGCTGTTGAACTTGATCTTCGAGGCCAGCCCCCCCTGCTCGAGGAACGGGAGCACGTAGGCGTGCCAGGAGAGCGCCGGCGATCCCCACGGCACCGTCGGGGCCCCCGAGGGGATATAGCCGTTGGTGTCGTGATGGTTGTGGAGCGCCAGGCCGTACTGCTTGAGGTTGTTGCTACAGCTGCTCCGCCGGGCTGACTCGCGAGCCGACTGGACGGCAGGGAGGAGCAGGCCGACGAGCGTACCGATGATCGCGATGACCACCAGGAGTTCGACGAGCGTGAACGCCCGACGAACAGGTCGCATTGCCTTCGTCATGGGAATCGCCTCCGGAAGCGATGGATCGGAAAGGATATGAAGGAACGGGAATGAAACGTGACGGCTCGTGGTGCGCGGCAGGCTGAGGCAGGTGGCAGGGATCGCGGAGAGTTCGCCCCGTGCAGGTGCCGTCTTGTCAGAACGGTCGCGTGGCACAGACGTCGGACGGACGGGAATCCCCAGAAAAATGTCCGCCGACAGAAATCCCCCAACCCAGGGGAAACTTACCAACCGCGTCGGCGTCGAGACAAGCCCCGGCTCGGGAAAGTGTCCGCCGGCGGCCTTGCCTGTCAGCGGCTGGCCGGACGGTTGAGCCACACCCGCAGCGCGGGAGCGGAGGAGCCGGTGACTTCCGCCTGCCACGTGCCGGCGACGATGTCGATCCTCCCGTCGCCATCGGCGTCCGCCAGCGCGAATGCGGCATACCGGCACTCGTCCCGCTCGATGCTCCGGGGGATCCAGCGGCCCCCCTCCCCCTGTTCCACCCAGAGAACCGCGTCGAACGTCCCGGCAGGCTCGTTGGCAGCGCCGGGGTGGAGGGCGGTGGCGACGACATCGAGATCGCCGTCGCCGTCGAGATCAGCGGCGCTTGCCTGCGAAACCCCGGGCACGAGGGCAATTTCGCGGATCTGGAACCCCGCCGCACCATCGTTGAGCAGCGCCCGGATGCCATGCGTTGGCCGGGCCAGGCCGCTGTCCATGGTGTCGCCGTTGGCATGGAGGATGTCGACGTCGCCATCGCCATCGAGATCGGCCAGGTCGATCCCGCTCGACCCCCAGGAAGGCTCGGGGAACCGGACCAGTTCGCGATGTTCGTATTGGCCGTTTCCACGGGCAAACCACCCGTCGACGGTCTCATGCTCCTGGGCAAACGCCGCCACGACATCCTCCCGGCCGTCGCCGTCGAGATCGGCAATGGCAACGTCGAGGACGCCGTGCCGGGGATCGACGACCACCTCGGGAAACGGGGTCTTCGGACCGGCGTCGCCCGGTTCCCCGGCCCCGAGGAGGACCCGCAGTGCCCCGCTCGCCCGCCAGCCGAACTCCGACACGAGCAGATCGAGCCGACCGTCGCCGTCCCAGTCGAAGGGAAGCGCCCCGATCACACGGCCCAGCCCCCGGCGGAGGGCGACCGGCGCCTGCGCGGCGATCTCGGCCCCTGCCCCCGGCGTGCTCGAGCCAGCAATGAAAAACACCCCGCCCGCGGCATGATCCTCGGGGAGAAAGGACCCGAGATCCCCGACAAACCACCCCTCGGCAGCCCCCTGGGCCCGGGCGACGCGGCAGGGATGGGAAAGACGGGCGACGACCTGCCCCTGGGCCCCCGTTCCAGAAAGTTGCCAGCGGCGAATCTCCCCGGAGCGCATATCGGTGGTCATCAGCCCGAGCATCGCTCCACCGGCCTCGCTTCCCGGGATCGCGACCACCTGGGCGATGGCCGGATCGATGGCATCAGCCCCAGCGAGGATGTCGATCGGCTCGAAGTCGACGCTCGAAGCAGGTTCGACCCGGTCGGCCGCTCGGGGCACCGTGATCCGCTGGGGGGCCGATGCCTGGAAGTAGCGAATGGCTTCCCCCTCCGGCGGCCGCGGGAGATCGGTCCGCAGAGAGGCGAGATAGAAGTCGTAGCCCTGGCGGACCTCCTTCGGCCACTGCTCGCGCGGAAAGCTCTCCGGCGAGGGCAGGCCATGGCAGTCGCCGCAGAACCGCTCCACCCGGGCCCGAGCCTCGTCCGAGAGATCCGCGGAGGCTGACACGGTCTCCTTCGTGACATGTGCCGTCGCTCGATCGGGGCCGGGTCCTCGTGTCTCACCCGCCGGCCGCCCACATCCGACGACGAAGGCCCAACCGACGAGGAGCATCAGCCACGGTGGCAAGGGGAGGTCGGGGCCCAAGGCGTCACTCCTTCAGGAGATCCTTGAACACCTTCCGAACCTTGGCCACCTTCGGCGAGACGGCAGCCTGGCAGTAGGGCTGGAACGGATTGTTCTCGAAGTAGTCCTGGTGGTAGTCCTCGGCCGGATAGAACGTCGAGGACTCCGTCACCTCGGTGACGATCGGCTGCGGGAAGACCTTTGCCGCATTGAGCCTGTCGATCACCTTCTCGGCGATCTGCTTCTGCTCGTCATCGTGGTAGAAGACCCCGGAACGGTACTGCGTCCCCACGTCGGCCCCCTGACGGTTGAGCGTCGTCGGGTCGTGCGTGGCGAAGAACACCTCGAGGAGCTTTTCGTACGGGACGAGGTCGGGGTCGTAGTCGATCTCGACCGCCTCGGCATGCCCCGTCAACCCGGTGCAGACCTGCTTGTAGGTGGGATTGGGATTCTTGCCGCCGATGTAGCCGCTGGTCACCTCCTTGACC
>CANGGT010000090.1 GCA_947453375.1 Planctomycetaceae bacterium
CCTTCGGCTTGGGCCTGCTGGCCGCCGCGGCGACCGCGCGGGCCCCGGCCCCGTGGGTCGGGCGATCCTGGCTCGATCATCGTCAGAGCGACACGTCGACGGTTCTTGTCGATCTCGAGCACCCACACCTTGACGATCTGCCCGACGCTGACGATGTCGTGCGGATCGCCGACGAACTTCCGCGACAGCTGGCTGATGTGCACCATCCCGCTGTCGTGGAGCCCGATATCGACGAAGGCGCCGAAGTCGACGACGTTGAGCACGGCGCCGTGGAGTTCCATCCCGAGTTGGAGATCCTCGAGTTTGAGAACCCCCTTCTTGAAGAACGGCTGGGGGAGATCCTCGCGCGGATCGCGCCCCGGCCGAGCGAGCTGATCGACGATGTCGGCCAGCAGCAACCGGCCGACACCGAGCTCCTCGGCGAGGCTGGGTAGATCGAGGGCCGCGGCCTTTTCGGCCAGCGCTCCGGCCCGCTGCCGGTTGGTGAGATCCTCCGGGGTGCCACCGAGGCGCTCGAGAACCTTTGACGCGACCTCGTAGCTCTCGGGATGGATCCACGTGGAGTCGAAGGGATTGCTGCCACCGGTGATCTTGAGGAACCCGGCCGCTTGGACGTGGGCCGCCTCACCGAATCCCGGCACCTCCAGGAACTGCGCCCGGCTCGTGAAGGCGCCGTTCTTCGCGCGCCATTCCTGGAAGCCCTTGGCCATCGTCTGATTGAGGCCCGAGACATACCGGAGGAGCGCGGGGCTGGCGGTGTTGGCGTCGACGCCGACGTAGTTGACGCAGCTCTCCACGACCGCGTCGAGCGAGGCGTTGAGATGGCGAGCCTTGACGTCGTGCTGATAGAGGCCGACGCCGATGTTCGCCGGCTCGATCTTCACAAGCTCCGAGAGCGGGTCCTGGAGGCGACGACCGATCGACACCGCCCCACGGACGGCGGCCTCGTGGTTGGGGAGCTCCTCGCGGGCGTAGGCGCTCGTCGAATAGACGCTCGCCCCCGCCTCGTTGACGACACAGAAGGCGACGTCGGTCTCCTGGAGCGGGCCGGTGACCAACTCGGCAACGAGCGTCTCGGTCTCGCGACCGGCCGTGCCGTTGCCCACGGCGATCACATTCACGGCATGTTTCTGGACGAGTTCCACGATCCGTGCGCCAGACGCCTCGCGCTTCTCCTTTTGGCCGATGATCGGCAGCACGGCATGCTCCAGCGGCATCCCGCACTCATCGACCACGACCGCCTTGCAGCCACTCTTGAATCCGGGATCGAGGGCCAGCACACGCTTGCCGCTGACCGGCGGCTGGAGGAGAAGATTGCGGAGATTGCGGGCGAACACGGCGACGGCATGCCCCTCGCAGTATTCGGTGATCTCCCGGCGGACTTCCCGCTCGAGACTCGGGAGCACCAACCGGGTGACGGAGTCCCGCGCACAGCCGCGGAGGAACTCGGCGTGGGGGTGGGCCGGATCGACCAAGAGCGCTTCGGCCGCCGCCTGCATCTCGTCAATCGGACCCTCGATCCGCACCTTCAGCAACCGGGCCCGTTCGCCGCGATTGATCGCCAGGGCGCGGTGGGGCGGGATCCGCTGGATATGTTCGGAATACTTGAAGTAGTCGCGGTAGTGCTTCTCGTCCTTGGAGAGGGCCTTCCCCTCCGTCTCCACCCGCTGGCTCGTGAGATGCGCCTGCTTGGAGAGGATCGCCCGCAGGGCCTGACGGACATCGGCCCGCTCGGCGAACACATCCGCGATGATGTGCCCGACACCGAGGAGCGCATCGGCGACCGTCGCCACCTGACCATCGGTATCGACGAAGTCGGCAGCACGCTTGTCGAGATCGGCCGCCGCAGAATCGGCGGCGAGGATTTCACGGGCGAGGGGCTCGAGTCGCCGCTGCCGGGCAATCTCTGCCAGCGACAGCTTCCGCGGCTTGAAGGGAAGGTAGAGGTCTTCGAGTTGCTTCGTGCTCGTCGCCGCCTCGATCCGCTGCTCGAGCGTCTCGGTGAGCTTCCCCTGCCCCTTGATCGTGCGGAGGATCGTCTGCTTCCGGTCGGCGATCTGCCGGGCCTTCGCCACGGCATCCGCGATCCGGCGGATCTCGACCTCGTCGAGCCCTCCGGTCTGGTCGCGCCGGTAGCGGGTGAGGAAGGGAACGGTGTTCCCCTCGTCGAGAAGTCGTACCACGGCATCGACACCGCCGACTGGCAGGCCGAGTTTTTGGGCGATCGGCCCAAGATCGATGAGCGTCATGGCTGCCATCCGACTCGCGGCCCCGGGGCAAAAGCCCCCGGACTCCGCTCGACTCCCCCTGCAGAGTCCCGGTCATCCCCGAGGACGGCCCCAATGGCCGCCGGAGTGATCATCGGGAAGAAACGTCCGGCCGAGCCTCGCCGCCTCCGGGCATCCCGGGCCTAGCGACAACGCAGACCGGCGCCGACGGCGACCTGGAAACAGAAGGAATCTAGGGTTGTTGGAGGGGTGATGTCAAACCTTGCGGAGGGGATCCCCCCGATCGCCCGGCCGTCCAAGCCAACGCCGACCGCCTCACCCCCCCACTCCGCCCAGAAGTCTCGGCGCCGCCGCCGGCATGGCGATCGTTCGCGACAAGCACGCGGGGGAATGGGGAACGCCGCGGGGCCCGGCGATTCCCTGACCTTGACCGGGAGAGGAAACCTCCCCTATTCCCCCCTTTTCCATGCCCCGAGCCCCGGCGGGGCCCTAGTCAGTCAAGCGGCAAAGGCCCGAGCAAGCCGCCGCCCGATTGATTGGAGCGGCTGTGACGATTGTGACGATCTCAAACGCATGTCGATGAGGGCGGCCGGGTGTTGAGGCACCCCCGGCGGACGCCCGCCCCCCGAACGCGGCCAGGACCGGAGCAGGACATCATGATCCGCACGAATACCACCCCCTCATCCACGCCCGCCGATCAGACGGCAGCCTCCGACCAGACGCAGGGATTCCTGCCGCAGGTCGGGCTCCTCGCCCTCGATCGCCAGTACGCCACGTTGCGAAACGAGATCCGTGCGGCCATCGAGCGGGTGTGTGACTCCGGGCGGTTCATCCTCGGCCCCGACGTCACCGATCTCGAGACCGAACTGGCACGGCTTCTGGGTGTGCCGCACGCCATCAGCTGCGCGTCCGGCTCTGACGCGATCCTCCTCGCTCTGATGGCGTTCGACATCAAGGCCGGCGACGAGGTGATCCTGCCGAGCTACACCTTCTTCGCCACGGCCAGCGCCGTGACGCGGCTCGGCGCCGTACCGATCTTCGCCGACATCGACCCCGACACCTACCTCGTCAGCCCGGCCGACGTGAAGCGGAAGATCAGCCGACGCACGAAGGCGATCATCCCCGTCCACCTCTTCGGCCGCACCGCCGACATGGACGCGCTTCTGCCGGTGGCCAACGGCGCCGGCATCCCGGTGATCGAGGACGCCTGCCAGTCGATCCTCTCAACGTGGCACGGCCGCTGCTCCGGTGGCCTCGGCGACGTCGGCTGCTTCAGCTTCTATCCGACGAAGAATCTCGGTGGCGTCGGCGACGGCGGCTTCATGACCACCACGCGCGACGACCTCGCCGCGAAGCTCAAGCTCCTCCGGGTCCACGGAATGGAGCCTCGCTATTACCACCAGGTCGTCGGCATCAACAGCCGCCTCGATTCGATCCAGGCCGCGGTCCTGCGGGTCAAGCTCCCCCACCTCGACAGCTGGACCACCGGGCGACAGGAAAATGCCGCCCGCTACGCCGAGCTGTTCGCGGAGTACGACCTCGATCGCCATGTCACCGTGCCGACCGACGAACCGCGCGGCCGCCATGTCTGGAATCAGTTCGTCGTCCGGATCGCCGGTGGCCAGCGCGACGCCCTGCGAACCCACCTCGCGAAGTGCGGCGTCGGCACCGAGATCTACTATCCCGTGCCACTCCACCTCCAGAAGTGCTTCGCCCACCTCGGCTGGGGCGTCGGCGACCTCCCGGAGACGGAGAAGGCCGCGCTCGAGACACTCGCCCTGCCGATCTACCCGGAGCTTCAGGCCGTGGAGCAGGAGACGGTCGTGGGGCGGATCGCCGAGTTCTTCCACGCCCCGCATTTGCGGCGGCGTTCTGAAGAGCGGGTCAAAGTCGATGCCCCGGCGGAGTCGCCCCTCCAGGGCGGCCCCCACTTCCTCCGCACGATGAAGGCGGTCGGACGGGCCGACGACGTCCGCTGCTGAAGCGGATCAGCGGCCGTCAGACGTCGCGGCGACGACCGCTGAATTTGCAGGCCACAAACAGGCCCAGACCGGCGGCGAGGATCGTGATGAAGTACGCCGGGATGTACTTCACCGACATGATCGACGCCTCGGGGCCGTCGGCAGCGGCCGGAGCTGCCGGTTGGCCAGCCGGGGGCGCACCACCGTTGGCGAAGTTCTGGGCCATGTTCTGCGCTCCCTGCGGCAATCCCTGGAGCGGATTCGGCCGAGCCTGCTCATCGAGCGGCTTGGCGAGGAGCGCCGCCCCCCCTTGGGCGAACACGGGCGTCGGCGCGGTGGCCCCGAGCAGGCAGCCCGCCACGAGCCCCATCGAAACGATCGTGCCCTGAATCCTGGTCATCGCGTTGCTCCTTCGCCGTGGCACCGCACCATCCGGGCCCTGTCCGTGATCCCTGCCTCCGGGCTCGTGCCCCGGCAGGGAGACGAGAGTAGGATACCGGCCGACCGGGCCCTCCCGGAAATGCCCGCCGCCCCCGATGGTACCGCCGATGGCCGCCAAGCCCAAACGCTCCGCCTCCACCAAGACCTCCGCCGGGTCCGCCCTGGCCGCCCCCGCCACGAAGAAGCCAGCCGCCAAGCTGCCGCCGGTCGACGCAAAGACCCTCGGCCAGATCGTCGATCTGGCAAACCGGGTGGCCGATTCGGCCGTCAAGCGCCGCGACCCCCAACTCGAAATCCCCGCCCGGACGCTCTCCAACGTCCGCTTCAACAAGGCGCGGAAGATCATCGAGATGGGGGGGCAGACCAACAGCCGCCAGCTCTTCAACCTTTCCCAGGCCAAGAGCTACATGCAGACGCTTCTCGTGGCCACCGGCTGCAAGGCGCTCATCGACCAGCAGAAGTCGACGAGCATCCGAGGTCTCTACTACCTCCTCAAGCACACGATCGAGGGCACCCGCGAGGAGACCTTCGCCACGCAGGAGGAGTGCGATCCGATCATCGAGGATCTCGAGGTGACGCTCCAGAGCCTCCGCGAGGAGCTCCATGTCTACGCCAGCAACCGCGGCGGCATGGTGGGACCGATCTCGCTCATCGACGACGGCGACGAAATCGATTGCTCCCGGATGGGCTCCGGCGGCTACAGCATCCCGTCGATCGTCGAGGCGAACGTCATCAAGTTCAAATCGTGCGACGCGAAGTTCATCCTCCACGTCGAGAAGGACACCGTCTGGCGTCGCTTCAACGAGGACAAGTTCTGGCGGAAGCACAACTGCCTCCTGACCCACGGCGGCGGACAGCCCCCCCGCGGCGTCCGTCGGATGCTCCATCGCCTCCACCACGAACTCAAGCTCCCGATCTACTGCCTCCTCGACAACGATCCCTGGGGCTACTACATCTACTCCGTCCTCAAGCAGGGCTCGATCAACCTCGCCTACGAATCGAAGCGAATGGCGATCCCGGAGGCGAAGTTCCTCGGCCTCCGCTCCCGCGACTACGACCGCTGCAAGCTTTCCCAGAGCGTGCAGATCGCGCTCAACGACACCGACGTGAAGCGGGCCAAGCAGATCGCGGCCTATCCGTGGTTTGCCGAGAAGAAGGCCTGGCAGAAAGAGATCGCGGCGATGCTCACCAACGGCTTCAAGCTCGAGGTCGAGTCGTTGATCTCGAAGGACATCAGCTACGTCACCGAGACCTACACGCCGGAGCGGATCGAGGAAGCGGACTGGCTGGACTGACTACACGCGAAACACGGGCATCGTGCCCGTTTTCGCTTGGGCGGGCTCCGCCCGCCGGCGTGGGGGCCGCCGTCCAGGCGGCCAGTCGGGAGCGATATGGGCTCCACACGGGCATCCTGACCGTTTTCGCTTGGGCGGGCTCCGCCCGCCGGCGTGGGGGCCGTCATCCAGGCGGCCGGTCGTGCGTGCTGCGGGCTCCACTCGAGTCATCCTGCTCGTTTTCGCTCGGGCGGGCTCCGCCCGCCGGCGTGGGGGCCGCCGTCCAGGCGGCCAGTCGGTAGCACGACACAGTGATGCCGTGATGCACACCGACCGGCGCTGAAAGCGAGGGGTCGCCCGTGCTCCGAGAGCCGGCGTAGGATGCGAGCGCAGCCATGGATGGCGAAGCGAAGCAGGCTCCGAGCAAACGGAGGCCACGATGGCCGAAGTGAGCGTCCGGCGACGGGGCACGGGCGACCCCGAAGCCACGTTTGAGCTAAGCACCGGACGTACACACACCGACAAGTACCGGCCGAAGTGAGCGTCCGGCTGGGGGCACGGGCGACCCCGAAGCGACACGCTCGAGCACGAAGCGCCGCGTGTGCGCCCAGCGTCACGCCTTCTCGCGGAGCATCTGCGGCGGATCCTCGAGGTCGTCGAGCTCTGCCGGGAGCTGAAGCTGCCGCATCGTCTCGTCGGTGCGCTTCATCCCCTCCGCCACCTCGTCGACGCGTCTGGCGATGTCGCTCACGTCGCGCTTCGCCACCGAGCCTTCGGCCATCGCCTCGATCTTCGATTCGAGGCGCTCCACCTCGGCCACGATGACGTCGAGCTTCTTCTGGGCATCGTCGATGTTCTCGGCCCGCTCGCGGGTCGTCCGCAGATCGTCCTCGAGCACGGCCCGGAGCCGGACCGTCTCCGGCTCATCCCCCTTGGGGAGCTTCTCGAGGCGCCGGTCGAGTTCGGCGATCCGTCGACGGATGCCGGCGCCGTCGGTGTGCTCCACGAACTCGGAGAGCGACTGGGCTCCGTGGAGCATCCGCAGGTAGCCCCAGAGGAGACGTTCGAGGGCCTCGAGCGAGCCGGAGTCGGTGTCGCGGTGCCGGCCCGCCATGTCGACCAGATGGAGGCAGCGTTCCCGCAGCCGCTCGAATCGCTGCCGGAGTTGCGGCGAGAGGGAGCGGAGGAGCCGCTCGTAGGCTTCCCGGGTGCCGATCGCCGTCTCCTCGCGGCGGGCCTTCGCGGCCTGGGCGTCGACGGCGTCGCGGAAGCGGTCGTTGGTGACCATGCTCGCGAGGTAGTAGAGCTCGCCGGCCGCGACGAGCGGAAGGATCACCCCGGGGAAGCCCGAGATGAATGCCGCCGCGACGCCGGCCCCCGCAAACAACAGGTTCCAGCGGCTCGTGAAGGCCGTCCGCAGATAGGCTCCGATGCGCCCCACGTCGAAAAGTGTCCCTTCGTCAGAGCTTCCCGGTCATTTTCCCGGCCGCGACGCCGCGGCCTCGATCCCCTCGAGCTGGGCCTGGAGCCGGTTCACCTGCTCGTGGAACCAGGGCTCAACCTGCGTTTCGCGGGCCGGTGCATCGGCGGCCGGCATGCGGATCTCGGCCGCGATCCTACCCGGAGTCGTGGCCATCACGAAAACCCGGTCGCCGAGGTAGACCGCCTCCTCGACCGAATGCGTGATGAACATCACCGTCGCCTCCACCTCCCGCCACAGCCGGACGAGGAGATCCTGCATGTCGAGACGGGTGGCCGGATCGAGGGCGCCAAACGGCTCGTCCATGAGGATGATCCGCGGCCGGAGGACGAGCGTCCGGGCGATCGCCACCCGCTGCCGCATCCCGCCGGAGAGCTCGTGGGGATACTTGGCCGCATCGCGGCGGGGGTCGAGGCCCACGCGAGCGATCCATTCGCGCCCTTCCGCCTCGCGCCGACGCTTCGGCACGCCCCGGCACTCGAGGCCGAAGGTGACGTTCCCGAGGACGGTGCGGTTGTCGAAGCTCGTGTAATCCTGGAACACCATGCCCCGGTCGGCCCCCGGGCCCACCACCTCCCGGCCGAGGACATGGACGCTTCCACGGGTCGGGGGAAATTGCGGCTCGAGCCCCGCCACCATCCGCAGCACCGTGCTCTTGCCGCAGCCCGAGGGGCCGAGGAAGGTCGAGATCTCCCCCTTGTCTGGCAGGTCGGGGATCGTGAAGGAGACGTCTTGAATCGCCACCGCCTCGCGAGGCGTCCCCTCGTTGTAGATCTTCGTCACGCCGCGGAACTCGACGGCGGCAGGGCGGCCGTCACTCGGTGGATCGACCGGAGCCGGCCGCAGGGAGCCTGGGGCGTCGGGACGCTGGTCGCGGGCTGCCTCGCGGGTCATGGCCGAAACTCCGTCTTCCGGCCGTGGAGCAGCCAGCCGCAAAAGCGCGGGATCAGCCCCCGGCCGCCGTAGCGGTAGGGAAAGAGATCGGATTGCAGCCACCACAGGGCCCGGTCGATGGCCCACGCCACCATCGGGATGATCACGAGCACCAGGAGAATCGGCTCCCGTTCGCCGCGCCGCTGCGACATGTTGATGAGGTCGCCGAGGCCACCGGAGGCGGTCCCGAACTTCACCAACTCCGCGAGCATCACGTAGCCGAAGGCGAGACCGAAGAGGAGCCGCAGCGAGTTGAAGATCGAGGGCGCGGCGAGGGGGGCGAGGACCTTCGTGATGATCTGCCAGCGCGAGGCACCGAGCGTGAGCGCCGTATCGACATAGCGCTGGGGGACGTCGAGAACCGCGGCGGTCGTGTCGGAGAGGACGAAGGCGACGCTCGCGATGAAGAGAAACATCACTTTTTGGAACTCGCCGATCCCGAAGAAGAAGAACGTCAGCGGGATGAGCGCCGCGACCGGGATGTTGCGGCCGAAGACCATCAGCGGCGCGAGGAACGCTCGCAGCGCCGGGAAGCAGGCGGCGAGGATCCCCAGCGGCACCCCGACAAGGCAGGAGAGCCCGAAGCCGAGGCAGACCCGCTCGAGCGTCACCAGGGTGTTGGTGACGAGCTTCCGCTCGCCAAACACGCGAGGCACGGCCTGCAACGTCTCGCTCACGCTCGGCAGGGTCGTCGGACTGACGAAACGCTTCTCGGGCTCGCCGGCGGGACCGGCCGTGATCACGAACCACACCGCCACCACAGCGGCGATGCAGGTGAAGCCCCAGAACAGTGCCGCGGCCGTGGAAAGCTCCCCGCGGAGCGGCGCGATCCGGTGCCCTTCGGCCACCTCGCCGTCACCGGGGCGCACGGCTGCTTTCGCTCCAGGCGCCGAATCCGTCTGCTCGGTCATGTCGAGAGTCACTCCTTCTCGGCGGAGTAGACCTTGATCTCGACGCGACGGTTGAGCGAGTGATTGTCGGGCTGATCGGGATCGACCGGCCGATCCCAGCCGACACCATCGACGGCGAAACGCCCGTCGTCGAACTGGTACTTCTCCACGAGCGTTTCCTTGACGGCATTGGCCCGCCGGTAGGAGAGCTCCTTGACGACCTCGGCCGGAATCCTTCCCTTCATCGAGGAGTCGGTGTGCCCCTCGATGACGATCCGGGCGGCGCCGAACTGCTTGGCGAGCGTCGCCACCTCATCGAGAACGAGATCGACGCTGGCGTCATAGGGCTCGTCGATATCCTTCCCGTCGACCTTGCGGACGATTCGCTTCTTCAGATCCCAGCTGTTGGGGAAGAAGTGGATGACGACGGTATTGGTGAGGATCTCGTCGTTCTCGGCGCGGATATCGGCCAGCCGCTTCGGCGGCAGCGGCTTCGTGTACTCGTCGCGCGTCTCGGCATACTTCGGCTCGGCCGCGAGCTTCTGGATGACCGAGAAATCCATCACCTGATCGAAGGAGACGGGAGGGTTGGTGATCGCCCCGACACGGCGATAGAGGTGATAGGCCTGCTTCCAGATCCGCTCGAAGTTGGCCGGGTTGTTGCGGTTGATGAAAAACTGGTAGTTCTCGGCCCAGTTCGTGGAGTGGGCGTCGCCGAGCATTCCGAGGGTATCGGTGGCGGGGATGTTGTAGCCGGCCGCCATCAGTTCGGCGGCCTTCGCCTTCCCTTCCTCCGTCTTCAGCACTTCCATCGAATCGAAGATGCCGCGGACGATCGCCTCGACCTTGTCGGGGTGGTCTTGGGCGAAGTCGGCCCGGGCGAACCACACGTCCGCGATCAGCCGGTTGGCCGTCTGCGTCGTGATCAGCATCCGGTTCCCCTTCGCCTTGGCGAGGTTGTAGATGTCGGGAGCCCACGACACCGCCCCGGCGATCTCCTTCTGGGAATTGAAGGCCGCCGCCGCCTGGAAGGCGTCGTCGGTGTAGACCATGTCGACGTCGCCGGGCTGGAGACCGCCGGCGACGAGCATGTTGAGGGCGAAGAACTGGCTCGGAGAGTTTTGCGCGAGAACGAGTTTCTTGCCAGCAAGATCGCGGACGGTGCGGATCCCCTCGCGGACGACGATCCCGTCACCACCGTTGGAGAAATCGACCTGCTGGAAGACCCGCGGCATGACCCGCGAGTCCTTCGGGGCGCCGGTGCGATCGGTGAGCCCCTCGAGGAACAGCGGGATCATGTCGAGCGTCGCCCAGCCGATGTGGACCTCGCCGGCGGCGTAGGCGTCGCGCATCGTGACCGGATTGTCGATGAGGACCAGTTCGATCTTGAACGGCTTCCCCCCCGGCGCTTGCCAGACCTTCCCCGCCTTGAATCCCTCGTTGGCGTGGATGATCGGGGCCCAGCCGGCCCAGACGTTGAGGGCGAAGCGGACGGTGTCGTTCTCGAGCGGCTTGTAAGCGCTCGTCCCCTTCACCGGCGGCAGTTTCTCGGCCGGCTTGAAGGCGTATTCCTTGACGGTCGTCGGCACGGAATCGTCGGCGGCCTCGGAGATCGGGCCCTCGCCAGCCGGAGGCGCACCGCCGCCGGCCACTCCGCCGCCGCCGCCGTTCCCCCCTGCCCCGTTCCCCCCTGGACCGGCACCGCCCGCGGCGACCTGCGCTCCTCCGGCCACGGGACGCAGCACGTTCCCGAACATCCCGGCACGCCAAGCGGCGAGGGCCACCAAGCCGAAGATCACCGCCCAGACCGCCAGCCAGAACGGAGCTTTGGGTTGACCACCTGCCATCGGACACCTCGCCTGAGAAAAAAGGGGAAAAGGGACTGGGAGCGGATCAGCCGCGGAACTTCGTCTTCGGACGCGAGGCGTGGGCCATGTGGAGCGTGTTCATGAGATCGTAGGCGGTGACCTCGCAGAGCAGCATCGTCACCTTCTCGTGGGCCTCGGGGGAAAGGAGCGGCTCCACTTCCTTCATCAGCGCCACCACGCGGGCCTCCTGGGCCTCGAGTTCGGCGACGTCGACGCGTCCGTCGGCCACCACCTCGACAAAGGAGTCGAGCTTGCGGGCGTATTCCGCCAGCATCGGAGCCTCGGAGTGGGCATCGAACCAAGGGGTTTTCTTCGACATGGTGGGATCTCCTGGGATGATTTCGGACCGGGGGTTCATGGATGGCGTGCGATCACGAGCCGATCACGCCCTTGATGGCGGCAAGTCGTTCCTGAAGCCGTGCCCTGCCACCGGGCTGCGACACCTGCTCCTTCCAGCGGTCGGGGAGAAACCGCTTCTCGGTGCATTCGAGCACCGCCGCGATCTCCTGCATCTCCTTCTCGAGCCCCTGGGCGGAGGGCATGAAGTCGTCGATCGCGCTTTTGAGATCCTCGGGCGCTATCTCGTCCGGGGTCGGCAGCCCGGCATCGGCGGCCCGATCGAGCCCCTTCCGACGGGCGGCGAGGACGACGCTCTCGATGTCGGCCCCGGAGAGCCCGAGTTCGAGATCGACCGGGCCGGGGAGACCGGGGGCGAGCCGAACATGACTCTTGCGGGCCATCGCCGTGAACATCGCCTCCATCTCCGCCTGATCGTGCGGGTAGAAGAGGGGAATGTGGACCTCGGCCCTTCCCTGACGCTTGAGATCGATCGGGAGCAGTTCGGGGCGGCTCGTGAGGAGCATCCAGACGATCTTGCCGCGGTAGCGGGTGTCCCCCATCTGCCGGGCGATCATCGAGAAGACGCGGGCCGAGGTGCCGGAATCACCGTCCGACTGCCGGTTGCCGAGCGCGGCATCGGCCTCGTCGATGATCACCACCACCGGTCCGAGGCTGCGGAGCACGTCGAGGGCGTGCTCGAGGTTGCCCTCCGTCTCGCCGACGTACTTGCTGCGGAAGTTCTTCAGCACCGCACAGGGGATGCCGACACTGCCGGCATAGCACTCGGCGATGAAGCTTTTACCCGTTCCCACCGGGCCGCAGATCAGATACCCCATCGGGGCGCTCTCGAACTGCCCCCGCTTGATCGCGCGGGCATCCGATTCGAGACGGTTTTTCGCTTCCTGATGGCCGGCGACGGCGTCGAGCGTGAGCCGCGGCTGGATGAATTCCACGAGCCCCTGACAGGATCGCTCGATGAGGTCCTTCTTCTTGGCGGCGAACTCCGGGCCGTCTGGCGCCGAGCCATCCCTGGCCGAGAGCGTTACCACCGCCCGGAGGCTCTCGAGCGACAGCCCCCCCGAGAGCGCCGCCATCCGCTTGACGGCGTCCAGCTGCGCCTCGGGCATCCCCGCCGACGCCGCCGTCGCCAGCGCAAACCGCTCGCGTTCGGAGGCATCGGGGAGAGGAAGATCGATCGCCGTTACTGCCGGGCAGGTGACGAGCCTGGAGTTGACCTCAGAGAGCGAGTCGGCAAGGAGGACGATGGCGACGTTGACGCGCCGCAGGAGTGGATTGGTGGCCCAGGCGAGGAGCCGGACCAATCGCCCCGCCCCCCCCTTCACCGAGGCGCCGGCGTCGCCAGCCGGGGCGAGATACTGGGCATAATCGAGGACGATCGCGATCCGTTTCCGCTTCTCGGGCGGATCGATCAGGTTGCGCTCGAGGAGCTGATCGATGACGCCGATCGCCTGGTCGGGATCACGCGGCCAGTTGGCGGCGTTGCCGAGCCGGTCGGTGAGCCAGGCGACCATCTCCCGGTGGCGGTTGGCGTCGGCGCCGGCCAGTGGCCGTAGCCCCTTGCCGACGTCATAGGCGAGGACGACATCCCAGCGACCGAAGATTTCGCGGCAGAGGAAGTCGGGCACGCCCCCCCAGGCCGCTTCGGTGGCTTCCGGTGGCGACAGGGGAACGAGATCGCGGACGTTCCCGTGGAGGAGGAACATGCAACTCGTGCCGGCGAGGTAGGCGTCGCCCAAGCGTTCCGACCAGCGGGGACACCAGTCGGCCAGTGCCATCCCGGGGGCCGTTCCGGCCGAGGCTCCGGTGCCCATCGGCAACGGAGCCGCAGCCATGCCGCCCGATGCCGTTGCCCCCTGGCCGGCAGCCACCGGGGTCTGGTCGTTGCCCGGCGTCCGCGGGCCATTCGATCCTGAACCAGTACTCACATCCCCCCCCCGGCGTTCTCTCGTCCATCCATCCCCATCACGACCACCGCCGACCGACCGCTCTCCTCACCCGCGCTCCAACAACGCGACAGGATCCCCTTCGCCGGGCCCCGGCACCACGCCGACGGGCCCGCCGACACCGATCCGCCGCACCGGTAGGCACGGCTCAACGATTCGTCTGGCGGAGCTTCTCGGAGCCGATCTCCTTTTCGTCCCCGGTGACGCCCGACGTCTCCGGGGTGACCATCCCCATCTCCACCTCGAACTGCCGCAGGGCGTCGTCGGCCATGCTCTTCTCGACCGCCTGCTCGGCCTTGATCTTGTCGAGCCCCTCGCCGGAGAGATCGGCGGCCACCCGGACCTTTGCCCGGTTGAGGTCGATCTTGTCGTGGATGACGTCCTCGATCTGGCCGAAGTCGGTCGTGACATCGAAGTTGAACTGGGTCGCCAGCTTGGCGAGCTCCGCCTCCGCGCGGCTCATCTTCAGCTCGGCGTCGTACTTCTGAATCTTCCGTTTCAGCTCCTCGAGCTTCTTCACGGCGTGTTCGATCTTCGTGACGTTGTTCCCGTAGGCCGTTTCGTGGAGCTTGAGCTGGGATTCGTTCTCCTCGAGCTCCTTCTTCGCCTTCTGGAGTTCGAGGGCGAACTTCGCCGCCGTCTCCCGCTCGCCGGCCTTGAGGTAGGCCTTCACCTGGGCCTCGAGCTTGGCGACGTGGGCCTTGTTGGTCTCGACTTGGCGGTTCACCCGCTCGACGAGGGCCCGGTATTTCTCCAGGCCTTCACGGCCGTCCTTCATCTGATCGACCGCCTTGTCGTACTCGTACTGGAGCTGGGCGATCGGATCGGCTGTCCAGAAGAAGTTGGCGATCTTGTTCATCTGGGCCGCAAGGGACTTCCAGAGCTTTCCGAGGATCATCGACGGCATCTCCGTGGAACAGACAGGATTGGGCTGCAACGGACCTTCGTCTTACCCCCCATCCCAACGGGCGTCAAACCGCCGGCGTCGGCCGCGCAATCGCCGTCGCCTCCGGGCTCCGAACATCCTCGGGAAGCCCCTTATCCCCCAGCTGAAGCGATACGCTCACCCACGGCTAACGCGTCACCTTGATGCCTGGATGGGCTTCGCGGAACTTCGCCACGGCAGCTTCCGTGAGGCCGGTGAAGCTGACGTCGACCGTCTTCAGCGCCGGCAGTTTGCCGAGCGTCTCGAGGGCGGCATCGGTGATCTTTGTCCCGGAGAGATCGAGGGTGGCGAGCTTTGCCAGCCCGGTGAGCCTCGCAACCCCGGCGTCGGTCACCCGGGTGTTCTTCAGCGAGAGCTTCGTGAGCGACGCGAGCTTGCCAACCGTCTCCATCCCGGCATCGCCGACACGGGTGTCCCAAAGATCGAGATCGGCGAGCTTGCCGAGCTTGCCGAGATGGGCCACGCCGGCGTCGCCGATGCGGGTCTCGGCGAGATCGAGGAGGACGAGATTCCCCAGATCGGAGAGGGCCACGAGGGAATCGTCGTTGATGAGCGTGCCGCGAAGTTCGAGCCGCTTCATCTTCGAGAGCTTGGCGACATGGGCGAGCCCCTTGGCACCGATGAACGTCCGCATCACGTTCATCTCGTCGATGTCGGTCCTGCCGGCAAAGGGCTCGAGCCCGGAATCCCCGACTTGGCCGTCCTCGACGGCGAAGCCACGGAGCTTGGGGAGCTCGGCGAGGAGCTTCAATCCACGGTCGCTGACACTCGGGCAACGGAGCTTCACCCGTTCCAAGCTCGGCATCTTGGCCACGTGATCGATCCCGGCATCGGTGACGAGCGAACAGCCACGGAGATCGAGGACGCGGAGCTTCTTCAGCGGAGCCAGATTCGCCAGGCCAGCGTCGGTGAAATTGTTGTAGAGGAGGACGAGCTGCTCGAGGCCTTCCATCTTCGCCACCGTTGCCAGGGCCGCGTCCGACATGTTGCTCGAGCGGCGGAGGTTCAAGACCTTGAGATTCCCGAGCCCCACGAGCGGGGCGAGGCCGGCATCGTTGACGTCGGTGTTCTCGAGCACGAGCGTCTTGAGGCCCGAGAGCTTCGCCACGTTTGGCATGCCGGCATTGGTGACCTCGGCGCCCCACAGTTCGAGCGACTCGAGGCCCGGAAGCGACTGGAGGAGGAGGATGTCGGCATCGGTAGCCGGACGATCGGAGAGATCGACCTTCGTCACCTTCCCCTCGGTGCCGTAATCGACCGAACCGCCGCGTGCCTTGACCATCTCGACCGCCTTGACCTCGGCCGGGAGCGGCTCCAGAGCCCGGGCGGGAGAAAATCCGCAGAGCACGAGCCCCAAAGCGACCGCCGCCACCATCCGAAGCCTGCGCATCACACCCCTCCTGCTGCCTTTTTCGACGGAGTTCACGATCACGGAATCGTACCCTGCCCCCACGGGAAGGACGTCACCCGGGAAAAAAAACACCCTGTTCCCGGCCGTTGCGGCCGGGAACAGGGTGCCTATGAAACCTTGACCGCGGCGGCCGAGACCTCCGCGGAGTCGATCAGGCGCCGCCGGTCCGCAGCACCTTCCAGCCGTCACGGGCCGTCGGCCGGATGACGTGATCGACTTCCGGGGCATTCTTGGCGACCATCTTCGCCGCGTCCCACTCGATCTTCTTGCCGGCCACCTCGGCGCCATCGGCCGCCCAGACGGCGAGATTGCCAAGGAGGATCGTCTCGGTGAGCGGGCCGGCGTAGTCGGGGAAGTTCGACACCGCCTGCGGGCCGCCACGGATGGCATTGACCCACTCCTCGAAGTGGCCCGGGGACTGGGTATAGGTCACCTCGGCCGGGGCCGAGCCACTCTTGAGCTTGAAACCGTTCTCGCAGTAGTCGCCCGGGGCGTAGAGCGTGTCCTTCTCGCCGATGACGAGGATTCCGCTCGAGGCGGTCTTGAAGGGCTTCTCGACCTCCTTGCCCTCGTCGTTCTTCTCGACATCCCCCTTGTAACCGGCGAACAGCGCCTGGTCGGGGAGTTTGCCGCCGTCGTACCACTTCACCTTCACCGACTCGCGGTCGCCGAGTTTCGGGAAGTCGAAGTCGATGATCGACCACTTCGGATAGGTCTCCTTGTTGTGGCCGCTGGTGAGCGCCTGAACGCTCGCGGGGTCGCGGAGGTTGAGGGCCATGAACGGCATGTTGAACGTGTGGCAAGCCATGTCGCCGAGGGCCCCGGTGCCGAAGTCCCAGAAGCCACGCCACGAGAACGGGTGGTAGCCGGCGGCATACGGGCGGACAGCGGCGGGGCCGAGCCACACGTCCCAGTTGAGGTTTTCCGGAACCGGGGCCTCGGCGGGACGACCGCCCCCCTGCGGCCACACCGGACGGTTGGTCCAGACGTGGAGTTCCTTGACGCGGCCGAGGTTGCCCCCCTTGATGAACGCCGCCGTCTGGCGGAGCGAGTTGGAGGCCGTTCCCTGGTTGCCCATCTGCGTCGCCACCTTCTGGCTGCGGGCGATCTCGCCCATCAGCCGGGCCTCGGCAATCGACTTCGTGAGCGGCTTCTGGCAGAAGCAGGCCTTGCCGAGATTCATCGCCGTCACGGCGGCCATGAC
>CANGGT010000091.1 GCA_947453375.1 Planctomycetaceae bacterium
TCGCGCCGCCGCCTCGGGCCGCGATTCCCCACCCCATTCCCGGTGCCAGGCAGTCTACTCCTCCCGGTCTCCGTCGGCGGCGGCCAAAGGGGATCGCCCCCCAGGAAGAGTTGCCAGTTTTCTGTCAATCGTTACACTCCCGGGCGGGGTCGGGGTTCTTTGCTTCAGGGGGATGTTATGAAGACAGCACGGCTGCGCTCCGTCGTTTCCACATCGGCTCCGCTGGTCCGCCGACTGTTCGGCACCGCGGCGCTCACGATCTGGACGCTCCTCGCCGGCGGCTTTCTCGTCGGCGGCTCTGCCTTTGCCGGCGAAGCCGACCTCCTCATCCCCGATCTCAAGGAGGCGACCTTCTTCGGTGGCTCGATCAGTGGCCACAACCTCCTCCTCTACGGCTCATTCGTGATCGCCGGCACGCTCGGCATCTCGCTCTACCTCCGCAATCAGATCAAAGCCCTGCCGGCTCATGAATCGATGCTCAAGGTGGCCGACATCATCTTCGAGACCTGCAAGACGTACCTCCTCAAGCAGGCCCAGTTTCTCGCGCTCCTGTTCGCATTGATCGCCGCGGCAATGGCCTACTACTTCCTTGTCCTCAAGGGGGAACCGGTCGGCACGCTCCTCCTCGTGCTCCTCTTCTCGCTCGTGGGCATCGGCGGGTCGTTCTGGGTCGCTTGGTACGGGATCCGCGTCAACACGTATGCCAACGCCCGCACCGCCTTCGCCTCGCTCCGCGGCGAGCCGTGGGACGTCGTCAATATTCCCCTCCGCGCGGGCATGTCGATCGGCCTGTTCCTGATTTCGCTGGAGCTGATCATGATGGTGATCATCCTCCTCTTCGTCCCGCGAAACGTCGTCGGCTACTGCTTCCTCGGCTTCGCGATCGGCGAGTCGCTCGGGGCCTCGGCCCTCCGCATCGCCGGCGGCATCTTCACGAAGATCGCCGACATCGGCTCCGATCTCATGAAGATCGCCTTCAAGGTCAAAGAGGACGATCCCCGCAATCCCGGCGTGATCGCCGACTGCACCGGCGACAACGCCGGCGATTCGGTCGGCCCGACGGCCGACGGCTTCGAGACCTACGGGGTCACCGGCGTCGCCCTGATCTCGTTCATCACCCTCGCCGTTCCCAGCACCGACATCCAGGCGAAGCTCATCGTCTGGATCTTCTTCATGCGGTTCCTCATGGACTTCATGTCGGGGGCCTCCTACTTCCTCAACCAGTCGATCTCCGAGAAGAAGTACAAGGGGCTGAAGGAGTTCGACTTCGAGGAGCCGCTCACGCGGCTGATCTGGATCGCCTCGATCCTCTGCATCGGCATGTCGTATCTCATGAGCTATCTCCTCATCGGCGACATCACCGTCGATGGAGGAACAAGGCTCCCGAACCTGTGGTGGCAGCTGGCGACGATCATCAGCTGCGGCACGCTCGCGGCCGTGCTCATCCCCGAGTTCACGAAGGTGTTCACGAGCTCCCACTCCAAGCACGTCCAGGAGATCGTGACTGCCTCGCGCGAAGGCGGCGCCTCCCTGACGATCCTCTCCGGCCTCGTGGCCGGCTACTTCAGCGCCTTCTGGAAGGGGATGCTGATCGCCGGGCTGATGTTCGGGGCGTTCATCGTCAGCCAACTGGGGCTCGATCAGGTGATGGGAGAATATGCCTCGATCTTCGCCTTCGGCCTCGTCGCCTTCGGCTTCCTCTGCATGGGGCCGGTGAACATCGCCGTCGACAGCTACGGCCCGGTCACCGACAACGCCCAGTCGGTGTTCGAACTCGCCCAGACGGAGCACATCCCGGGGATCTCCAAGGAGATCGAGCGCGACTTCGGCTTCAAGCCCGACTTCGAGCAGGGGAAGCACTACCTCGAGGCGAACGACTCGGCCGGCAACACCTTCAAGGCGACCGCCAAGCCGGTGCTCATCGGCACGGCTGTCGTCGGCGCGACGACGATGATCTTCTCGATCATCCTCGCGCTCAAGAAAGAGGGGCTCCTCCACTTGAGCCTCACCGACGCTCCGGTCCTCCTCGGCTTCATCTGCGGCGGCGCGGTGATCTTCTGGTTCTGCGGGGCCTCGATGCAGGCCGTCACCACCGGCGCCTACCGGGCGGTGGAATACATCAAGCAAAACATGAACCTCGACAAGACCGAGGCCGACATCGAGGACTCGAAGACGGTCGTACGGATCTGCACCGAATATGCCCAGAGCGGGATGTGGAACATCTTCATCGCCCTGATGACGATCACGCTGGCCTTCGCGCTCTTCGACCCGAACTTCTTCGTTGCGTATCTCATCTCGATCGCGATCTTCGGTCTCTTCCAGGCGATCTCGATGGCCAATACCGGCGGCGCTTGGGACAACGCCAAGAAGCTCGTCGAGGTCGATCTCAAGGAAAAAAACACCCCGCTCCACGACGCCACGGTCGTCGGCGACACGGTGGGCGATCCGTTCAAGGACACGACGAGCGTGGCCCTGAACCCGATCATCAAGTTCTCGACCCTCTTCGGCCTCCTCGCCGTGGAGATCGCGGTCAAGATCCGCCATCCGGTCGATGCCAACGGCGTCCATCTCGAGGGGGCCGCCAAGCCCTTCGACTACACCGGCATCGTCGGCGTGGTGATGCTTCTGGTGGCCTTTTACTTCGTCTGGCGATCCTTCTACTGCATGCGGATCCCGCAGCGCGAGCCCGCCACCGGCAAGGCCCACTGATCGGCCCCGGCCCCCACAGCAGCGTCGCAGACACGACTTTCACCGCCCCGGAGCAGCGACTGCTCCGGGGCGGTGTCGTTGATGGGCGCGGCGTAGGGAAGGTTGCCGACTCGTCGCCGATCTGCGGATGGAGGATTGCCGGCATGCCGATGGCCAGCAGCGTGCTCGCACCACCAGCCTGCTTCCCGAGCACACTGTGGCGGACAAACTCCGCCCGGCCTGGCTGGAGGAAGCCGCCTGGCCGTGGCCAAGCCAACAAGGATCGCCCCGGTAGCGAGTGATAGCACGACGATTGAGAGCGGTTAGACCATCCGACGGCCCTGAGGATGTTCCTCGGTTGACAGTGCCGGGGCACTGGCGTAATGTTCACCAACCGGTGGATGAAACTCGGCTCCATGCCGTGTGTTTCGGGCCTTTGGCCAGCGAAACCTATATCCGCCGGTTTTTTATTGCGCTTTCGGTGGGGGGCGGATCTTTCCTGGTCAGGAAAGTGCCGTAGTTCTGCTGGCGGATATCGTCGAGATCGCGGATGAGCGATACCTTCGGCCACAAGGCCGCGATGAACCTCGTCTCGCACCGTTCGTAGCAGCGTTGCAGCGCCCACAGGCAGTAGTCTGTCACTTGGAGGCAGGGCTCCTTGCGGGGATCGGCGGCCGTGACGTCGATCTGCGGCGAGGCTCCAGTGCTTCCGGCACGGCGTGATGGCTCTTCCGCCGCCCTCAAGTGATCGCGAAGCGACTCGGTGCGATCCGATTTCCCACGGCGCGCGAAGACAACCTCACAAGAGGGGTGCTGGTGGAGTCGTTTTCGGAAGAGCTGCCGCACGGAGAGGTCGTAGAGCTCGTTGGGATGGTACTGGTAGGTGGCCTGTCGCTTCTCTCTCTGCCGTACGTACGCAAGAACACTCCTCATGTCCTTGATCACGGCGAAGAACTTGAAATCCAAGCCGACGAGTGTCTCGAAGACCTTGCTGCGAATCTCGGGATGATCGTCTTTGGCATGAAAGAAGATTGCCGTTTTCTCGGCGTTGGGTTGGAACGAAGGAATTGATGCGTAGAGGGGGTTCGCCAGCAAACGCTCTCGAAGCCCCGCCAAGGCATCGGCGACCACTGTCTCGTCCGCGATGCTGACCTTGCCGAGCATGAAAAACCGCATCGAATCCAGATCATCGAGGCGATTGCGACCTTTCGGACCGAACAAGACGCCGTCTCCAGCTTCGTCGACGAAGTAGCGCTGCGGAGGCATGGCGAGCGATCCCGCGACGGAGCAACGGCAGAAAGAGTGTACGTCAGTATACCCCTCTCGGGACCGGCATGGAACCCCCGCCGCGGACTCTGCCGCTCGTTGTCATCAAGAAGCCGTCGTCGTTGCTACTCCTCGACGAAGTGATCGCTGTCGAGTTTCTTGACGACGTACGTCTGGGCGGGGCTGCACCCGACATCGTGGAGGATCATAAGCCGGGCGAGCGTCCGGCCGTCGACGAGCACGATCTTCGTGTCGATCTGGCCGGCCCACACAGGACTTACAGAACGAATGATGCGCGAGCGAAACGACCCACGCCGTCAGGCAACCTCGGCCCAGATGACGAGCTGTACCGGGGCGTCGAAGGGCATCTCGGTGATGCCCAGCGCGACGCGGGTGTGGATGCCGCGATCGCCGAACAGTTCGTTGAAGAGGTGCGAGGCGCCGTCGAGGACGCGCGGATGGCCGCGGTAGCCGGGGGCACAGTGGACGAAGCCCTCGACGCGGACGATCCGCCGGATCGCCTCGAGATCACCGATGGCCGCCTGAAACTGTGCCAGGGCATTGATCGCGCAGACCCGGGCGCACGCCTTCCCTTCCGCTTCGCTCACCTCGGCGCCGATCCGGCCGATATGGAGGAGCTTCCCGTCGACCCAAGGGAGCTGACCGGAGGTGACGACGAGGTTGCCGGTGCGGATCGCCCCGACATAGGCCCCGGCCGGCTTGGGCACCGCCGGAATCGTGATCCCGGCCTTGTGAAGTGCCGCGGCGACGGAATGGGTCTGGCTGGGCATGAAACGGATTCCTGCTTGACGGGTGGAAACATACGTCCGCGAGGCTCCACCGTACCTCGAACGTCCCAATCGTACCTGGGGATCGGTGATTGAGCATCGGCACCGCCGTCGATCTCGGCAGGGCAGCTGACAAACGACTCTCCACCGAAGAAAGCGGCCGCAGGTAGGATTTCCCCGACACTTCGGGCAAGCGCTTGGCAGTGTCCGGCGGAATCATCCCGGAGGAGGAGTGCGATGCGAAGCGGAACAACGAATCGCGTCGGCCTGACGGCGTGCCTGCTCGTCATCACGGCACTCGTGGCCCCGCTGATGGCGGCCGATTCAGTGCACACGCTCGGCTCCGCGCCAGCCCCGGTCGACAATCCGCTCAAAGGCCTCGTGCCCTATTCAGGCGACGTGCGCGGCTCGTTTCCGCATTCGCTCGAGTTCAACACCCTCCCCTACTCGGCGTTGGTGAAGGGATACGACGACTTCGACTGGCAGCCGCTGGAGACCCTGCTCGACGACATCGCCAGCCGCGGTCACCAGGCAGTTCTCCGGATCTACTTGGAGTACCCGGACAGGACGGGCGTCATCCCAGAGTTTCTCATCAAGGACGGGCTGAAAATCCATGCCTACCTCAACACCAACACCGATCCCTTCCCTCCGGCGCTGGTGGAGACGCCTGACTATGAAGACCAGAACCTGCGACGGTCGCTGAAGAGCTTCATCAACGCCTTCGGGAGAAAGTACGACGGCGACCCGCGGCTCGGGTTTGTCACCGCCGGCCTCCTCGGCACCTGGGGCGAATGGCACACCTACCCGAGGGTCGAGCTGTTTGCCAGCAAGGCGGTGCAGGTCGAAGTGATGGAGGCCTATGAGGAGGCGTTCAAGCTCACTCCCGTGCTCCTCCGCTATCCGGCCGGTGACGACACCTTCCAAAAGGCGAAAAACGCCGACCGCCCGTTCGGCTACCACGACGATTCCTTCGCCTGGGCAACATTGCACACCGGGAAGGATGGGGACGAATGGTTCTTCATGGCGGCGCTTGCGGCCGCCGGCGCGGACGCCGAAGCGAAGTGGAAGACGCAGCCGATCGGCGGCGAGATCCGCCCGGAAGCGTGGGGAAAGGTTTTCGATGAGCGGCCCGGTGATCCCGCCATCCAGGACATCCGTACCTGCGTGGAGACGACCCACGCGTCGTGGTTGCTCGATAGCGGCATGTTCGGGAAGCAGCCGGACGGAGACCGGGTGCTGCGAGCGGAAGCGATCGTCCGCGGGATGGGATACGACTTCCACTGCCCGAAAGTGATCATCGGCGAGGTGGCCGCCGGAACGGTCTCCGTACGCCTGGAGATCGTCAACCGGGGAGTGGCTCCGTTCTATTCCGACTGGAAGGGGGAGTGGGGCCTGCTGTCTGACGGACGGGTGGCGAGAACTGCCGAATGTTCCGGAACGTTGCGGGGGCTCCTGCCAGGCGACGAGCCGAGGGCGTGGACCGGGTCGCTCGACGTGCACGGGGTGAGCGCCGGCACGTACAAACTCGCCGTGCGCGTTCCCAATCCCCTGCCCATGGGCAAGCCGTTGCGGTTCGCCAACGCGACCCAGGATGCCGATGCCCCTGGCTGGCTTTCGCTCGGTACAGTGCAGATCCCCGAGGAATAGGGTCCGTGTGTCTCCCGCGATCGGCATCGCGGATTCGGATCGCCGGCGGCGCTGCCTGCCAACGGCCAGCCTCGAGTTTCTCGAGGGGCGGCTAGGATGGCGAAGCCGTCGATGTCGTCCGCAGGGATTCCATTCGCACCCCGGAGTTGCTCGATGTCGTCCTCGCCACAACGCACCGTCGTCGTCACCGGTTCCGCCGGCCGGCTCGGCCGCGCCGCCTGCCGTGAGTTGCTCGCAAGGGGCTGGCATGTCCGCGCCTTCGATCGCTGTCCGTCGCCAGCCGGTGAGTCGATCGTCGCCGACCTCGCCGACGCGGCGGCCGTCGCCGCCGTGCTCCAGGGTGCCGACGCCCTCGTCCACCTCGCCGCCACCCCCGACGACGACGACTTCGCCGCCCGGCTCCTCCCCGACAATCTCCTCGGGCTCCACAACGTCATCGAGGGAGCGAAGGCTGCGGCCGTGCCGCGCGTGATCCTCGCCAGTTCCGGCCAGGTCAACTTCGTCCAGCAGTACGAGGGCCCGTGGCCGATCCGCGTCGGCGATCCGCTCACCCCCCGCGGCTGGTACGCGATCACGAAAGTCGCTCTCGAGGCCGCCGGTCAGATCCACGCCCGGGTCACCGGCGCTGCGGTGATCTCCGTTCGGCTCGGATGGTGCCCGCGTGACCGGGCCCACGCCGACGAACTGGGGGCAAGCTTCCACGGCCCCCACTGCTATCTCTCCCCGCGCGATGCCGGCACTTTCTTCGCGGCCGCCGTGGAACACCCCGTGCCCGCCGGGCACCACATCGTTTACGCGACGAGCCGGCCGGCCGAGATCGAGATGGTCGATCTCGAGCCGACGAAGAAACTCCTCGACTGGGAGCCCCTCGACCGCTGGCCGGAAGGGGCGACGGACGACCTACCGGGCTGAAGCAGAGAATGACGGACTCAGCGAGGGGTTGCCCGTGCCCTGGAGCCGGCGTAGCCGACAAGCGGAACCGTGGATGGTGGAGCGCAGGCGGGTCCGAGTGAGCAAAGGCCTGGAAGGCCGGAGCGAACGTCCGGCGAGAGGGCACGGGCGACCCCGGCCAGCCACCGCTCAGAGGCGTCGCATTAATACCGCACGACCTGGCCGGCTCCGCCGAGGCCAAGGGCGGCGAGCTCGTCCTGAGCCTTGGCGAGCATCATCGCCACGTCGCTGGCGACCGCCACGAACTGGAAGCCCTCCGCGACGCGGCGCTTCGCAGCCGCAGCGTCGGCGGTATGGATGCCCGGCGCCACCCCATGCTTTTTGCCGGTGGCGACGAGATGGGCGAGGGCCTGCACGAAGGCCGGGTCGTCGCTCTCCATGGCGGGCTTTCGCCCCATCGACTTGAGGAGGTCGTTGGGGCCGATGAAAAAGGCGTCGATGCCGGGAACGGAGAGAATCTCGTCGGCCCGCTCGACCGCGTCGATGTGTTCGGTCTGAACGACGACGAGAATCTCGTCGTTGGCCCGCTCGTAATACGTGCCGGGATCGGTGCCGAAGTTGACGGCATGGAGGAAGCCGCCGACGGAGCGTTTGCCGAGGGGCGCGTAGCGGGCCGCCGCCACCACCGCCTCGGCTTCGGCACGGGAGTTGACCATCGGCACGACGATCCCGAAGGCACCGTTGTCGAGAACGCGTTTGATGTTCTCGGTGGTGTTGTAGGGAACGCGCACCAGCGGCACCGTCCCCACGCCTCCACTCAGTCCCGCAAGCGCCCCTTGCGCCGCCACGGCGCCAAACGCCGCCACGGCCGTCTCGATGTTTACCGGCGCGTGCTCGAGTTCGACCGTCAGCCAATCGAAGCCGACGCAGGCAAGCAAGCGGGCGGCCGTCGGGTCGGGGAGGCAAAGCCAGGTTCCGATGCTCGGCTCACCACGACGGAGCTTCTCCCGAACGGGGTTCCTTCTCATCGGATCGGTGCCCGGAGGGTGGGGGAGGCAAGGACATCGGGATTGGCAACTTGCTTCGGCCGCCGGCCATGCATCAACTCGACGATCGCCTCGGCGGCCATCAGGCTCACCTTCTCGCCGGTCTCGACCGAATTGAAGGCCTGATGCGGCGTGATCAGGAGTCGCGGGCAGCGCCGCAGCGGGCTGTCGACCGGCAATGGCTCGGCGGCAAACGCGTCGAGCGCTGCCCCGGCGATCGCCCCGCGATGGAGCGCCGCGATCAGCGCCCCTTCGTCGACCAGTGCCCCTCGGGCGGTGTTGATGAGATACGAAGTCGGCTTCATCTTCGCCAGCTGCGCTGCGCCGATGAGGCCTCGGTTCTCGGGAGTGAGCGCCGAATGGAGGCTGACAAAGTCGCTCTCGGCGAGGAGCCGGTCGAGATCCACAAACTCGATCCCTTCACTCCCCGTCTTGGCGACGTGCGGGTCGTGGCCGAGGACGCGCATCCCGAAGCCGACAGCACGTCGGGCCATCGCCTTGCCGATCCGGCCGCAGCCGATGATCCCGAGTGTCTTGCCATGGACATCGTGC
Source organism: Planctomycetaceae bacterium (assembly GCA_947453375.1). Lineage (GTDB taxonomy): Bacteria > Planctomycetota > Planctomycetia > Pirellulales > UBA1268 > QWOP01. The sequence goes on from CANGGT010000091.1 coordinate 8,879, forward strand.
CCCCAGGCGACGCTCCACTCGCCACTGCGGAGGAGATCCTGGCCGGCATCGACCCGCCGCGCCACGGCGAAGAGAAGCGCCCAGGCGTAGTCAGCCACCGCCTCGTCGAGGAGGCCGGGGGTGTTGCAGATCACGACGCCGGCCCGCGTTGCCGCGGCAAGATCGACGCAGTCGAGCCCCACGCCCCAGCGCGACACGATCTTGAGGTCGGCGATGGCGGGCGATGCGAAGAACGAGGCGTTGTAGGCGTCGGAGCTCGCCAGAACGGCGTGGAAGCCGTGGAGGGCCGCGGTGAGCGCGGGGACATCGAGCGGCCCGAACGGCTCCGAGACGGTCACGGAGCAGCCGGCGGCACGGAAGAGCTCGTGTGCCTGCGCCCCGGCGTCGAACGACGCCCGGGCGGTCAGCAGCACTTTCCAGGGTTTTTGACTTGTCATGGCGACCGAATGTAGCCGATCCCCCTGCCCCCGCATATCGCCCAGTCTGGCCCGGTCCCGCAGGTTCTTGCCGGCGGAACCCGATCCCCTTCCCGCCGGCCGTCTGCCGCAGAGTGAAGGCATCCCCGTACGATAAGGAGAGGGCGGCACGCCCCGCGCGCCCACCGCACATCCATCACCGCCCCAGGAGGCCACAGAATGGTCGACACGATCAGCCCTGCCGCCCTCGCCGAGATCCGCCGTCGCGGCGAGTCGTTCGATCTCCTCGATGTCCGCACGCCGGCGGAGTATGGCGAGGCCCATGTCGACGGGGCGCGAAATATCCCCCTCGACCGGCTCGATCCCAAGGCGATCGTCGCCGAGCGCACCGGGCAGCCGGGAACGCTTTATGTCGTCTGCAAGTCGGGGGGGCGGAGCCGGCAGGCCTGCGAGAAGCTCCTCGCAGCGGGGCTGACGGCGGTCGCCAGTGTCGAAGGGGGGACGTCCGCCTGCGAGGCTGCCGGCCTCCGACTGATCCGCGGCCGCAAGGCGATGTCGCTCGAGCGGCAGGTGCGGATCTGCGCGGGGGCGCTGGTCGTCCTCGGCGTGGCGCTGGCGTGGTTCACCCAAATCCAGGCCTGGACGCTCCTCTCCGGCTTCATCGGCGCGGGGCTCGTGTTTGCCGGGATCACCGACACCTGCGGGATGGCGATGATGCTCGCGAAGATGCCCTGGAACCAGGCCCCGCGCGGCGCCACCTGCAGCACGGCGCTTGTGGCCCTGGCGCTTGTGTCCCTGGCCAGTGAGGCCTTCGCCGCCGAACACACGAAAGACTCGCTCGACATGGTCAAGCAATCGACCGCCGCCGGGAAGGCGATCCTCGTCGATGTCCGCGAGGAGGAGGAGTGGGTCGAGGGGCACGTCGTCGGCGCGAAGCTCCTCCCCTTGAGCAGCCTCGAGCAGGGCATCCCGGCCGAGGAGCTCGCAAAGACGCTCGCCAAGGGAAAAATTGTCTACGTCCACTGCCAGGCCGGGGGCCGCTGCAAGGAAGCCGCCGACATCCTCGCCAAGGGTGGCTACGACGTCCGGGCCCTGAAGCCGGGCTTTCCGGCGCTCGAGAAGGCGGGCTTCCCGACCGCCAAGGGAAAGTGACCGATGGGCGCGGGTCAGTCGCCGAGAGGATCGGCGAAAACCCTCCGCGCCTGCTCGAGGGCGTCGGTCGCGGCGGCGGCCGGATCATGGGCCATCCCCTCGGCGCCTTCGCGATCGTGGGCGATGGCGACAAACAGGAGCCGGAGCGGTTTCCCGGGGACGACTTCCACACCGCTCCGCTCCCCGCCGGTGAGCGCCGCGCGGCCGAATGGATTGGCGACCAAAAGCCCGTAGTCGCGGTTGTGCCACCAACTGGGGCGGAAGTTGTCTGCACCGGTCACGACCGTGATCCCGGCGATGCGGCCACGATCATCCGCCGGGCCGGAATCATCGCACCACGCCGCCGCCCGCCCCCACGTCCCTGCGGCTGTCGTCGCCCCGGTCGAACTGCGAATCATCCCCCCCGCCTTTTCCGTGAGCGCGGTCGCCAGGCGGACGCCGAAGCCCATCTCCTCCTGGTCGCCGAAGAGGAGCGGCCGGTCACCGGCGTGGATCGTCGCCTCCCAGGCAAACAGGCGCCCCGCCTCTCGATCGACGACCGCCAGCCGGCTCTCGATCCTTCCCATGGCTCTGCCATCCGCCGCGACGAGCCGCGAATCCACGGCGAAGCGGACGCCGTCCGGCCCCGGCTGCGGTTCCTCGCTGAACGACACGTGCTCGATCGTCGCCTTCGTGCGCCAGAAGTCCTCCCCGGAGATGTCGCCGAAGGCGAGCCAAATCCCCGGGTGCATGGCGGCGTGATCGGTGGCGTCGATTCCCTCCCGCGGCGGATGGGCCCGCGTCACCTCAGTGCCGTGGGGCGCGTGGACATTCGCGAAGCAGGGGCGCCGCACGGTCGGATCGTCGAAGAGAAACTCGGCCACCGGCGAATCGTCCCGCCGGATCACGAGCCTGCCGTCGCGCTGCGTCACGGAGAATGGAGACCGGTCGTTGGCGCGGGCGGAGCCCGACAGCACGAAAAGCGATGCCACGACGAGAAGGTGGACGATGGCTCTCATGGCAGTTTCGTCGGATCGAGAACGACGCGGGCGATCGCCTCGCGGTTCCAGGTGTAGGTGATGTGGACAAGGCCGTCGGTCGACTGGATCACCGCCGGATAGGAAAACTCTCCCGGCCTGGTCTCGAGGGCCACCACCGGCTGCCACGAGCGACCGTCCCGGCTGATGGCCACGTTGAGCGGCGAACGCCCCTTGTCGGCGTGGTTGTAGACGAGGAGGTGGCGGCCGTCGGCGAGCGTGATCGCATCCGTGCCGGCGTTGGGATTGGGGAGCGTGCCGAGGCCGATCGGTCCCCAAGTCTTCCCGGCGTCGGCGCTCTCGATTTCGAAGATCCGCCCCTCCTTCGTCCGCCCCACGGCGAGGAGCTTTTCGTCGCCGAGCTCGAGGAGCGACGGCTGGATCGCGCTGATCAGACCCGCAGTCCCTCCGCTCCCCTTCGTGTCGGGGGCGGCATGCACCGCTGGCCCGCGGACGAACGTCCGGCCGCCGTCGGTCGATGTCTCGAAGTGGACGCGCCAGCCGTCGTCCTCGCTGCTCGCCCCGGCGATCACCGTGCCGTCGCGGCGCACGAGCGGCTTGTTCTTCACCGGCCCCACCGCATCGCCCTCCGCGCGCCGCAGATCCCCCCAGGTGCGGCCGCCATCGATGCTCTCACGGACGACTCCCCACCAAGTGCTCGGGGAGGGCCCCACCTTCGCGTAGAGGAAGAGGGGCGCGGCGGGATTTCCCTCGGCCGCTCGGGCCGAGCCGACAAACAGCACCGGATTCCAACAGGGGTGCCGGCTGCCATTGGGCTGCATCCCATCGATCACGACCCTCGGCTCGCTCCACCCATCCGCACCGTGCGTTGAGACCCAGATCGCGACATCGTTCTCTCCCTCGTCGGTGCCGCCGAACCAGGCAGCGACGAGCTCGCCGGTGCAAGCTTCGACGATCGTGCTGGCATGGCAGGATGGGGTTGGCCAGCCGCGCGGGATGACAAACTCGCGAAGCTGCACCGCTGTTGCCCCGAGGCCGGGGTCGGTGGGACGCGGCTCGTCGCCGTGGGCTTCCACCCCGAAGCAGAATCCCACGAGAGCGACGAGCATCGCGATCATGCCGGCCGGTTGTCTTTTGATCGAGCCGTGCATCGTTCCCACTCCCCTCGGTGTCGGTCGATCGCCCCCACGCCACGGTGGTCGGCCGTTCGGCCCAGTCATTCCGATCGTACCCGTTCGCGGAGGCCGCCGGGGAGGGGCGTGTCGCATGGTTCGCTCTGGCTGGTGTTCTCTTTTTCCCTCCTTTGGCTGTGGCATACTTCCAAACTCACCAGGGCCGCGGCACGCTGTCGCGGGCGACGTACGGGGGAGATTCGGGATGGAGCGTTCCAACGAGCCGACGCGAACCGGGCCGCGCGACCGGTCGAGCTACCGCTGGCAGGTGGTGGCGATGCTGTGGCTGGTCTGCTTCTTCAACTACGCCGACCGGCAGGCGATCTATGCCGTCTTTCCCCTCCTCGAGGAAGAGTTCGGCTTCGACAAGCTCCAGCTCGGCCTCATCGGCTCGGCGTTCATGTGGGTCTACGCCGCCGGGGCCCCCTTCGCCGGCTTCATCGCCGACCGCGTCAAGCGCGTTCACCTGATCCTCGGCGGCTGCATCTTCTGGAGCTTCGTCACCGTCACCACCGCCTGGTGTTCGAAGCTCTGGCAGTTCGTCACCGTCCGCGCCCTCGAAGGCTTCGGCGAGACGTTTTACTTCCCGGCATCGATGTCGCTGACGGCCGACTACCACGGCCCCCAGACGCGCAGCCGCGCCTTCGCGCTCCATCAATCGAGCGTCTATGCCGGCACCATCCTGGGGAGCTGGCTCGGCGCGGTGATGGGGGAGCGGTACGGCTGGCGGGCCGGGTTTTTCGCCTTCGGGATCGTCGGCATCGTCGTCGCCGCGATCCTCTATACCTTTCTCCGCGAGCCCGTTCGGGGCGCGGCTGACCGTGCCGAAGCGGGCGGGGATGCGTCGATCGGCGGCCACCACGTTGCGTCCGCGTCGTCTGCAGCGCCCCTCGGCGTCGCCGACACGGTGGCGATCCTGTTCAGCCGTCCGGCCGTCCCCCTCCTCATGCTCGCCTTCCTCGGGGCGAACTTCGTCGCCACGATCTTCCTCACCTGGACGCCCACCTTCCTCCACGAGAAGTTCGGCTACAAGCTCGGCGCCGCCGGGCTCAACGGCACGCTCTTCATCCATCTCGCAAGCGCTCTGTCCGCCCCGCTGGCGGGGATCCTCGCCGACCGGCTCGCGCGCCGCTTCCCCGGCGGGCGGATCCTCGTCCAGGCCGCAGGCCTCCTCGTCGGCGCCGGCTTCGTCGCCACCGTCGGCCTCTGCTCGACGACGCCGGTGCTGATCGCCGCCATGACCGCCTTCGGCCTCTGCAAGGGCTGCTACGACTCCGGGATCTTCGCCTCGCTCTTCGATTCGGTGGAGCCGCGGGCGCGGGCCAGCCTCGCCGGGATCATGAACACCGTCGGCTGGGGAGGGGGAGCGCTCGGGCCGGTGTTCGTCGGCTGGGCGACCCATGCCGCCGGTAAGGCGGGCGAAGTCGACGCGATGAGTCGGGCAATCGCCGCCGGCGGCCTCGTCTACCTCGTCTGTGCCGCGATCCTGATCGCAGCCTACCTGCTCGCCCGCCACTCCTCCCCTGCTGGCATCGACTGACCGCTCGTCTCCACGGCCTACGCTCCTTCCCTCCTTCCTTCACGACGCCCACCATGGCCAACTCCCCCGCCCGCTTCCACGGCATCATCCCTCCGCTGGCGACGCCGCTTGTCGACCGCGACACGCTCGACGTCGGCGGTCTCGAGCGGCTCATCGAGCATGTCCTCGCCGGCGGCGTCCATGGGCTGTTCGTCCTCGGCACCACCGGCGAAGGTCCGGCGCTCCCGCCGACGGTCCGCCGCGCCGTCGTCGAACGCACCATCAAGCAAGTCGCCGGCCGCGTGCCGGTGCTCGTCGGCGTCAGCGACACCGTCCTTGCCGACAGCCTCGCCCTCGCCCGGTTTTCAGCTGAGAGCGGCGCGGCAGCCGTCGTCGCCGCCCCCCCGTACTACTTCCCGGCAGGCCAAGAGCCACTCGAGCGCTGGTGCCGGGCGCTCGTGGCCGGCCTTCCGCTGCCGCTCCTCCTCTACAACATGCCGGAGATGGTGAAGGTGGTGCTCGGGCCGGAGCTCGTCCGCCGCCTCGCCGACCTCCCGGAGATCGTCGGCCTCAAGGATTCTGGCGGCGATCTGGAGACCTTTGCCGGCTACTCCAATGTCGTCCGCGAGGTGCGTCCCGACTGGTCGCTCTTGATCGGCCCGGAGCAGATGCTCCCGCAAGCTCATGCCCTCGGTGGCCACGGCGGTGTCTGTGGCGGCGCGAACGTCAATCCTCGCGTCTTCGTCGATCTCCAGGCCGCGCTCGAGCGTGGTGACGAAGCCCGGGCCGCCGGTTTCCAACAGAAAGTCCTCTCCCTTGGCAGGCTCTATGCTGTCGGCACGGAACCCGGCCGCGTGATCGTTGGCGTCAAAGCGGCCCTGGCGGCACTCGGAATCTGCGGCGACACGTCAGCCGCGTGGTTTGAACAACTCGATACGGATCAAAAATCCCGCATCGCCGAGATCGTCGCCGAGATCAGGTCCTGATACGGAGGGCCGGAGAGATGTCCCACGAGCCCACCTATGGCGCGGTGTTCGTCAAACACCTGTCGAAACTGGGCAGGCACGTTCCCTACCGCTACGACCATCTCCAGCAGGTCAAGGCGATGACCCAGGCCGAGCTGGCCGACTGGATCAAGGGAGAGTGCCGGGAGTTTTCCGAAGTCATTCGCGACAACCCCGCCGAGGTTGCCGCGGAAATGGTCCACAGGAGAAGAACCGAGATGGCAGCAGGCTCACCCGCTGCCTGCGCTGCGGAGTGCGCTCTGCCGTTTCTCGAATTGCTGGCGCACCTGTTTTCGTAGGAAAAGGTCCATTCGAGCATGGCAACCCACTCATTCCCGACAGGCCCAGACGGGCCGCACGCCAGCAACGATGTCGCGGCAGCCACCGCGATCTTCGCGCAGTGGGAGGTCTACAAGTCGATCATCGACCGAGACTTCATGCGGCACCGGGAGATCAGCGCAGCCATTCACGCCTTCGTGAAGGGGCGTTTCCAAAGACGTTTTTCCCTCCTCGACCTCGGCTGCGGCGACGCCTCCGCCATCCCCCACACCTTCGCGGGCACGCCCCTCGCTCGATACACCGGCGTCGACGCGTCGGCCGCAGCCTTGGAGGCGGCGTGCCGGAACCTCGCCTCCGCTCCCTTCGACGTCGTGCTCGTCGAATCGGATCTGATGGCCCATCTCACCGCCGCTGCGGTGCCCGACGGCCCCCGATTCGACGTCACGCTTGCCGGCTACGTCATCCACCATCTTTCCATCGAGGAGAAGCTGCGCTTCTTCGCTTCCTGCCGGGAAGTCTTGGCTCCGGCCGGTGCACTCGTTTTCTACGACCTCTTCAGACAACCAGGCGAGACCCGCAAGGAGTTTGTCACCGCCTACACAGAGCTGATCGCCACGCGTTGGGGACTCGAGGGCGAGGCGCTCGACAACACCTGCCGCCACGTGCAAGAGCATGACTTCCCCGAAACCGTGGCAACGATCGCCGCGCTCGCGCGCGACGCCGGCTTTACGATCCCGGGGGAGGAGCGATTCGTCGATCCCGACGGCTTCCACCGGCTGGTCTGCTTCGCGACGTAGCCGTGGCCCCCCAGCCTCCCTCACACCCACGCCGGCATCCAGCCGCCGCGGTAGGGCTTCCTCGAGCAGCTCCGCCGCGTGCGGCACGCCGGAAAGGACGAAGCCGGGGGCGTTCCAGGTGAGGAGCGTGTCGGGATGCTCCGCGCCCTCCATCGCGACCTTCGCGACGAGAGCCGATTCAAGGCGCTCGGGTGCGACGTCCGCCCGCAACAGCCCGTGGACGTGATCGGGCTGTGCGTCTCGCTCCGGGCGGGGGCATCGTGAGCGTCATCTTTCCCAGTTCGGCTCGACCTCGTGCGGCCGACACCACGATCCGCACATCCTGCCCGAGCCTCGTGAGAAACACGAGGAGCTTCTCGGTGGAGAATCCGTCAGCAAACCCGCGGAGGAGCCTGGAGGCCTTTGGCTGCGGGATGAGGAGCCGGGCCGCGAGCTGCGTCCCATTAAGCCCGAGGGCCACGGACCGGTCGTGAATCTGCCTCGCCAGTCTGGCTTTTGACAGCTCCTCGTCCGGCGATTCGAGCCCGAGGTCCCGAAAGACGTTCCCCGAGCCGACGGTGAACCCGACTTCGTCATGCGCTCGCTTCGTCATCGCTTTTCCTTCTCTCCAGACTTCCACGCGTGCCATTGCCGGGCCGACTTCAGCCGGCTTTCGATCACGTCGAGCTCGTGCTGCGGCGTCGCGATCCCCTTCTTCGACTTCTTCTGGAACGCA
>CANGGT010000092.1 GCA_947453375.1 Planctomycetaceae bacterium
AGAAGGCGGGATACTTCTCGACGAGCTTGCCGGGGGTGAGTGTCCGCCCGGCGAGGGCCGGGGACGTGGCGGTGTACTTCAGGGCCCGAAAGGTGAGGTTCGTGAACACGCCCGGCGTGCCGCTGATGTTGAGCGGCGGGGCGGTGGCCCCCTGGGTGAGCGTGCCGCCGGCGATGTCGGGATCGACGTAGCGCCAGACGGTCTTGCCAGCCGGTGTCACCTCGAAGACGTTCCCCTTCACCCCCTCACAGATGAGCGTGTTGCCGTTGGGCTGACGCTGCGCCCCGGAGATGATCGGCGAGAAGAACCCAGCGGTCGGGCTGCCATAGCTCCAGACAGTCTGGGCGTTGCCATAGGTCGTCGGCTTGATCTCCATCACCGACGACCAGCTGCTGCCATCGGGCCGGCCCCAGCCGTTGTTGAAGAGGAGGAGATTGCCGGCCCCGGGGAGGCCGTCGGCGATCCAATGGATGTTGTGCTGCCACTGGAGCGTCTGGCTGGCGACACTCCCGGCGTTCCAGGTCTGCGGGTTGCCGTAACGCCAGAGGAGATCTCCTCCCTTGCCCGACTTGCCGCCGGTTTTGCCGGCTGCCTGGGCCGTGGTGGTGCTGTGATCGATCATCCACACTTCGCTGAACTCGCGGCTCGAGACGAGGATCTGATCGGTCTTGGCGTTGTAGGCGATGGCGTTGAAATGGGCCCAGTCGGCGATGTGGGTGTCGGCGCCCAGGCCGGTGGGGACGAAGTTGACGTTCACCCGCTGGGGATTCTTGACGATCTCCTGAGCCTTCACGTAATTCGGCTTGCCGGCGTCGTACGACTGGACGAGGTGATCGGTGAGGTGCCATTCCCACACGATCGTTCCCCCGGAGCCCTTCTCCAGGTCGGGCTTGATCTCGAGAATCGCCTCCCCCCACAGCTCGTTGTTGGTCGCCGGATTGAGTTTGGCCGGATCCCGTCCCAGGGCGATCGCCTCGGCCCTCGAGAATCGTTCCCAGGCGATCGCCAAGATGTTGCCGTTGGGCAGCCGGATCGAATCGTGGTGAAGTTGATACTTGGAGTTCGCGAGCGTGTAGCTCCAGACCGGCGTGTTGTTCCAGTCGATGATCTCAATCTTCCCGGTCGATCCGTTGCTGCCGAACGCGCGCTGGGCGGGGGGGATCATCGTGTTGCGGAGGATCGACCCATCGTCCTGGAGATAGACCGCCGTCGTCCCCCCCGTGCTCGTCCAGGTGTGGACCTCCTGGCCGTTGGTGTCGATGAGGTGCGTCTTCGGGCTGAGCGAGGCATTGAAGAGGGTGTAGCCCTCCTGGGCGCCCGGAGCGTTGACGAACAGCCCCACCGTCTGCGCGAGCGCCAGTCGCGACTCGAGCGACTCGACGCCGGCAAGCGCGGGCCGCCCGCGGCGCGATGGCTTCCTGGTGGACTTCGTGCGGGAAAGGGCGGCGCGGGCAGGCGTGGCCATGGAAGATCGATTCCTGGATACGGTGGGAAGTGAGTGGAACCGGCCGGATGGAGCCCCTGTCAGCCAAGAAGGCAGGGTAGTTCGGGAGGGCTGGGCAATCCAGGTTTTGGTGCCTGCGGGAACCCCGAATCGGCCCGAGAGCGTGCTCCGTGGCCCCTTCCGCCGGGCCGATAAGGCGCACAACCCCTCGGGAAGGGGGGTGCAATTCAGGTAAGAAGGTCGCGGACGACGTTCCCGGAGACGTCGGTGAGGCGGTAGTCGCGGCCGGCGTGGCGGAAGGTGAGCCGCTCGTGGTCGAGGCCGAGGAGGTGAAGGATCGTGGCGTGGAAGTCGGGCATCGTCACCTTCCCCTCCGCGACGTAATAGCCGAAGTCGTCGGTCTGTCCGTGGGCAACGCCCCCCTTCACGCCGCCGCCGGCCATCCAGACGCTGAAGGCGTGGGGATGGTGGTCGCGGCCATCGGGGCCTTGGGCGGCCGGCGTCCGGCCAAACTCGGTGCCGAAGATCACGAGGGTGTCGTCGAAGAGCCCGCGGGCCTTGAGGTCGGCAAGGAGGGCGGCGATCGGCTGGTCGACCTTCTTCGCGTTGGTGGTGTGGTTGTTGCGGAGATCGCCGTGAGCGTCCCAGTAGTTGCGCGGGTAGCTGAAGTTCACCTGCACGAACCGCACTCCCGCCTCGAGGCAGCGTCTGGCGAGCACGCACTGCCGGGCGTATTCATCGGTCGGCTCGACGCCGACGCCGTAGCGGGCGAGCGTCCCGGCCGTCTCCCGCTCGATCTCGAACACCGCCGGCGCCTCCGCCTGCATCCGCCAGGCCATCTCGAACGACTCGATCCGGGCCTCGAGCCGCGGGTCGCCCCCCGCCAATCCCGCGTGGCGCCGGTTGCGGGCGGCGAGGAGATCGAGTTGCTTCCGCTCCAGGGCTGGATCCTCCGCCGAGACGAGGTTCGAGAGGCGCGTCGACTTGAAATCGGTGCTGCCGTCGCCGATCCGCGTTCCCTGGAAGCTCGCCGGGAGGAACGCCGAGCCGTAGTTCTGCGTGCCGCCGTGGTAGAGCGAGGGGGAGAGGCTGATGAATCCGGGGAGGTTGTCATTCTCCGATCCGAGGCCGTAGAGCGTCCAGGCGCCAAGACTCGGCCGGGCGAAGACGCCGGAGCCGGTGTTCATGGCGAGCAAGGCCGGCCCGTGTGACACCTGATCGCCGCCATGCATCGAACGGATCACGCACAGGTCGTCGGCATGGCCGCCGATCATCGGGAAAAGATCGCTGATCTCGAGCCCCGACTGGCCATACCGGCGGAATTCCCAAGGTGACGCGAGGAGATTGCCGGTGGGGGCAAACTCGAACTTCGGCTTCGCAAGCGGCAGTGGCTGGCCGTTCATCGCCGCGAGCGTCGGCTTCGGGTCGAACGAATCGACATGCGACACGCCGCCATGCATGAAGAGGAACACGACGCGCTTCGCCCGCGCCGGGAAGTGAGGGGGCTTGGCCGCAAGCGGAGAGCTGGCTGGCCCCGCCGCGCGGGCCACTCCGGTGGCCTGCTCGCCGGCAAGGAGGCCGAGGAGCGCCGTGTGACCGAAGCCACAGGCGCTCTGCAGGAGCCATTCTCGGCGCGGAATCGTGGGCATGACGGGGCTCCGGTCAGTCGAGGTAGGCAAACTCATTGCAGCAGAGCAGCGCCTGACACCAGCTCTGCCAGGCCTCCTCGCGGCGCGTCTCGGCAGGCCTGGCCTGTCCGGCGGCCGATTCCGTCCAGGCAGCGACGTAGGCAAGCGCCTCGGCAATCTCCTCCGGGCTCGCTCGGCGGCCGAGGGCCCGGGCATGGGCCCGATCGATCCGGGCGGCGTCGTCGAGGCTCGTATCGGCGAGGAGCGAGCGGGCGAAGACGAGGGCCTGACCGCGGACGAACGGACTGTTGCCGCGGAACAGCGCCTGCGACGCGACGGTCGTCTCGTTGCGGACGGCAGTGACGCCGTTGGGATCGGCGGCGTCAAACAGCGCGAGAACGTCGGGGAGCATGTTCCGCACCGCCGGCAGGTAGAGGCTCCGCTTCCTGAACGTCGTGTAGACGGGATCGTCGACGGCGAGACGATTCGGCTTGATCATGGCGCCGATGTCCTCCGCCTTCTCCACGAGCACCTTCGCGCTCTCGTCGCTCCCGGGCGTCGGGTCGAGGCCTCCGCTGGCGGCGAGGACCGCGTCGCGGAGCTGCTCGGCGGTGAGCCGGCGGCGCTGGTTCGCGGCAACCGCCCGCCCGTCGAAATCGGCCTCGCGGTGCGCCGCAGGGGCCGCGGCCCGGCGGTAGGCGGCGGAGTTGAGGATGAGGCGGTGAAAGGATTTGACGCTCCACCCCGATTCGATGAACCGGCAGGCGAGCCAGTCGAGGAGCTCCGGGTGCGTGGGGGCTTCGCCGCGGGTTCCGAAGTTGTCGCTCGTCGCCACGAGCCCACGGCCGAAGTGTTGCTGCCAGATCCGATTGACCATGACCCGAGCCGTGAGCGGGTTTTTGTCACTGGCGATCCAGCGGGCCAGCTCCAGCCGGCCGCTCCCGCCGGAAGTGACGAACGGTTGTTGGCTTTCCAACGCGCTTCCGCCCGCCTCACCGACGGCGGGCGCACGGAAGAGGCCGGGGATATTGCGGGGGGCGGTTGCCCCGAGCTGAAAACGATTGCCGCGGAGGTGGACGCGGAGGTTGCGGGGGAGGGAGTCTTTTGGGGCCATCACCATGGCCGGCTCCTTGCCGTCGCCGATCGGCACTGGATACTCCCACCACATCGTGGCGTTGCGGACCTCGTTCTGGAACGGCTCGGTGCTGCGGAGGATCCCGGCGAGGGCGTAGTAGTCGGCGGTGCGGATGGCGTCAAACTTGTGGTCGTGGCAGCGGGCGCAGGCGAGCGTGAGGCCGAGGAACGCCCGGCCGGTGACATCGATCTGATCGTCGACAATGTCGAGCCGCGACTGCTCCTTGTCGGTCTCGGCGAGTGCCTTCGGGCCGATCATGAGGAAGCCGGTGGCGATCGTCCGCGCCGCATCGGTGGCGGCGTCGCCGGAGCGGGGGAGAAGATCGCCGGCAAGTTGCTCGACGAGGAAACGGTCGTAGGGAAGATCGCGGTTGCAGGCGTCGACGACCCAGTTTCGGTAGCGCCAGGCCTGCGTCATCACGGCGTTGGCATCGTTGGCGGTGGTCTCGGCGAAGCGGACGACGTCAAGCCAGTGTCGGGCCTGCTGCTCGCCGTAGTGGGGCGAGGCGAGGAGCCGGTTGACGACCTCGCTCCAGGCGTCGGGCCCGGTGTCGGCGAGGAAAGCGGCGGTCTCCTCCGGAGTCGGTGGAAGTCCGGTCAGATCGAAGGTGACCCGTCGGAGGAGCGTGGCACGCTCGGCCTCGGGCACGGGGGGCACATCGAGCCTGTCAATCCCCGGCTGGAGGAAGCGATCGATCGCCGTCGGGGCGGTCTGACTGCGGGGAAAAGGAGGGGAAGGATCGACGAGCGGTTGGTAGGCCCAGTGAGCCCGTTCGGCGGGGGTGTAGGTGGCGGTCGTCGTGGCTCGGTGGGGGCCGCCGAGATCGAGGGCATACTTGTCGCCGAGCCAGGCTTCGAGGCCGACGCGGCTGGCATCGTCGAGGGCGGAAGAGAACACGAGCGCCTCACCCACATCTCCTTCGATCGATCCACACCACGACACGGCCTTTCCGAGGAAGGCGCCGATGTCAGTGCGGTGGCGGAGATCGGGGACGCCGTCGCGCCCTTCGAACTCGCCCGACGGCGGGCGCACGTCGCGGCCGTCGATGAACAGCCGGGTCGTCGAACGAATCGGGCCCGGCTGCTTGACGCCGACGATCAGCGTCGGCCGGCCGAAGGAGACCTTGAATGAGCCGTTGCCAGCCGAGGCGTCGTTCATCCAGCCGCCGGCGAAGCGGAGGGCATGCTCCTCGGCGCGGTTGATCTGGAGGACGGCCGCGAGGGGGCGACCGGGATCGGCGCCGGGATTGGCGGGGTCGCCGATCCCGAGAATCCCTTCGAAGGGCGGCCCCGTCTCATGGGGGCGGAGATTGACGACGACGGCAAGCGTCAGGGACGCGTCCCCGGCCACCGGGATGGGGAGCGCGGGGGAGGAGGCGTAGCCGGTGGCGGTGGTGAAGCGGACCGCGGGGCGGCGCGCGATGGCGCTTTCGCGCACGAACGTGCCGGGCAGCCCTTGGCCGTCGGGGCGGATTCCTTTCGTAGCGCTTGCATCGCGGCCGTGGCCGCTCGCATCGGGCCAGACCGGCACCGGGGCGCCATCGTCGAGGGCGAGGCTGTCGGCGCGGAGCCAAAGCTGCAGGGCGTCGGCGAGGGACGGGTGATCGGGGGCCATCGGATGAATCGGCAGCTGCCGCGCGGCGGGGACGGCGCCTGGGGCGACTGACTCGTCGGCGCTCGCCGACCAGGGAGCCCCAGCGGCGACCCAGGCAACGAGCGCGTCGATCTGCGGCTGCGGGAGCCGGCCATCGGGGGGCATTTCGAGGCCGTCTGTATGGTTCACCGCCCGGATGAGGAGGCTATCAAGCGCGGGCTTGTCCGGATTGATCGCCGGGCCAGATTCGCCCCCGCGGACCACCGCCGCGCGCGAGTCGAGCCGCAATCCCCCCTTCGCCTCGGCGCCGGCATGGCAGGCATGGCAGCGTTCGATGAGGAGCGGACGGACGACGCGCTCGAAGTGATCTTCGGCAGAGTCGGCGCGGGCCGGGCTGCCCCCGATCGCGGCGGCCAACAGCATGAGCCCGATGGCTGCCCACAGGCCGGTGACGCGCGTCATCCCCGCGACGAGGCGGAGTGCATCGTCCAGCCGATTGAATTGTAGAGCCATGGCCAACCACCCCCGCTGCAAAGCCAGGGGATTCTACCTCGCGGGCTGGCGTGGCAGCCAACGGGCCCGCAGTGGCAAGAGCGGTTCGTCACGGACTGCTTGCGAGCGCTTCGCCGATGATGCCCGCATCGGGGGCCTGAAGGACGACATAGGTGTTGCGCCCGTCGGCCACCGTCACGCTCCGAGGGACGACCTTCCCGATCGCCAGCCCTTGTCGATCGACCGCCTGGAGGGCGAGCGTGTGTTGCCCCGCTGGCAATTCCATCCGCACCACCTGGATCGAATCGGGGAGGAGCCCCCAGCAGCGTGTGTCGGCGTTCTCCGCCGCCTCCCAGGCGACGCCGGCGAGATCGAAGGCAAGCGCCGCCGGCCCGAATCGCTCGACGCCGAGTCCCTCCTTGACGCCGAACACGGTTCCTTTCTTGAGCGCCCGCCGCGCCACGGCGCGGGCGACGGTTCGGTCGTGGACGGCCGCTTCCTGCTCGACCGCCATCCGCGAGATGTCGGTAATCGTGCTGGTCCGTGCCTGCCAGGCGACGCCCCCCTCCGCCTTGGCCCGCCCCACCGCCACGGCGCTGACGAGCCCCGGCGCCGCCACGACGCGCGGCACCTTGATCGGGGCGACGGTCGGCGGGAGCGACTGCGCGAGCGTGGCCGAAAGGATCTGGTCGGCGACGAGGAGCGCCGCGCTCGACGGGATCTCCTCGACGACGACCTTGCAGGGGCCGTGGCCGACGAGCGCGAAGACGTGGACGACCCCATGGCCGCGCGGCGAGTGGACGCCGCCTGACGCGCGGACGACGTCGGCTTGCCCCGGCGTGAACTCCGGCTGCCAGCTGACGACGGTGGCGAAGTGCCGGGCGGCGTCGTCGTAATCGCGGTGGGTCTCTTCGCGGAGGACGCCGCGGAGGTAGGGGGCCAGGGCGATCTGCCGGTAGGACGCCTTGGGATTCGTGCCGTCCTCTTCCGTGGCCGCCGCGACGATCTCCGCCTGCTTCTCGGCTGCCTGATAGCCGAAGGCCTCGGCATCGCCGCCGTCGCTCGAGAGATTCGTGATCGCGAGCATCGCCCGGAGGAGCACCTTTTCGTGATCCTCGCCGGCGTACGACCGCTGCTGATCGTCGGAGAGCATCGACCAGGCATCCTCGACCGGGCTTTCCTGCTCGAGATGGTCGAAGCGATCGCGAACCTCCTTGAGGAGATCCTCGGCTGCCAGAGGCCGGCCGTCGGCCAGGGCCACGAGCGCCCGGTCGAGGGTGAGCACGTCGGCATCCCCCGGATGCTGTTCCAGATCGGCCGCGATCAGCCGCTCGGCCTCGTCGAGATCGCCGCGATGGAACGCCGCCCGCACCGGCTCGAGGCGCGTGATGTGCGTGGCGCAGCCGGCAAGCAGCGCGAGGCAGGGGACGACGATGGCGAGCAGGCCGAGCCGTGTCATGGCAGCACCAGACGGCCTATCGTGAGAGCGGATTGGTCGCCCGCCACCGGCTCAGGCGGCTGTGGTGGTAGCCCTTGACGAGATCGGCCGACTGCTTGTCGTAGGTGCCGGTGCGAACATCGATGAGCTCCATCGTCAGCCGATAGCTCCGCTCGTAGTCGCGGTTCTCGCGCGTCGTCCCGGAGGTGAGCGTGGCGTAGAGGAGGTAATCGATCGGCTCCCCCTCGCGCTCGAGATGCGTGGCGAACTGCCGCATGTGTTCCGGGATGCAGAGCTGATCGGGGCGGAGACGGGTCTCGAGCAGCCCGGCGTCGACGACGCGCCGGTTGAGCGGCTGGAAGATCGGGGTTTGAAGGAGCCGGGTGTCGATCACCTGGTAGATCTCGTCCTTGAAATCGCCGATGTCCTCGGCGCTCTTGTTCTCGACGCCGACGAAGCAGATCCGCTTCGGCTCACACGGGATCGGCTCGCCGGAATCGTCGTACGACACCTGCTGCACCGGCGTCTCGGCATTCCGGGCGAGAAGCTTGGCGACCGCTTCGTCGACGAGCGGCCCGAACGTCTCGGCGCCGGCCTGATGGCTCCCCATGAGGGCCTTGTCGCCGGGGTTCACGATCCTCGCGAATTGCCGCTGCCCGCGGCAGCCAGTAAGCCAGAGCGCGACAGGCAGCCCGACAGACATGAGGAACGTGCGACGCAGCATGGCACGGCTCCGACGAGTGGAGAATCGACCGAGGTGTCCGTGGGAAGATCGGTGCGCACCGCTCCCCAGGGAGCCCTCGGCGGGCGGGAACGATAGCGACGAGGGGCCTGCGGCGGAAGGGGAAAAGGTGCCAGCCACCAAATCTGGGTAGGTTGCAGGCTTCTCCAATTTTGGTGGCTGGCACCTTTTCTTTCCCGAGAAGCCTTAAACTGCCAGGTATGGAGACCATGCCCCCGGCGACCGACCCGACGAACGACACCGCCGCCGAGGCGGAGGCCATCCAGCTGGAATGCATTCGGCGGATGTCGCCGCTGGATCGCCTCCGGGCAGCCTGTCGGATGTCAAACCGCGGCCGCCGCCTTGCCTTCGAAGCGATCCGTGCCCGGCTTCCGGAAGCTACCGAGACTGAAGTCCGCCTTCGTTATATCGAGCTCGCCTACGGGGCCGAACTCGCCGCCGACGTGCGGCTCTGGCTGCGGGATCGGGGGCGATGAGCGACACCGCCGACCTTCTCGCCGCCCTGACGCCGGTCGCGGCGGTGCTCGAGCGACTCGGCGTGAGGCATTATGTCGGTGGGAGCGTGGCGAGCTCCGTCCACGGGGCGATCCGATCGACGATGGACGTCGATCTCGTCTGTGAGCTTCGGTCTGACCAGATCGAGCCCTTTCTCGCGGCGTTTGGCGTCGACTTCTATGTCAGCCGGCAAGCGGTTCAACAGGCCGTCGAGCGGAGGTCGTGCTTCAACCTCATCCACCTTCCGACGGCGTACAAGGTAGACGTCTTCGTCAGCCGGGGCCGGCCATTCGATCTCGCCGCGATGACGCGGGCCGTTCCCCGGGCACTCGATGGAGAGGAGTCGTTGCTCGTACCCGTGGCCACTGCCGAGGATTCGATCGTCGCCAAGCTCGAGTGGTTTCGGCTCGGCGACGAGTCGTCGCAGCGGCAATGGGACGACGTCACGAGGCTCGTGTCCCTACGCGGTGACTCGCTCGATGCCGACCACATGCATCGAATGGCAGAGTCGGTGGGCGTGTCGGATCTGCTGGCCAGGCTTCTGGGGGCGTGTGATGACCGACCCTGACAGGAAGCAAGACACCGACGAGATTCCTGTGGAGTGATGGTCGTTCGAGCGGCGAGTCAAACAAGCGAGAGAGGTCGACCGATGCCGAAGGCGTGTGCCCTGCGCACGGGCTTGTTTCTGATGCTGGTGGCTCTCGGGCTGACCGGATTCGCTCCGGCGATCTCCTCGGCCCAGGACGCATCCCCTGCTGAGGCCGCCGCGGACGTCAACGAAGAGGGCGACACCGGCCAGAGCGAGAGCATCGACGAGTCAGCCGGGGCGACGGCCTATCAAGGGCCGTACAAGAGCCCGTACAAGCTCACCTTCAGCGTGCCGCTTCACGACCTCCTCTTCGACGCCAAGGGCCCGCGCGGAAGCGTGGCCGAGGAGAGCTCGGTGCCGCTCCCGGAGTGGTATTCGATGCACGTGAAACAGAAGTGGGGCTCGTGGGGCGTGCCCGCCCGGCGCTTCGATTGCCCACCGCAGGTGCTCGCGAAGCCGGTCGAGTGGCGACGGGAGCGGGTCGTCGCCGCGGCGACGCGCTTCATCGGCTACGAATATCAGCACCACCACGTCCCCGATTGGGATCCGCCGGCGGGTTGGCCGTGGCAGAAGTGCTGTGCCGGCCGCAACGGCAAGGGGGTCGACTGCAGCAACTTTAGCGGCTGGAACTACAACTGGGCCCTCGGCATCCACCTCAACACCGACATCCACAAGCAGGCCGCAATTACGAAAGCACCGTCCACCCACGGCGACCTCCACGCCCAGGTGATCGCTCGCCCGGCGGGCGCCCCCGGCGAGTGGTATGCGAAGCTCGTCAAGGAGCTCGCGCCGGGGGACCTCCTCTACATTTCAAACACCGATCGGACGAAGGTCACCCATGTCATCATGTGGGTCGGGTCCAGTGGCGAAAGCCCCGACGGCGTGCCGCTGGTGATCGATTCGACCGGCGGCAAGATCAAGGATTCCAGCGGCCATGCGATCCCCTGCGGGATCCACCTCCGGCCGTTCGGGAAAGGGAGCTGGTATCACCACTCCTTCTCCCACGCCCACCGCTGGGTGAAGTGACGGAGCGGCTCCGGCACGCGATCTGCACAACGGGGGCTTCTTGGGGGGATGGGAAACGGGTTCGGAGCGGGAGGACAGCCGAGTGGCATGTCGTCCTCCGCTTGAAAACGCTCCTCCGTGAAGTAAGGAGGCGTCCATGCGCATCGTCGCCAAGTTCGCTCGAATGTTCGATTCTGCACCGTGGCGCGCCGCAAAACGCCGCGCGCGGCTCGGGCGCCGGCGGCGGGGGGGGTGTCAGGGAACAGCTTGGCAGGGGGGTGAGCGGCTCGAAGCGCGGGCGATGTTCGCCGCCGCGCCGATGCAGGTGGGGATGAATCTCGAGAATGTCGTCGATTGGTCCCCCGCCTGGACGTTCACCGACGCCTTTCAAAGCTCGCGGCCGTGGATCGCTCAAGCGGTCGACGTGGCGAGCGGCGCGGGTCTCTGGGATGTCGGTGACGCCCATCCGCTTCCGGTGAACGCCAAGGGGGAGATCACCCGCTTCGAGACCTGGACGGAGAACGGCCGGCAGTTCCGCCATCAGGCCGCCACGCTTCTCTTCCGCGATGTCGGCAGCTATGCCAGCGGCACCTATCACGCCCAGTGGGAGGGGAAGGGGACGGTGAGCTTCGGCTTCGACGCGCGGGTGCTCTCCACGTCGACCGGCCCCGATGGGATCCACCGCGCGGAACTCGCCGTCACGCCGACGAGCGCCGGGATCCTCGTCCGCATCGAAGCGACCGATCCGGCCGATCCGGTCCGCGGGATCCATGTCTGGATGCCCGATTGGAAGGGGAAGAGCTTCGCCGGCGAAGTGTGGAAGCCGGGGGCGGCGTTCTCGCCTTTCCATCCCCTCTTCCTCGAGCGTCTCGATCCCTTCGCGACGATCCGCCTCATGGCCTGGCAGGAGACCAACGGCTCCACCGTGCGAGGCGTCGCCGATGCCCGCCCTACCGACGCCGCCCGGCAGAGCTCCGGCCCCGGTGGCTCGCCGAGCGAGCCGAAGGTCAATGGCGTCTCGATCGAGCAGATGGTGCAACTGGCCAACGACCTCGACGCCGACGCCTGGTTCAACATGCCGCCGCGCGCCGACGACGGGTATGTCCGCGCCTTCGCCCAGACGGTCCGCGACCGGCTCGAGCCGGGGCGGAAGGTGTATGTCGAATGGTCGAACGAGATCTGGAACTGGGGGTGGGGCTTCGACGGAGCGCGGTATGTCGACGAGCTCGCCGCGCGCCCCGAATACGCCGGCCTCGACCACTGGCAGATCGCCGGCCGCGAGGCGAAGCGCGATCTCGACATCTGGAGCGACGTCTTCGCCGGGCAGACGTCGCGGCTGGTCCGTGTGGCCGCCGGCCAGGCTGCCAACGAGTGGATCGTCGACCGGGTGGCTTCCGCGATGGGGGGATCGTTTGACGTTCTCGCCATCGCCCCCTACATCCTCCCCACCGACCAGCAGCGCGCGACGTACACCGCCGCGACGACCGTCGACACGATCCTCGCCGACTGCCGCACCGCCGTCGACACGGCGATCGATTGGACGCGACGCCACAAGGCCCTTGCCGACACGTGGTCGAAGACGCTCGGCCGCCCCGTCGGCCTCGTGGCCTACGAAGGGGGCATTCATCTCGACAGCCGCGGTAGCCCCGCCCAGCAAGCCTTCTATGAAGCTTCGAACGATCGGCGCATGGGAGACCTCTACCGGCAGTATCTCCAAGGGCTCGCCGCCGCCGGCATGAGCCTCTATGTCGACTTCCAATTCACCGGCCAGTCGGGGGCTTCCCCGTGGGGAGATTTTGCCAAGCTCCACGCGATGGATGAGCCGGTGGCTTCCGCATGGCGCTATGCCGCGGTCGTGGCCGCGGCCGACGGATCGCTTTTCCGGGCGGCGCCGCGGCCGCCGATCGACTTCGACGGCGACGGCGTCGGGGACCTCGTGTGGCGCGATGCCACGACCGGGGCCTGCGTCGGCTGGCTCCTCGATGCCGGCGGGGCGACGAAGGGAACGCGCGCCCTCGGCGGTGGTGGGGGCGTGAACGCGCTCGCCACGATCGGCGACTTCGACGGCGACGGCGTTTCCGATCTCGTCTGGCGCAACAAGACGACCGGCGTGAGCATCCTCAAGCTCCTCCGGGCCGATGGCACGGCGAAGGGGACGGCGGCTCTCGGCGGGAGCACCGCCTGGCAGATCGAGGCGTCGGATGACTTCGACGGCGACGGCCGCGACGACCTCGTCTGGCGCCACGCCACCACTGGCTCGACGGTGATCTGGCTCATGAACGCCGGCCGCGTCGTGGCCAGCGCCACGATAGGCGGCGATGCGGTCTGGCGACTCGTCTCGACCTCGGGGCGGTACGACGCCGACGGCGACGGCCGGGCCGATCTCCTCTGGCGGAACGGAACGACCGGCGCCACGGTCCTCTGGCTCATGAACGGCCTCGCAAAGCGCTCCACGACGGCGCTCGGCGGAGATGCCCGCTGGGAGATCGTGGCCAGTGGCGACTTCGATCGCGACGGCCGGGGGGATCTGGTGTGGCGCGATCGGATCGGCGGAGCAGCGGTGGTGTGGCTCATGAACGGGGCGACGGCGACGGCGAGCCGGACGCTGACACCGACGGGCCTCTCTTCCCCCACGGCAGCCTGGTCGATCGTCGCCACGCTCTCGGCCGGGAGCAGCGGCCGACCGGGGATCGTCGTCCGCGAGGCGACAGGCGGCCGGAGCGTCGTGTGGTGGATGGACGGCGTGACGATCAGCGCCGCGGCGCCGCTTGGCGGCGATGGACGTGTGGCGCTCCTGCGGCGCCCCGGCCGGGTCGTCGGCTGACGATTCACCCCAGGCCCCGGTAAGCTTTCGCCCTGCGTCGAAGAGAACGGGGGATGTCTGCCGGGGGGCGAGCCATGCGCGAAGCGAGACGACGGGTTTTGAAGTCGGGGGCGGCAGCGGTGGCGTTGCCGCTGGTGACGGCGGTGGCCCGAGGGGCCGAGCCTGCCGCGCCGCTCCCTGTGGCCGTCATCGGCCCCGGCGGCATGGGGCGATCGCATCTCGAGCACCTGGTCCGCCGCAAGGATGTGCGGGTGACTTGGGTGTGCGATGTCGATGCCGACAGGCTCGCGGCCGCGAAAAAGCTCGTTGTCGAGGCCGGGCACGTCGAGCCGCAGGGGAGCGACGATCTCCGCGACGTTCTTGCCGACAAGGAGGTGCAGGCTGTCTGGATCGCCACCCCCGATCATTGGCACGGCCCCGCCGCGATCCTCGCCGCCGACGCGGGAAAGCATGTCTATGTCGAGAAACCCGCCTGCCACAACCTCCGCGAGGGGCGGCTGATGGTCGAGGCGGCGCGCCGCAACCGCGTCGCCATGCAGGTGGGGACGCAAGCCCGCAGTGCCCCGATGGTCCGCCGGGCGATCGAGAAGCTCCGCGCCGGGGCGATCGGCGACGTGATCGTCGCCAAGGCCTGGAACAGCCAGCGACGCGGATCGATCGGCACGGAAAACCCCTCCGATCCTCCCGCGGGCCTCTCCTACGATCACTGGGTCGGCCCGGCCGCCTGGCAGCCCTATCAGAAGAATCTCCTTCCGGGGGTGTGGCGGTTTTGGCGGAACTTCGGCTGCGGCGATATCGGCAACGACGGCGTCCACGAGATCGACATCGCGCGCTTTGGCCTCGGTGTCGACCAGCATCCCGATCGGGTCGCGGGGCTCGGCGGGAAGTATTTCTTCGACGACGATCAGGAGTTTCCCGACACGCAAGTCTGCGTTTGGGAGTGGCCCGGGGCAGAGGGCTCTGCGAAGCGCCGGCAGCTTGTCTTCGAGCAGCGCGATTGGTCGCCGTATGTTCAGGAAGGGCACGAGAACGGCAACGCCTTCTACGGCACGAAGGGGATGCTGATCTTGGGGAAGCGGACCGGTTGGCAGCTCTATTCAGAGCGGAACAAGCTCATCGACGAGGAGACCGGCAGCGTCGATCTCAACGCTCACCACGACGACTTTCTCGATGCCGTGCGGACGGCGATCGCCGGCGGTGACCTGCGCCGCCCCCACGCCGATATCGAGGAGGGGCATCGCTCGGCGGCGCTCGTCCATCTGGGCAACATTGCCTGCCGGCTCGGGCGAACGCTCCACGTCGACGCCGCCGCCGAGCGGATCGTCGGCGACGACGAGGCCCAGTCGCTGCTCGCGCGGGCCTACCGGGCCGGGCACTGGGCCGTGCCGCGGGGCGTGTGACGATTTCGTTGTGGCTGGTATCGTGGGGGCCCTCCAGTCCCGTCTGCCCTCCGGTGCCACCATGACGAAGATCGTTGTTCTCGACGGCCACACGGCCAACCCCGGCGACCTTTCCTGGGAGCCTTTCCATCGTCTCGGGGAGCTCACCGTTCACGATCGGACGGCCCCGGGCGATGTCGTCTCTCGGGCCGACGGGGCGGAAGTCGTGCTCACGAACAAGACGGTGCTCACCGCCGAGGCGATCGCGGCGCTGCCGCAGCTCAAGCTGATCTGTGTGCTCGCCACCGGCTACAACGTCGTCGACGTCGCGGCGGCGAAGGCCCGCGGGATCCCGGTCTGCAACGTTCCCGAGTACAGCACGCCGAACGTCGCTCAGGCCGTCTTCGCGCTCCTCCTCGAGCTCACCAATCACACCGGCCATCACGACCGAACCGTCCATGAGGGGCGCTGGGTCGCCTGCCCAGATTTTTGTTATTGGGACGGCGACCTCGTCGAGCTTGCCGGGCTGACGTTCGGGATCGTCGGGCATGGCCGGATCGGCCGGGCGGTGGGGCATGTCGCCCGAGCCTTCGGGATGAAGGTGATCTACCACCGTCGCAACCACGACGGCGACCCGGGCTGCGTCGATCTCGACACGCTTTTTTCACAGAGCGACGTCGTCAGCCTCCACTGCCCCCTCACGCCCGACACCCAAGAACTCGTCAACGCCAGGCGGATCGAGCAGATGAAGCCGACGGCGTTCCTCCTGAACACAGCGCGGGGAGCGCTTGTCAACGAGGCCGACCTCGCAGCCGCGCTCCATGCCGGGCGGATTGCCGGCGCGGGCCTCGACGTCCTCTCGGTGGAGCCACCATCTCCGTCTAACCCACTCCTCACCGCGCCGCGCTGCGTGATCACGCCCCACATCGCCTGGGCGACGCGCGACGCCCGCCGCCGGCTCCTCGAAACGACTGCCGGCAACGTGGCGGCGTTTCTGGCAGGCTCCCCCCGGCACGTCGTCAATGGTTGACCGGGTAGCGGCTGACGGGGCGGCGGCTACGGCGTCGCATCGTCGTCGGCCACCACCTGGTCGGCGCGGCGGATCTGGATCGCGATCGATCCGTCGATCGGGATCACCTGCTGCCCGGCGGCAAGTTCGGCGGTGAGGATCAGGTTGCAGGCAACATTCGGCAGGCCGCCGACATTCTGCGTGGAGCCGAGGTGGTCGATGTAGGGCTTGATCGCGCCGCGGAGGGTCTTGTCGGTGGCGGGCCGCGACGTGTCGCCGATGAAGTTCCGCAGATCGGCCCCGGTGAAGACGTACGACCGTGACGACGACTGGAAGGCCGGTGCCGGGACGGAGAAGGTCGCCACCGTGCCGCCGGTCTCTTCGTCGCGGACCGTGCAGCGCAGCTCTGCTCCGGTGGGCGCGGCAAACGACGTCGGCGCTTCGATCGCGATCCGGTCGCTGCTCCCCTGGAAATACTCGTTGATCTTCCAGCCGCCGGTCTTCGTCTTCGTCGTTGTCAGCGCGATCGAGGCGTTGGGATCGAAGGCGAGATCGCAGGAGGCCTGCGGTTGGGAGGCGCTGCCGGGATTGTAGACCGGAATGAAGAGATGGTCGCTGACACCGTACGGCGTCGCCATGTGGAGATCGACATACTCTTCGACGTCACAGCATTCGCCGCAGGGATCGTCGTCGCGGCAGACTGCGGCCGCAGGGGTCGGTTCCGGTGTCGGCGTCGGCAGTGGGAGCGGAAATTGGAGGCCCTTCCGCGGGAGGACCGAGCGCGGCTCGTTGGCATCGGTCGACGGCGAGGCGTCGCCGTTGTCGGAAGAGTCATGGTCACTCGGTGAGCTGCCATCCTCGGATGACTTGCCGCCACTGGTTGACTTGCCATCGCCAGTTGAGCTGCCGCCACCGGATGGCTTGCTGCTGCCGGACGATTTGCTGCTGCCAGAGGACTTGCCGTCGCCGGATGAGCTGGAGCCACCGGATGGCTTCCCGTCGCCAGATGACTTGCTACTTCCGGAAGAACTGCGGCCACTCGAGGGATCGCGGCCACCGGAGGGATCACGACCACTCGAGG
>CANGGT010000093.1 GCA_947453375.1 Planctomycetaceae bacterium
AAGTCTTTCACGTGCAAGGCCTGCAAGACCACGGGAACGGTGCCGGTAGGCACAGAACAACGCACCACTCCGAACGAACGACACTCCGGATCGTCGAGTTTGCATTCGCCCTCCACCAACGATCACAGCCGCGAGAAGGCGCGAGCGCCGGCATCCGCTCCAGGGCCCGATACCAAGCCGTGCCCCTGCTGCGCGGAAACGATCAAAGCAGGAGCCAAAAAATGTCGCTTCTGCGGGGAGATTCTCGACGGCCCGCCTGCGCTCCCAAAGCCCAGCGCTGGTTTTTCAGGATCGTCTAGCAAGGGTGAACGAGGATCGCTTCCCCCCGAGCTTCCAGGGAACAGGGACGCCGTCGAGCGTAACGGGGCTCTGCTGACATTTCACACCTCGTACGAAGTCGCTTACAAGACCGTGCTTACGGTCATCGAGCAGACTCGCCTCATCGGCAACGCGGCCGCTGCTATCACACACAACAACCCGCGGGAGGGTGTGATCGCCGCCACAGTAGACACGAAGAACTACAGAAATCGCCTTCTTGCCTGGGCCGTTTTCTATTCCGACAAAGGCACGATCAAATGCTTGATCACGTTGGCCGGACAGCACGGCACCGGTGACCACGGCCTTCAAACGGCAAGACTGCTTGATCGAATTCAGACAGAGGGCGAAGATCTCCCCGTCACTCGAGGACCACAGGGCCTCCTTCCACCACGCCTGCACGAGCATCCAGGAATAGATTTGTCGCCTTTGTCACGAAAGATCTTTTTCTGGACCCTCTTCAGTTTTTGGCTTTTCTCGCCGGCGTGTATCGGTTGGTTTCTTCATATTTCGAAGATCGAGCATGAACTATCGGGGATCTCTGTCCCCATCACGGGCATTGAGCCCCTCGCCAAAGCGAAGGTCTGGTGCTACGTGTCATTCGTCATCGACATCCTTCTCGTGTTCATCATCGTGGCATCGTAGGCACGTTGCGCTAACCCAGCGGGGGCTCCCGCCTGGTCGACAAGGACGACGAGCTCTCCGCCTTCCAGCGGGTCCACGGCGTCTCCGAGCGGATCGCCGAGGCCGCGATCAAGGAGTGGGTCATGACCCATGGCCGGAACTTCGACTGGAACCTCGATGACGTGAAGGCGATCTGCCTCCGTAACCAGCGTGACGGGATTCCCCACGAGTGGTTGCCGGAGGCGGAAAAAAGCAGGTAGCCGGCTTGCTCCGGGACGCTGCGGCCCCGGGGGGTCAGCGGATGGCAAGCGGCCGGTGTCGAGGACTCACCGCCGGCGAAGCGTGCTCAGGTCGGTGTTCACACCCAGATCGAGATCTTGCGTGAATCGAACGTAGCCCTGTGCCGCCAAGGCGACCGCACCGAGACCACGGCTCCCACGCCCCGCGATTCGAGAATGCCGGCGATCTCCTCGGCGGCCTGGATGATCTCCTCGGGGCCTCCCGTCGGTCAGTCCTTGCGCGGGGCCGGTTGCATCTTGGCCAAATGGGATGCCAGCCCAAGGGCCGCCCTGCCCCGCTCCTCGACCGTCATCCGCCGGAGACGGGCGATTTCGGCCTGCCGCGAGCCCCGATGACTCTTGCCGGGACGCAACCGTGGAAAGGGAAGGTTTTCGCCGACGGTGACATCTTCGCTCGCAAAGAACTGTCAGACGTCTCCCCCGACGCTGCGTCACACCCCGCTGTCGTCCGCTGCCAGTTGGCCGCGGATGAAGTCGGTCAGACGGTATCGGGCCAGAACGGCCCGATCGGTCTCGGCGGCCCCCTTGATCTCACCGAGGCACTTTTCAAAACCGCAATGGCATGAAAAGGGCTGGTCCATCTTCCATTCCGACGACGGATAGAAGAACCGCAACTCCTCCCCGGCGGGGATATCCTGCAGCGCCACGACCTCCATGGCCGCAGTGTCGAAGAACACGTTGGGATCGCAGGAGTGATTGATGTTCTTGAGATACTCGGGGTCGAGGTGGATGTGCCTGCTCTCCCCGATTTGCACCGTGAGGTAGTTCGGGGTCGCCACGACGGACGCGGCCCCGAGGGCACTGATCACGTCGCCGCGCCCAAAGGCCTGATTCGCGAAGAAGCCGTTTTGACCGTTGCGGGGATTCCGCCTGACCAAACCGATCGGATGCTCGCTGATGATGATGAAATCGGCGGCTTCGGCGCGCATGAATCGTTCCAGGGCGTGGGTGAAGAACGGGCGGAAAGAAGGATCGAATCGACCGATCCATTCGGCGGTGGACGCCACGCGACTCCAGCGATTTCCGGTCGATCCCGGATGACACGCGAGCATTCCCCGACGCCGGGCGGTGCGATCGGAACGGCCGTTGCAACCGCGCCATCTTCCACCCCCGGCACGGCGGATTATCCCGGGGGCGACCAGCCCTCGGCGGATGCCCCCGCTCCGCTCACAGCCCACCGCGGAGAAACGCAATCAGATCGCGCATCTGCCCGACCGAGACCGTCTCCTCCATCCCCTCCGGCATGAAGGAGCGATTCGACGTCACGAGCTCGTCGATCTCGGCTCGGGCGATGTTCCGCGTCGTGCCGTCGGCGAGCTTCATCGTCACGCTCCCCCCCGCCTCGGCGGCGACGATCCCGGCGACCACCTCGCCGGAGGTGAGGACGCAGGTCGAGCCCTGGTAGCCCGGCTGGATGTCGGCGCTCGGATCGAGGATGTTCGCCAAGAGTCGCTCTGGGGCGTGCTCGATCACGGTGGCGAGATTCGGACCGACGTCGTGGCCGTATTCGCCCCGGCGGTGGCAGGCGGCACAGACGCGCAGGTAGACGTCGCGCCCCTTCGCCACATCCCCCTCCCCCTCGAGTGCCACGCGATACCGGGCGACGACATCCTTCCGGTTCGCACTCTCGCCGCCGGCAAGGAGCGTCTTGGCCCGCGCGGCGACGCTCGCGTCGGGGTGCCCGAGGAGCCGGTCGCGCTGCGGAAGCGCGAGGCTCCCGGGGGCGAGGAGGCCCGACTCGATCCGGTCGAGAAGGTCGGCCGTCCATTCGGGCCGCGACAGCCAGACGTCGATCGCCTTCGATCGCGACGCCGGCCCGAGCCCGGGCCAGGCCCGGGCGAGCGCGTCCGGCACTCCGGCCGCCTCCGAACGGGCAAGTGCATCGAGCACCGAAAGCTGAATCTCCGGGTCCGTCTGCGGCACGAGCCACTCGGGGAGGAGCGTCGCTGCGCGCTCGCGCGTGCGCGTCGAACGCGACAGGAGCCTGGCGGCCGCCAGACGGCGCTCGGGGCTCTCGTCCGCGTCGGCCGCGAGGCCCTCGGCCCGGGCAAGTTCGGTTTCGAGGGCCGCGAGAGTGGCCGGCGCCACCGGCATCTCCCACGGATCGGCCCCCGCCCGCTGCATGTCGGCCAGCAGCGGCTCGAGCCAGCCCGGCCGGATCCCCTCCGGGACGGCGAGCGCCGCATCCAACAGCGCCGACACGATCGGGCCGTCGCGCCGGGCCACCGCCATCGGCAGGATCGATTCCCGGTAGACGTCGGCCACCGCCGGGTCGGCCGCGGCGATGGCCCGCGAGAGGGCCTGCACGTGCGGCAGCGCGGAGGACATCACCGCCGTGCGGAAGAGCGGATCGGCGGCGTCGGCGATCGCGATCGACGTGAGGGCCTCGGCGGCCTCGGGGTTGTTCCACTCGCCGCACGACAGGGCCACTTGGAGCCGGATCTTGGCGTCGGGATCGGTGGCGAGGGCGCACACTTTCAGGCGAACCTCGAGCGAGTGGCCCATCTCCGACGCCACCACCACCGCCACCTCGCGGACGCGTGCGTGCCGGTCGGCGAGCGCCTCGAGGAGCAGCCCTTCCGGAAGCCTGCCCATCCGCACGAGGGCCGCGAGCGCCTGGACCCGCGCCTCGGGCAGCGACGCGCGGACCACGAGTTCCCGCAGCCGCTCCGCCGCCTCGGCCTGGACGGCGTTGGGCGACTCGAAAAGGACACGCCGCATGGCGTGATCGCGCTGCCAGCCGACGTCGCTCTCGAACAGCGCCGCCAGTTCCGCTCCCGTGCCGGCCGCGCGCACGGCCTCCGGGAACCGGGGGGCCGGCACGTCGTCGCGTACGACGCGCCAGATCCGGCCGCGGTCGTCGCCGAGCCGGTATTTCGGCAGCATCTCCGCCCGCCCCTCGGGGGGCAGCCAATCGGGATGCTCGATCATGGCCCGATACATGTCGGCGACATAGAGCGCGCCGTCGGGCCCGATCCGCGTCATCACCGGCCGGCACCAGCGGTCGTCGCTGGCAAAGAAGTCGGTCGGCCCTTCATCCTCGGGCCAGCGGGCCGAAAAGCTTGCGCCGTCGTCAACGAGCTCGTTGTGCTGGACGAGGTTGTGGAAGGGCTCGCAGACGAAGGCGTGCAACGCCTCCGACGCGCCTCCGCCGGGGAACAGGCCGCGGGCGAGGTCGATCGTGGCCCCGCAGGCACTCGTGAACCGCCCCGCCTCCCCGAACGAATGGAACCGCTTCTCGGGGGCGCTCGCGGGCCGCACCGGCGGGCTCGACGCTCCCATGACGTGTCGGGTCGTCTGCTCGGGGGCGACCGCGGGATTCCGGGCCGCGGCCGACTCCGGGATCACCCATTGCCAGAGCGGATTGGCGTTCTGCGTCCCGAACCAGTGGCCGAAGGGATCGCGGTTGCGGCCGAACTGCGACGGCCCCGACTCGATCCACACCGATCCCGAATCGGGGACGAAGCGGAAGTCGTGGCTGCCGAGGGTGTACTGCTGGCCGTTGCGCTGCGAGGTGATCACCGTCTCGGTGCCGTGGCCGGGATGATGGCCGCCGCTGGCACACCACAGGAGCCCGTCGAGGCCGAAACGGAGGCCGTTGACGCGCAGCTGCTGGTTTCCCTCCATGAAGCCTTCGAGGATCACCATCGACTCGTCGCAGATGCCGTCGCCGTCGGTGTCGCGGAGGTGCAGGATCTGCGGCGCGGCGGTGACGATCACGCCGTCGCGCCACACGGCGATGCCGTTGGGGAACGAGAGGCCGTCGGCGAAGATCCGGCTCGATTCGTAGCGACCGTCGCCGTCGGTGTCTTCGAGGCGCCGAACGCGGCCGCCAGGAGCGCCGTTGCCATCCATGCCGGAGGGATAGTCGGCCATCTCCACCACCCACAGCCGCCCCTGCGCGTCCCAGTCGAAGGCCACCGGATCGAGAACCTCCGGCTCGCTGGCCACGAGCTCGACTCGGTAACCGGGCGGCACGCGGATGCCGGCGAGCGTCTCCTCAGGGCTCCGCGGCCCCTCCTCCTCGACGGCCACCGGTAACGGCTTCCCCACCTCCTGGGCACTCGCCGTGAAGAGGGCCGCGGCCTCCGCCGCGTCGAGCGGGCGGTCGAAGAGCGTCACCTCGGCCATCCGTCCGGCGAGCGGCGCGAAGTCGTCGCTGCGGGCGCCGAGGAAGTAGTCCCGCGACTCCGCGGCCGTCACCTCGAGCGTGCCGTCGATCTCGGGCTCGGCCCGGCCATTGAGCCACACCGTCGCCTCCTCGCCCCGGCGCACGAGCACGATGTGGTTCCAGGTGCCGGGGGGGATGACGGTGTCGCCCGCGAGGAGGCCGTTCTTGTCGTTGCCGTCGAACAGGATCAGTTTCCCCGAGCCTCCGGGGATCGCGCTGCCCGCGATGCCGAGATGGTCGCCGGGAGCACCTACGGCCCCCGCAGGCCCGCGCGAGAAGAGATACGCCGCCACGGGACGCGATTCGTGTGGGACGTCGCTCCTGAACCAGAACGCGACCGACCAGTCACTCCCGAGGGCCGCTGAGGTGCCGGAGAGACGGCCGCCCCGGAAGGCGGCACGGCCGCGCGGATGGAAGTCGACGGCACCGGTGACGACGAGATCGGAGGGCTTCTCCCCGAGGGCCCAGGTCCGGACGGGCCCGAGCGCGGCGACGTTCGTGCCGTGGTCGGGCGGCAGTTCCGGGAAGCCGGCGAGGCGGGCCTCGCGGGCTTCGGCCGCCTTCGCCCGCGCCTCCTTC
This sequence comes from Planctomycetaceae bacterium, assembly GCA_947453375.1. GTDB lineage: Bacteria > Planctomycetota > Planctomycetia > Pirellulales > UBA1268 > QWOP01. The sequence goes on from CANGGT010000093.1 coordinate 5,989, forward strand.
ATGCGCCGCTCGGCGGCGATGCCGGACGCCGCCTCGAGCGCACCGATCGTCGCCGCGTCGAGGGCGCGGTCGAAGAGCGCGATCTCGTCGACCTTCCCCTGGAGCCCCTCCCCGAGCACGATCGAGCCCGTCCCCGCCTCCCCTTCGAGGCACGCCTCCGCGGCCCCGTCGACATGGACGCGCACCCGGCCGCCTTGGCGGACGAGCACGACCTGATGCCAGTCGTCGGCGCGGAGGGGAAGGTCGGTCCGTGCCTCGCCGAGAGCGAGCACGAGGGCGTGGGTCTCGTCCTGGCGGGCGACGAGCGGCTCGGCGGACAGTCCGCGGCACACGACCCCCTCGCGCCGCGACGCGCCGGAGGGTTCGCCGAGCCAGACCCAGCAGACGAGCGTCGCGTCGCCGGCCCGCGCCACGGGGGGCAATTCGATCGTGGCACCCGCCAGGTGGATCGCCCGATTGATCGTGCCGGGGGCCGCGAAGCCACCGCCTCGCAATCGGCTCTCCGTGCCGACGCCACTCCCCGCCCCGACGCCGGGGAGATACCGGGCGAAGCCGGGAGTGAGCGTCGCCGGCGGGGCCCCGGGCACCGCGTTGTCGAGTGCCGAGCCCTCCTCCTCGTCGCAGCGCCAACAGCCCACCGGCTTCTCCAGGAGCACCACCTCGGCGGCCGGTCCAGGCGGGGCGGCAGGCTCGCGCCTCGGCTTCCCTGTCACCTCCTCGAGCGCCGCGACGAGCGTGTCGACGATTTTCGTTTCAGCGGCGACCTCGAGGCCGGCAGTCCGCGCGGGCCAAGTGGTGTAGCCGCCAAGAACATGCTGCTCGGGCGGCGGGATGTAGCCCTCGGCGCCGTTGGCAAGCTCGACATTGAAGTGCAGGTCCGCCGGGGAGCGGTTGCGGAGCTTGAGTCCGGTGAGGGCAAAGACCTCGTTGGGGAGCGTGGCGATCGTCAGCTCGCCGATGCGGATCGCCTGAAGCTTCACGGTCGTCCGCTTGCGCTCGTGGAGGATCAGCGCCTCGCGTGCGTACACCTCGGGGATGTTCTTGGGGAGATCATCCGTGATCCCGGCGGCGATCCCACGGGCCCAGGCGAGCCGGGCCTCGTCGGGCACCCGGTAGCCGAGTTCGATTTCCTTCTCCGTCATCGCGAGGGTGACATCGTCGCGGTGCTCGATCGCTTCGATCACCCCGAGCGCCCTGCGGGCCACGGCGGCGGCATAGTCGTGGATGGCGGTAGGACGCTGCTCGGCGCCATAGTCCATCCACATCAGGTCGCCGCTCGTGCCCTGAGAGAGGGCGCAGACGTACGGGCCGTTGCCATCCCCCGGCGCGCCGAGCGCTGACGCGACGAACTTGCTGAACAGGCCGAAGTAATCCGACGACACCGCGGGCGATCCGAAGTAGTGCTGCGAATAATTCGCAAACAGCGCGAGCGGCTTCCCGGCAGCATCCTGGATCGAGATCACCGACAACTGTGGATCGACCGGGCCCGAGGGGCCGATCACTTCCTTGGAGAGATGGCCAGGGTGCATGTGGGCGAGGCCCGTCGGATTGCCGAAGGGATCGACGACCCGCGTCTCCGGCCGCCGCACCCAGCGCCGGTTGTGGGTGTGATGCCAATCATCGACCTTCCCCCAGCCGATCCGCGCAGGCTCCAGGCGCCCGTTCGCCTGAGTGATCGCCGCCGCGATCGCCGCTGGCAGCCGCGCCGCGTAGGGGGCATCGACGCGCGTCCCCAAACACCCAAGAGCTGCCGGAGCCGAGTGGGTGTGCGTCGCCGAGACCATGATCCGCTCGACCGGGATCCCGGTGCGCTCGGCCGCCTGGGCCTTCGCCTCGTCGAGAAGGGCCTGCGGCATCATGCAGCTGTCGACGACGACGAGCGCCAGCCGCACGGGCTTCGCCCCCGGAGCGCCGCCGTCGTCGAGGACGATCGCCCTGACGAGGAGCGGGTCGTGCACGCGGTCGGCCCGGGCCTCGAGGAACCCTCCGGCGACGATCGACGGAGCCTCAGGCGGAGCGTTACGCGGCGTGATGTCGAAGGTTGCCGCGCCGGCCTGAAAGCCACCGGCCCAGGCATCGGCTCCCCCGGCGAAGACGAGGAAGAGGGCGAGCGCCAGGGCTCGGGCCGTGGAAAGCGACAAATCGGGCAGCGGACGCTTCATCGTCGGGTCCCTCTGGGGATGAAGGGGGCTGTCGTCTGGCGGGGCCCCGTCGACCCACTGTAAGCTCTTCCCGTCACGGGGAGGAGGCGGGCGATGCTCACGATCGGCGATTCGGTGCAGTGCGGCGGTCGTCTCGCCCGACGGCCGTTCCTCCGTGTCGGGAGCGCCGGTCTGGCGGGCCTTGCCGGGCTTTCGGGGCTGTTCGGCTTGCCGCAGGGGATCACAGACGCCGAAGAGGTCCCAGCGGCCCGCTTTCTCCGCGACCGCTCGGTTATCTTCCTCTTCATGCACGGGGGCCCGTCGCAGTTCGAGACCTTCGATCCGAAAACCGATGGACCCTCGAACGTCCACGCCCAGACCGGTGCGATCGCCACCTCGATCCCCGGCATCTCCTTCGGTTCGACGTTCGCTGAGCTTGCCAAGCGGGCCCATCTCCTCAACATCGTCCGCTCGTTCGTCACCGGCGACGGCAACCACGACATCAAGCCGGTCGTCGGCGCGGCCACCAACCGAGCCAATCTCGGCTCGCTCTACGCCCGCGTTGCCGGGGCCAACCGCCCTGCCACGGCGATGCCGACGAACGTCACCCTCTTCCCCCCGGCCGTGATCAAGGATGCCGGCCCGCCAATCACCGACTTCGGCAACTTCGCCGCCGCCGGCGACCTTGGCCCCGCCTACGCGCCGCTCGTGCCGGGTGGCGGCGCCGGCTTCCAGGAGGACATGCGGCTCCATCTCCCGCAGGACCGGCTCGGCGACCGGCGCGGGCTCCTCGCCGAGCTCGACCGTGGGAAGCGGTGGCGCGATCTTGCCGCGCTCCGCGGCGCCGGCGCCATCCACGATGCCGCCTTCGATGCCCTCCTCCGCGGCGTCTCCGACGCCTTCGATCTCGAGAAGGAGGATCCCCGGCTCGTCGATCGCTACGACACCGCGCCCCACTTCCGCCCCGAATCGATCGACAAGAAGTGGAACAACCACAAGCATTACGCCGACCATGGCCAGTCGATCGGCCGGCTGCTCCTCTTGGCCCGCCGCCTTTGCGAGCGCGGGGCGGGGTTTGTCACCGTGACGACGAGCTTCGTGTGGGACATGCACGCCGACATCAACAACGCTCCCGTCACCGAGGGGATGCGGTATGTCGGCGCCCCGTTCGATCACGCCGTGTCGGCGTTCATCGACGACGTCGAGGCCCGCGGGCTCTCCGACAAGATCCTCCTCGTCTGCTGCGGCGAGATGGGGCGGACGCCCCAGCTCAACGCCGCCGGCGGACGCGATCATTGGGGGGGCCTCGCCCCGCTCCTCCTCTACGGCGGGGGCCTCGGCAAGGGGATCGTCGTGGGCCGATCGAGCCGTGACGGCGGTCAGCCGGCCTCCGATCCGGTGACGATCCCCGACCTCGTCGGCACAATCACGCGCTCGCTTCTCGATCTCTCCGAGGTGCGGCTCCTCGACAGCCTCCCCAAGTCGCTCCAGGCGACGCTCTCCCAAGGGCGGCCGATCCCCGGTCTCGGCTGATCGGCCGTCACGTCGCGCATCCGCCCGTGGCCTTCTTGCGTCGTACGATCACGACGCACCAGGCGATCCCGAGAGCGGTGAGCCCAAGCGATCCGAGGAACGCCGGCAGTCCCGCGGCCGACACGCCGAGGGAGTCCTTCCCTGCAAGCCATACCCAGACCGACGAGAGCCCGACGCCCCAGCTGATCGTCGCCGCGCTGATCGACGGGGAGCAGGCTGGCCCGAGCCGGTCGCGGACGAGCGCCGCCCCCCAGGTGACCAGGAGCCAGAGAGAAGCCACCGCGACGACGACGAGCCGGGCCTCGGCACCGGAAAGGGCTTCCCGAAACCGCAAAGCGAGCATCAGGCCACACGCCGCTGCCAGGCCAAGCCCGCCGAGGGCACAAGCTGCCAGACGCCGCAGCGGCGAGAGCCCGCCGACGATCTCGGCGAGCGCCGCCGGCCGATCGAAGCGGAGTCCGAGGAGGAGCGCCTGCCGGTGGAGCGCCGCGGCGAGGACCGTGAGCCCCACGCCACAGGCGCTCCCGGCGAGCCAGCCTGCCGCCGCGGTGTCGCCGGCTACGACCTCGAGACAGGACCGCCAGCCGATCCAAAGGAGTGCCAAAAGAACGCACCAGACCAAAGCCGTCCGCAGGACCGCCGGTTGCCTCACCATCACCACCGACCGGTTGAACACCAGCAGCCACCACACGAATCCCCAGGGGAGAATCCGCACGATCCCCGTCGCCCACGCACGATCGACCGTGGCCGCCGATCCCTGAAACACAGCCACGCCGACGGCGGTGATCGCCGCAGCCACCGCCGCTTCAGGAATCCGTTCGATGATCATCGCCTGCCAGCCGCAGGCCGAGCAGGCGCGCGACCCCAGGAGCCGACCGAAGGCGAGATAGATCGCGCCACCGAGCAGGGTGGAGGCCGCCGCAAGGTGGAGCGTGATGACAACGACGGCCAGGCTCCGCCACAGGACCGTGGCGCCCTCATCGGGCGCGGCATCGTGCCCCGGTTGCCACCATCCCCACGCGGCCAAGCCACAGGCGACGAGGAGGGCCACTGCCGCCATCCGGCCAACGCGTGCTCTCGGCACCGGCTGGAGCCGATGCCGGGCGCGATCCCAGACACACGCCGCAAAAGCGGCGAGCGCCAGCCAAGCCCACGCCGCGGCCAGAAGCCAAGGTGACGCCGCCATCGCTCAGTGCCCCGCCGGCTGCGCTCCGGGAGCGGCCGCCGCCTTGCCACCGACCTTCAAATGGTCGGGAAGCCACTCGTCGTCTCCTTCGTCGGGGTTGGCAAGCGCCTCCTGCGGAATCATCTCCTCGTGATCGCCGACCGGCCCGGCCCCGCCGATGAACGTATATGCCACCGGGAGGAGGACGAGGATCAGGACCGTCGTCACCATCTCACCGAAGACCATCGACGTCGCCATGGGAATGAGGAACTGGGCCTGAAAGCTCTTGTCGAAGAGGAGCGGGAGGAGCCCGCCGACCGTCGTCACGCTCGTGAGGAACACCGGCCGGAAACGGAGGCAGCCCGCCTCGCGGAGGGCGACCTTCATCGGACGCCCCTCGCGGACGCGCTGGTTGATGAAATCGATGAGGACGATCGAATCGTTGACGACGATTCCCGAGAGGGCGACGACGCCGAACATCGTGAACAGCGTCAGCGGCAGCCCCATGATGGCATGCCCGAAGACGGCGCCGGCGATGCCGAAGGGGATCGCAAGAAGGATGAGGAGCGGCTGGAGGTAGGAGCGAAACTCCATCGTGAGGAGAACGAACATCGCGAACACCGACACCGTGAATCCCAGACCGAGACTGCGGAGCGACTCGTTCGTCTGCTCCTGCTCCCCCTCCCAGCGGACGCGGACGTCGGGGTATTCGGCGAGGAGCGCTGGCATCAGCCGCTTCTCGATGTCGTTGGTGACCTGCGTGCTCGTCAGCCCCGAACCTGCGTCGAGATCGGCGGTGATCGTGATCGACCGCTTTTGGCCGAGACGGTTGATCTCGGAATAGCCACGATCGACCTTGATGTCGGCCAGTTCGGTGAGCGGCCGGGAGATCCCATCGCCCCCCTTCACGCGGACATCGTCGAGGACGGCCGACGTCCGCCGCTCCTCGCGGGGATAGGCGACAAGCAGCTTCACCTCGTGGCGCCCGCGCTGGAGCCGCATCACCTCCTCGCCGTAGAAGCTCGCCCGGATCGTCGAGGCGACGTCAGAAAGCGACACCCCCATCGCCTCGGCACGGGGCTTGACCTTCATCTGGTATTCCCACTTGCCCGGCCGGGAGTCGTCGTCGATGTCGATCACCCCCTGGTATTCAGCGAGAAATGCCTTGGTCTTCTCGACGGCCGCCTCGAGGTCGCGGGCCCCCTCCTCGGACGCCGGGGCGAGGAGCTTGAACTCGATCGCCTTGCCGGCAGGACCGATGTTTTCCGACGCGAACACGACGCTGTCGACGCCGGGAATGCTCCCGGTCGCCTTTCGCCATTCGGAGAGGAACGTCTCGCTCGTGACGCTGCGGTGGATCGAGTCCTCGAGTTCCACGCTCACCGCGCCGAGGTTCGATCCGCTCGACGTCGACTGGACGCCGGGCTTCCCCTGCATGTCGATGGCGCCGATCGAGGCGTGGACGAGCGTCACCAGCGGCCTTCCCCCGGCACCGAGCTTGGAAGCCGTGTCATCGAGCGCCCGTTCGAGACGGGCCACGGCATCCTCGGTCACCGACACCGGCGTGCCGTCAGGAAAGAGAACGCGGGCCTGGATCCGCTTCGAGTCGACCTTCGGGAAGATCGTGAACGGGGTGATCCCACTGCGGATCATGCCGAAGGCCACGATGAGCAGGGCGAGTGCTCCCGACAGCATCACCCACCGGTTGTCGATCGCCACCTCGAGAAACGGCGCGTAGGCACGCTTCACGAACCACTTGAGGGCGCTGTCGCAGGTCGACTGCACCGCCTTGACCAGCGGCAGCAGCGGCTGGAGCGGCCAGGTGAGGAGACGGAAGAGCTTGAGGACGCCGGAATCGTCGTGGGCGAGATGCCCAGGGAGAATGAAAATCGCCTCGGCGAGCGACACGATCAAGCAGGAGATGAAGGCATACGGCATGACGGCGATGAACTTCCCCATCACCCCCGACACGAAGAGGAGCGGGAGGAAGGTGAGGATCGTCGTCATCACGCCGGAGACCACCGATGGCACCACCTCGGCGGTGCCGTCGATCGCCGCCTGGATGGGCCCTTTCCCCATCTTCCGGTGGCGCTCGACGTTGTCGCTGACGACGATCGCGTCATCGACGTCGATCCCCACCGCCATGAGGAAGGCGAACATCGAGAGCATGTTGAGGGTCTGATCGCCGGCGAACATCAGGGCCCCGGTGCCGAGCATCGACACCGGCACCCCCATCGCCACCCAGAAACCGATCTTCAGGTCGAAGAACATCGCCAGCAGGATGAAGACGATGGCCAGCCCCTGCGTGCCGTTGGAAAGGAGCATGTCGAGCCGCTCCTTGACGTCGACGGAGGCATCGGACCAGGTGACGAGCGAGTAGCCCTCCGGCATGGGGTGATCGGCGACGTAGCCCTTCACCGCCGCGACCATCGCCAAGAGATCCTCGCCGGAGCTGCGGTCGATCGAGACGACGAGCCCGGGTCGGCCGTTGATGCGGTTGCGGCCGGCGACGTCGGCGAAGCCGTCGCGCACCTTCCCCAGATCGCCGACGGTGAGCACGAGCCCGTCGGGAAGCGTGACGAGGGGGAGCTTGGCGATGTCCTCGCCGACGTACTGTTTGTTCTTGCCACGCAGCAGGATCTCGCCGCTCTCGCTGCGGATCGTGCCGCCGGGGAGTTCGAGATTCTCACGGCGGACGATGTCGGCCACCTTCTGGAGCGTGAGGCCATATTTGCGGAGCGTGGCCTCCGAGATCTCGATCGTGATCTCGTAGCTCTTCGCCCCGCCGATGTTGGCCGCCGACACGGTGGGGAGGGCGAGGAGGTCCTCGCGGACCCGCTCCGTCACATCCCGGAGACCGAGTTCGTCTCGCTCCGCCGCCATGCTGCCGACGGGCCCGGTCTCCGGCGGCCCGAGAACCCCGACCTTGATCGCCGGCGTGCGGAGCGTCACCTGCTCCACCTTCGGATCCTCGGCGAGTTCAGGGAAGCTCGGGATCCGCTCCACCTCCGAGCGGATCTCCCCCACGACCCGCTGCACGTCCTTGACGGTGTCTCGGATCTCGAAAACGCAGAAGCCGAGCCCTTCCCTGGCCACGCTCGTGATCTTCTTGATGCCCGCCACGCTGCGGCAGGCTTCCTCGACCTTCTGGCAGATCCCCTCCTCGACCTCCGCCGGCGTCGCGCCGGGATAGGGCACGGAAACCAAGGCGATTTCCAGCTCAAACTCCGGAAACACCTCGCGGCGCATCCGGCTGAAACTGATGAACCCGATCACCATCACCGCCACGACCAGGACGTTCATGGCGGGCGTGTTGCGGACCGTCCAAGCGATGATGGATCTCAAGGCTTCGCCTCCGAGGTGGCCGATCCTGGCGCGGGGGCGCCACCGTCCTGGACAGACTCTCCCCCTGGCTCGACGGCGCGGAGGGGAGCCGCCTCGGCCAGCGCCATGCCGTCACGAGGATTCGAGATCATGCTACTGACGAGACGGTCGCCGGCGACCAGGCCACTCGGCCCCTCCTCGTAGACAACCGTTCCCTTGCCGAGGTGGTAGGGACGGGGACGGAGAATGACGAGGTGGCCATCGCGCATCACGAGAAGGTCGCCGGACGGCCGCACCACCTCCTGCGGCACCGACACGAGTTTCACCGGCGGATCGACCTTCACCCGGACCTCGACGAACATCCCCCGGAGCAGAGACCCTGGGGCCCCGGGAGGGAGATCGGGCATCGGAGCCCCGTAGCGATCGAGGGCGACGACGGCGGTCGGATCGGGGACGATCACCCGGCAGGGGAGCGTCCGCGTTTTCTCGTCGATTCCCCGCCCTTCCTGCCTCGAGAGGAGGCCGTCCCACTCGTAGGCACGATCGCCGAGCGTGAACAGCACCTTGGCCCGGGCATCGCGGAGATCGTGCGGTCCCTTGGCAAGCGCCCCAACGCCGGAGGCGTTCCGGTCGATGACCGGCGGACTGACCGCGTCCTTCATGCCCCCCCAGACCTGCGCCACCTCGTCCATTCGTAGGCTCGTCTTCACCTCCGCGGCGCTCGTGTCCTCGAGCACGACCAGCGGCGTTCCCTTGGCGACGAACGACTCCTGTTCCACCTTGTCGTCGACCACCATGCCATCGACCGGCGCGGTGATCGTCGTCCGGGCCAGATCGAGTTTGGCCCGCTCGAGCATCGTGGAAGCGAGTTGCTGGGCCTCCTCGAGACGGTTGCGGCGCTTCTGGAGGACGCGCCGCTGCCCTTGGAGATTCGAGAGCGTGTTCGTCGTGGTCAGCTCGTCGCGGGCCGCCTGATCGGCCGCCGACTCGGTGACAATTCGTCCCTGAGCGAGCGTGTCGAGCCGGTTCGCCTCGCGCTTCGCGATCTCGAGTTGCCGCTTGCCGAGTTCGATCGAATCGGCATTTTGGGCCAGTTCCTCGTCGATCTCGTCGATCGTCAGCACCGCCTGCTGGAGCTCGCGCTCGAGACGGGAAACGTCGAGTTCGTAATCCCGCGGATCGATGCGGAACAGGACCGTTCCTTTGGTGACGAACTGCCCTGCCTTGCAGGCAGGCGACTTCTCGGCGACGCGCCCGCCAACCTCGGCGGCGAGCGTCACCTCCCGAAGCGGCACCACCACGCCATCCGCCTCGATCTCGAAGCCATGGTCGACCGCCGTCGCCGCCACCGTCCGCACCCCGAGGGCCACCGGCGCTTCGACGGCCTTCCGCTCCGGGGGAGGCTGGCTCCCCATCCAGAGAAAAGCGAACACGGCCGCAGCCAGGATGGCTAGCGGGGCGACAATGCGGAAGGCGTTGCGAAGGAGGGCATTCATGAGCGGAATTGTAGCCCGTGGGCCCGCCCCGCGGAGGATCACTTCCGCGTGCCGCCCTCCCCGGGCGGCGCCACGATCAATTCCCCCTGCATCGCCATCCAGTGCCCCGGGAAGGTGCAGAGAAAGGGATACCTCCCCGGCTCCTCCGGCGCGCGGAACCAGATCGCCATCTTTCCGGCGGGGGGGGTGATGTCGGTCCAGGCGATCACGTCTCCGGTCTCCGGCACATACTGCCGCGCCGCGGCATCCGGGTCGGTGACCAAGCCATTCACCGCCGCCCCCACGCGGGAGAGCGTCCCCGGCTTGAAGAGCGCCCAGTTGTGGGGGACCGTGTCGGGATTGGTGAAGGTGAGCTCGACGAGATCCCCCCCCCGGACCTCGAGTCGAC
>CANGGT010000094.1 GCA_947453375.1 Planctomycetaceae bacterium
ACCACAGCACGCCGAGCCTTCTCAAGAGCCACTCCTGGCATCCGGTGCCGACGGTCCTCGCCGCAGACACCTGCCGGCCGGACGGGCTGGAGAAGTTCTCGGAGCGGGAATGCCTCCGCGGCGGTTTCGGGATCTTCCCGGCCAAGCATCTGATGCTCCTGGCGATGGCCCACGCCCAGCGCCTCGGGAAGTACGGGGCCTGATGGCCCCTGTCCGGCGCCGGGGATGGGCTTCGGGGGTGATCCTCCCGAGCTCCCCCGGCCGCAGGTCACGGCATAAAAAAGGCTCCCGGGCATCCCGGCGGGATGTGAAGTAGATTCGTCGGATCGACTCCCCCTCCCCGGTTTCCCTCATGGCCCTTCCCTGATGGCCCGCATCGACGACGAAGACCTGTTCCAGAACTCGACGATGACCTTCGGGGAGCACCTGGAGGAACTCCGGGCGTGCCTCATCAAGGCCACGATGGGGCTCCTGGTCGCCGTGCTCATCGGTTTCGCCGTCGCCCGGCCGTTCGTCCATCTCATTGAACAGCCGCTCAAGCGGGCCCTTGCCAACTACTACTCCAATCGGGCCGTCGAGACGTTCGACACCTGGACGCCGCGGGTCGAAGGGGGCCCTGCCCTCCCCTACTCCAGGCGGGAGGTGATCGATGCGGTCGAGAACCACGGCATGTCGTTCGAGCTCCGCGAGGTCCATGCCGACCGGCTGGCCCGCGTGCTCGGGACGGCGTCTGCCGCCGCGGCCGGAAGCGTCGAGGATGAGAAGGCAGGGTTCGGCATGGACGACCTCGTGCCGGTGCTGCTCTGGCAGCCGATGGTGAAGGATTCACGCGTCAGCATCACCACCTTGAGCGCCCAGGAGGCGTTCGGGATGTACGTGAAGGCGGCGCTTTTGGTGGGCGTGGTCCTGGCGAGCCCGTGGATCTTCTATCAGCTCTGGACGTTCGTCGCCGCCGGCCTTTACCCGCACGAGAAGCGGTATATCCATGTCTTCCTCCCGATGAGCGTCGCGCTGTTCCTGGCCGGCGTGTTCCTCGCCTTTTTCTTCGTCTTCGACTTCGTTCTCGACTACCTCCTCCAATTCAACGCCTGGCTCGGCCTCGATCCCGATCCGCGGATCAGCGAGTGGATGGGGTTTGTCCTCATCCTCCCGATAGGCTTTGGCATCGGTTTCCAGTTGCCTCTGGTGATGCTCTTCCTGGAGCGGATCGGGATCGTCGATGTCGCCACGTACGCCTCGCAGTGGCGGATGGCGATCGTGATCATCTTCGTCGTCTCGGCGATCCTCACGCCGGCCGATCCCTACAGCCTCCTGTTCCTCGCTATCCCGCTGTGTCTTCTCTACTTCGGCGGCCTGGCGATCTGCCGCTGGCTTCCGCCGGTCGGCGCCAGACAGGCCTGACCAGCGGGCGGCGTGGTCAGTGGGTGGCCTGCTCACCGCGCGACGAACGCGAGCCAGTAGAAGACCGTCCCGGTGACTGCCGTGAGGACCAGATCGATCGCGGCCAGCCTGGCCATGACACGGTGGCGGTGAGAGTGCGCGTTCGGCGCGGGAGGGGACGGGAATCGCTTGAAGGCTTCCCACACGACCCACGCCCAGAGGACGAGGGTCGAGATGGCGAACACGAGGTGGATCCCGAGGGCCGAAAGCACGCCCGAGGGCCAGAACGGGCTCGGCGTGGCCCGCAGCTTCCAGTCGGAGATCAGCCGAACGTCGATTTCGAAGACGACGATCGCCGCGACAAGAGCGGACACAATGACGATTTGAAGCTTTCGGTGAGCGGCGAAGTCGCGTCGCCGGGCGACGAGATAGATGCTCCAGGCGAGGAGCGGGAGGGTCGCGAGCAGCCCGACGAGCACCACATCCATGCCGAAGCTCGCCCGCGTGCCGAGGAAGCCATCAATCCCGGCGGGAACCGAGATGTCGGCAAGCAAGGCCGTTGGGAACGGACCGGTGGCGGTGGTGGGCTCCAAAGCAACCTCGAAGAGGGATGGGCGGATCTGGATGGGCGTAGAACGGGGCGAGACGGGGCGAGACGGGGCGGGATGAACCCGGGCAGGTTCGTCAGTGTAGCGACGAAGCCGATTGGCCGGCGCCCGCGCCGGCCGCTACGATCGCTGAGACCTCAGGCCGAGTGGCGAAATAGGCAGACGCACGGGACTTAAAATCCTGTGGAGAGCAATCTCCGTGCGGGTTCGATTCCCGCCTCGGCCACTGTTCCACGGCTCCCCGATCGGGCGCGAATCTCCCTTGCCCCGGCAGCCCCGCGGGAGCTATCAGCCACGTTCGTCGTGACGGTTCGGCCCTGGGCCTGACGGACGACGCCTGACGCCCCGCGGGAGCCTCCCCCCTTGCTGACGCAATCACCCCAGCGACGTCTCCCGGCCGGTGCCCTCGTGCCGGGGGGGGCCCGCGTGGGGGGCGGGCGGATTTGGATTCCGTGGCTGCTGGCCCCGCTGTTTGCGCTCGCCCCGATCGCGGGATGTGCGCTCGCCGGCAAGGTGCGGCAGTCGGCTCTCAACTTCCCCGCCGCCGGTCCCGCCGAAGCTCTCTCCGCGCCGACGGTGACGTTTGCCACGCCAGAGGCCCCGGCTTCCCCCGGGGTGGGCTCGCCGGTGGTGCCGGTCGTACCGGCCGGCAACTGACGGAGCCGTCGGCAAAGTCGCTTCGGTCCGGATCACCGGCCACGTTCCCGGTCCATTCGGCCGGTGCCGGTGGCATCGGGGGCGAAAGCGGACTAGCTTTCAGCGGGGCTTTCCCTCCACCGTGGCTCCGGTGGGGACTCGCTCTGGGAGAATCCGTGCATGCCGCTGTGGTCCAAAATCGCCCTCTCGGCCCTCCTCCTCGTCCTGGCCGCCGTCGGGGTGACGTCGACGTTGCAGGGCTTTGCCGCGAGGCGTGCCATCCTCGAGCAAGCGAGTGCTGGCGCGCATGGCGTGGCGGAGGTTTTGGCCAAGGCGGCGGCGTTTGCCGAGGAGGTCCCTCCGGCCGTGGAAGCCGAGATCGGTGAGCAGATGCTCACGCAGGCGAGGCTTCTGGCCCAACTCGTGGCCGTGGCGGAGGGGGCCAGTGTGCCCCGCGAGGATCTCCTCGCCAGGCTCCGCGGGATCGCCGGCCCCGGTCAGACCGAGTTCCTCGCCACAGACGGCGGCGGGGTAGCCATCTATGAGACCGACCCTGCCGGTGAGGGCTTCCGGTTCTCGCCGGACGCCTCGACCCAACCCCAGGCTCATGTCTTCCACAGGCTTCTGGCCGGCGAGACGCCGAGCGTGATCCAGGAGTCGCGCCGGCGGGAGATCGACGATCGCGTTTTCAAGTATGTCGGCGTGCCCGGGGTCGACAGCTCCCGGATCATCCAGGTGGGGATGCCCGCGACGTTCCTCGAGCGGCTCGACACGGCCCTCGGCCTCCGCCGTCTCGTCGGCGAGGTGGTCGTGGGGGATGTCCGCGAGGTGCGGATCCTCGACGTCCGCTCGAGTCCGTTGGTGACCCGGATCGTCGATGGGAATGGCAATCCAACGGAGTCGGCGCCGCCGCTCGACCAGGACGATGCCCGGATCGTGCGCGAGTCGATCGCCACTGGGCGGGCGGCAGGCCGGGTGGAGGGGGCGATGGTCCGTGTGGCCGCGCCGGTGATCCGGGCCGACGGCGCCAACGGCGGAGCGGTGCTCGTGGGGCTTGCCACTCGGGCCGGCGGCGATCTGTGGCGCTGGGAGTTGCTCGCCGGGCTGCTGTCGTCGCTTCTCATCGGCCTCCCGGCGCTCCTCGTGGGGCGCTGGTTGGCGCGATCGACCACCGAGTCGATGCGCTTGTCGACCGCGGTGGCCGAATCGATCGCCTCGGGCGATCTCAGCGCGACGGTGCCCCCGGGCGGGGATGACGAGGCAGGACGCCTCCTCGACGGCGTGGGCCGGATGTCGGCCGCGCTCCGGGAAACCGTCAGCCGGCTCCAGGCAGCCGGAACGCGGGTCACGGAGGTCGAGAGCGATGTCTCGGTGGCGCTGGCTCGGCAGGAGCGGATCGTCCGGGGGTTCAGCGGGTCGGTGGCCGATGTTTCCGGAGCCGCCTCGCAGATCTCGTCGAACGCCGAGCAGTTGCTCGATGCCACGGGGACGGTCACCCTCGCCGCCCGCGAGGCCGCGAGAGTGGCCGACGACGGGCGGCACGGCCTGGAGCGGATGTCGGAATCAATGCGTCAACTCGACGAGGTGATGAGCGCCTTCACGAGAAAGCTGTCGACGATCCGCCAGCGGGCCGGTGGGATCAACGCCGTCGTCACCACGATCGCGAAGGTCGCCGACCAGACGAATCTCCTCTCGGTGAACGCCACCATCGAAGCGGAGAAGGCGGGGGAGGCCGGCCGCGGCTTCCGGATCGTGGCCCAGGAAATCCGTCGCCTCGCCGATCAGACGGCGCTGGCCACGAAGGACATCGAGCGGATGGTGCGCGACATGCAGTCGGCAGTCTCCAGCGGCACGATGGAAATGGACCGCTTTCGCAACGAGGTCAGCACGCGGATCCAGCAGGTCACCGAAGTCAGCCAGCAACTGGCGGGGATCGTGGCGCCGGTGCAGTCGGTGACGCAGGCGCTCGATCAAGTCCACGACGGCATGGAGAACCAGAATGCGGGGGCCCGGCAGATCCGTGACTCCCTCGACCGCCTCCGCGCCGGCGCCGGGCAATCGGCTTCCGCCATCGAGGCTTTCGTGACCGCGATGAATCAGCTCCGCGCTTCAGTCACCGATCTCAACGACGACCTGACCCGACTCCGCGTCGATCCCGCCCCGGGGCGAGAGTGACATCTCTCGTCCGGTTGGGCGATGGATGGCTGTGTCCGCAGTCTGCTAGCGGCGGGGGGCGGTCTCGCCGAAGCGCGACGCCTGGCGGGCGGCAAGGAAACGCCGCAGGCCGTGGACGATCCGCGCCGGAGGTTGGGCACCCGACTGGCTGAACAGCGGGGTCTGGCCGTCGTCGGTGACGATCAGTTCGACTGCGTCCGGGGCGAGTTCGACGCCCCCGAGGAGGTTTTCCATCGATTCGGCCTCCTGCGACCCACTGGAGGCCGTCGGGGGAACGTGGGCGACGATGAAGTTCTCCTGCACGAACGGGGCGAACTCCGGATCGGAAATCAGCGAGTCGGAGTGGCTCCGGGCGGCCTTGTCGCCCGGGCGGGCGACGACGAGGAGGATCGGGCGCTTCGCCCCCCGGGCCGTTTCGATCGCCTTGTCGAGCGAATCGAGGACCGGGGCGGAGGGGGAATGGGCGGCGGGCGCGGAGGTGGCCGCAGGGGGCGTGGCGGCGACGGCGGTTTCCGCGGGTCGTTCCGGGAGTGACTTGGTCATGTCGGCAATCCAGGCGGCAGGCGATTGCCCCTGGTAGCCGCGTTTTTCAGCGAGTTTCGTGCCGTCGGGACTGATGAGGAGAACCGCCGGAAAGTTTCGCACGCCGTACTTGATGCAGACCTTCGAGCGTTCCACCCGGACCGCCTCCGTGATCCCGTGCTGGGGGAGGTCGATCATCAGGAGAACGACGTTCCGCTCGGCCCATTCGTGGAACGCGCCCGTTTCGAGAACGTTTTTCTCGAGTGTCTTGCAGTGCGGGCACCAGTCGCTGCCGGTGAACACCGTCAGGACCGGACGGCCTGTCCGCTCGGCATCCGCCATCGCGGCTTCGTAGCTGGTGTGCCAGACGCGGGCGGTCGCTTCGGCGGCGGTGGCCGACGAGGGACGGACGAGCCCAGGAAGCGTTCCGAGCGAAGGGAGCGTCGCCAAGGTGACGCCGGCGACGATGCCGCGGAGGGCCGATCGGAGGTCGATCCGTCCCTGCTGCTGACAGCCGCAGCCCGGCTGATGCCGTGAGCGGTTCACCCATGCTTGTCCGGTCGCTGATCGCCTCATGCGCATCGTGGCACTCCTCCGTGAATCCGCATCCCCCTCTTGTCCATCGGGTGAAGGCGGCTTGCTCCAAGAGTTTCTGGCTCCAAAACCAACGCAGCAGGCTAGCAGTGGGGAAATGTGATGTAAATCACTCAACTTGACCTACATTTCCCATCTTGCCTGAATTGCCTGTATTTTTGTCCCCAAAGGGACTTACGGCGAGTCGGCAGGGCCCCGGGACGGGGGAGAAGCGGCTCGGGGAGGGATAGAATCCCGGCTGGAATCCTCCGGGGAGACGGTGGATTGCCGGAGCCGCTGGGGAAAAAACGACCGATGATCGCCTCGAGTTCCTCTTCGCCGTTTCGCCGCTGGCTCATTCCCGCGGTGGCCCTTGCCTGGCTGTTGAACGCGATCGTCGGGGTGGCGTGGGCCGACGACGTCGACCCCGGGGCTGACAAGCCGGTGACGGTGCCGGAGGTCTTTCGGCAACCGGAACGGGGCCTTGATGGGGTCGGATGGTATCGCTGCACCGTCGTCGTGCCGGCCACGTGGCGGGAACGGCCGCTGGAACTGTTCGTCGAGCCGTTCGATGCGGCGGTCGAGGTGATCGTCAACGGCCGGTCGGTCGGGGGAGCGGGGGAGTTTCCTCCCCGGTTCCGCAGCGGTCTCGGGGGGCCGGATCGATTCAGGATCCCCGCAGGGCTCCTCGCTGCCGGAACTCCCGCCGAGATCGTCGTCAGGACCTGTCTGCGGGACGGACGGACCGGGTTCAACGTGGCGGCACCGGTGCTCTTCGCGGGGGATGAAGCCCTCCGCCTCACCGGCCGGTGGATGTTCCGGGGTGGGGAGATCGTTCCCGGCCAGCCTCCGGCGCTCCTCGAACCGAGCATCGAACCGGCGGCGGAGGTCGAGGCGACGCTCCGCCGGATCGATGATGCCGGTCCCCTTTCCGCCGCCGAGGAGCGGGGGAGGTTTCGGGTGGCGGAGGATCTCCGTGTCGATCTGGTCCTCGCCGAACCGGACATCCGCCAGCCGTTATCGGTGAAATGGGATGCCCGTGGCCGGATCTGGGTGGCCGAGTTCATCCAATACCCGGAGCCGGCGGGGCTGACGATGGTCAGCCGCGACGCCTTCTTGAGGAGCGTCTACGACAAGGTGCCGGCCCCCCCCCCGCACCACGACCGCGGTCTCGACCGGATTTCGGTCCACGAGGACGTCGACGGCGACGGGATCGTCGAAAAACACGGCGTTTTCGTCGATGGCTTGAGCCTCGTTTCGAGCTTCGCCTTCGATGCCGCGGGCTTGTGGGTCCTCCAGCCCCCCTACCTCCTCTTCTATCCCGACGCCGACCGGGACGATCGGCCCGACGGCGATCCGGTCGTCCATCTGGAGGGCTTCGGCATCGAGGATTCCCACTCGATCGCCAACAATCTCCGCTGGGGGCCTGATGGTTGGCTCTACGCCGCCCAAGGGAGCACGGTCACGAGCCGCGTCCGCCGCCCCGGGGCGGATGGATCGCCGGTCGTGTCGACCGGTCAGTGCATCTGGCGCTACCACCCCCCGACGGGTCGCTATGAGATCTTCGCCGAGGGGGGAGGGAATGCCTTCGGGGTCGAGTTCGATGCTTCCGGCCGGCTGCTCTCGGGCCACAACGGCGGCGATACCCGCGGCTTCCACTATGTGCAGGGGGGCTTCTCTCGAAAGGGATTCGAGAAGCATGGGGAACTGTCGAACCCGTTCGCCTTCGGCTTCTTCGAGCCGATCAGCCACCACAGCGCCCCGCGTTTCACCCACGCCCTCGCCGTCAACGACGCCCCGGCGCTCGGCGACAAGTACGCCGGGAGCCTGTTCGGCGTAGCCCCGCTCCAGGGGCAGGTGGTCCGCAGTGCCATCCGCCCCGATCGCTCGAGCCTCGCCACCCAGGATCTCGACATTCCCCTGGCCTGTGATGACAGCTGGTTTCGTCCGGTCGACATCCAACTCGGTCCCGATGGAGCCCTCTACGTTTGCGACTTCTACGAGCAGCGGATCGACCATGCCAGCCACTATCAGGGGCGGATCGATCGGGATCGGGGGCGCGTCTGGCGGCTCGCGGCCTCGGGCGCTCCCCCTGCCCGGCTCCCCGACCTTGCCGCGGACGACGGCGCGGCCCTCGTGGAACGGCTTTCCGATCGCAATCGCTGGATTCGTCAGACGGCGCTCCTCGAATTGGCCCACCGGCAGCCGGCGGGGGCCCGCGACCGGGTCGCCCGCCTGCTCTTTGGCCCGACCCCCGGGCCAGCCCCCTTCCCGCTCGACCTTGCCTGGGCGCTCATCCGCCTCGGGCCCCCGAGCGACGAGGAATGGATCGCGCTGCTTGGGCACTCCGATCCGTGGGTGAGGGCGTGGGCCGTCCGGCTGGCCTGTGACGACGGCCGCGTCTCTCTCCCCCTGCTCGCCCGCCTCGAGACGGCGGCAAGCGCCGAGGATGACCTCCGGGTGCGGAGCCAGTTGGCTGCCTCCGCCCGCCGCCTCCCCCCGGATCAGTCGCTCCCCCTCGTCGCGGCGCTCCTCGCCCGTGATCCCGAGGCGACGCCCGCCGACGGCGATGACATCCACATTCCCCTGCTCACGTGGTGGGCCGTCGAGCGGCTCCTCTCCGAGGACCGGCCAGCGACCCTCGCGCGGCTGGGAGGGGGAGACGGCATGCTCTGGCATTCGCGGCTCGGCCGGGAGGTGCTCCAATCGCGCGTGGCCCGCCGGCTCGCCCTTGGAACGCGGGCCGATCAACTGGCCGCGGCCGGGCTTGTCGATGCGGCTCCCGAGGCGATGCACCGGGCCCGTCTCCTCGAAGGATGCGAGCAGGCGTTTGCCGGCCGGTCGCTCTCCGCGGTGCCGGCCGAACTCCTCGCCGCGATCAGCCGGGCGGGCGGTGGCTCGCGGGCCCTGCGGCTGCGGCTGGCCGACGGGGCGACCGTGGCCGACGCGCTCTCGATGGTGGCAAACGCCAATGCCAAGCCGGAGGATCGGCTCGCCGACCTCGCGATCCTCGGCGAGACGCTCGCGCCTGCCGCCGAGCCGGTGTTGCTCGCGGTCGCTGCTGCACCGGGGGATGATCGCGTCCGCGCGGCGGCGTTTGCGGCCCTCGAGGGCTGGAGCGATCCGGCGATCGGCACGGCCGCCATCGACCTGTTGCCCGGGGCCCCACCGACCGTGGTGGCTGCAGCGCTCGATCTCCTCGCCGGGAGGCCGGCCTGGACGATCGCGCTGCTCGAGGCGATCGATGACGGCCGTGTCGATCCGGCTTCGGTCCCGGAGACGGTCGTTCGCCGGCTGCGTCTCCACCGCGAGCCGGCCGTCGCGGAAAGGGTGGCACAGCGATTTGGCGCTGGCCCCGATCCGGGGAGCGAAGAGGCCGCCGCGGCCGCCGATCTGGAGCGGATCGGCGGCGTGCTCGCCGAAGGCTCGGGGAGCCCGATCCTCGGCCGGACGGTGTTTCGCACCACCTGTGCCTCCTGCCACATGCTCTTCGGCGAGGGGGGACAGATCGGCCCCGATCTCACGAGCCACGACCGCGGCGATCCACGAGCGCTCCTTGTCCATGTCGTGAACCCCAGCGCCACGATCCGCGAGGGCTACGAGACGACGGTCATCGTCACCGACGAGGGGCGGACGCTGTCGGGGTTCGTCGTCGGCGAGGATCCTGGGCTCGTCCTCCTCCGCACGGCCGACGGCCGGACGGTGAGCGTGCCCCGCGACTCGATCGACGACCTCCACCGCAGCCCGGTGTCGATCATGCCAGCAGGCTTGCTGCGGCCCCTCGACGACCAGCAGGTCCGCGATCTGTTCGCCTACCTGCGATCGACCCAGCCGCTGGCGACGAAGTGAACCCCGCCGCCGCTGGATGCGGCGGTCGACATCCCCGGAAAACCTTCGCTGTTTCGGGTGTGTCCGAGGTGGAAAAAGGTCTGGGATGACTTCTTCCACGGACAGTTAGCTCAAGCCGCCGACTGATCCAGCGACTGGCTAGGCCGAACGCTTCGCAAACGCTCGAACCGCCGCCTTCGGCACCTCAATCGGCACGAAGAACGTGTCCGGATAGAGGTAGTCCTCGCCCGACTCATCCACGACGCGGACGAGGCCCTCGGAGGCGGCTGCAGCATCCGCGACAAGGCGATAGACCTTTCGCAATTCGAGCGACGCGGGGACACCTGCATTTCGGACGCAGATCGCAAATCGAGCGGACTTCTGCATGGCTAGGCCTTCACAAAACGCTTGATCTTGAACTCTTTTCGCCCGACTCCGTGAGACTCATACCAATGTACTTCGGCAAGGCGACGCGTGCCATTCGGGAGCCGGACCTCGGCGACTCCTTTGAGCTTTCGCCACCGAACACCGCCGTAGATTTTGCGAAGCCGAACGCGCACGCGCACCGAGCGGCCAAGGGCAATGGGCTCGATGTCGCGTATCTCGCCAACGATCTTGAATCACATGGTGCCTGAAGCTTGAAGAGAGACTGCCCTGGCCGAACGACCAAGTTGATCAGCTCGCAGCCAACACGCTCACCATACCGCAGGACGCTATCGCGAGTTTGCTCCAACGCCTGGTTCGCCAAGCACTAGGAGTTTATCCGCGAGATTGCCAGGAAGAGGGATCCCGAGCGCCGTGGAGGACAGCCAGCACCTCGACACGATCGGCGAGCACGATGAAGTAGACGATATAGCGGAACTGCTTCAGCCTTGCGGCACGCACATCTTGCCAAACCTTGCCATGCAACTCTGGCATCTTCTCGATGCGTGCAAGCACCTCCCGAACACGGGCAAGGACCTGAGATCCGAGGCCAATACGAACTGTCTCAAGCTGATCACGGGCTTCCTGGACATCGACCTCTGCTTCGTGCCGCAGGATTACCGGCAGGCTCACGAACCACCTTCAAGCCGCTCCAGCACTTCCTGCCACGGCCTGCCGACGCCGGGGGATTCCGCGGCACTAGCGCGGCGTTTGGCGAGTTCCGCAACGTGCCAATCAGGAATATCCTGGGGCTCGACCTGATCCGGCAGGCTGTCCCAGATCTGCTCAATGAGATCGAGACGATCGCGCACGCTCAGGCGATCGATACCCAATGAATCGATGCGAACAGTCACGCGTATTCTCCTTGATGGACGGGGAGCCAAGGATCGCAGTTTACCGGCTAGGTACGGAGACGGAAAACCTTCGGGGGGGGCGAGCGTTGGCAGCCAATCCAATCGGCGAACGAACGTCATCACCGGGTGGCGGGAGTTGACTCCGACTTCAGTAACCGCCGGTCACCGCCACTCCGGGGCATGGCATGGTTCGCCGCATTGTGGCGGGGCTCAATCCCCAGTCAGGTCGATGCTCCCACAATCCTTTTCCATCAGGATTCGTCACGCACGTACGCAGGTCGGTAGGTTCAGTGCGTGCCTACTTCTTTGGCGGCACGACCCACGAAAGAGTCAGGCTATTGATTCTTAGGCCATCGGCATCACACCGCACAGTGAGTCCGGGTAGGGACACGTGACGCTTTGGAACCAAGCAAGGCGCGGGAGCGCCATCGAGGTATCCCTCCGTTACGCCATCATTGTGAACAAGCAACGGGTTTGAACAGCCACACGTTTCGCAATAGAAGGCGATCCACGATTGGTTCGGCCACGATGCGTATGCGTTTTCAAATGCATGCCGCACAGTGATTTCCACCAGACACTCGTTGCAACCAACGTACTGATCGTGAACGGAAGGCATAGTGGAGTATGGGGCTTTCGGCGGCGAACTTGTCTTTCCACAGACCGTGTATTCAGCCGGCGGCGCCTGTGATCATGCCGACGGTTCTCCACCAGGCTTGACGCAAGCCGCTGCGAAAAATGGCTTTGCGTTGATCTCTTCCGCAATGCTGCGGGATGTTCGCAAGCGCCACCTCCAGTGTATCAAGCCCCCTCGGCTGAGCGGGGCTCGCGGGTTCTCCCGCGGATCCTGACGCTGGCTCGGAGGCCGCAGCCAGAGGGAATCGTCCGTGCGGATTTCCAGATCGCGGCGCGCCACGAAGATCCTAGGCCCGAAGGCCGTCGAGCGGACCGGTGGCGGACGCCGTCCGACGGGCGTCGGTCAGTGCCGCGGGAGCTTGTGATCGGGGTCGAGGTGGCGGTCGAGAAAGTCGTAGGTCCCCCGGCCGTTGATCGCATGGGGCCCGTCGAACCACTCGATCTCGGCGTTGTTGCCGGCACCGAGCTTGACGTAGTGCCGCTTCGTCTTGGCAAACTCCGCCGCCACCCACTCGTCGGGGGCGACGCCGTCGTCATGCCCGCGCTCGACCATGAACGGCCGCGGCCAGATCAGCCACGACAGCTCGGCGTAATTGGCGAGCCTCCCCATGTTCCATTCGAAGATCTCGTACTCAGGGGTGAAGACGTAGCTGTAAGGGACATGGTCGACGGCATTTTTCCGTACCCACTCGTTGTAGTCGGCCGAGCAGATCGAGAGCTTGTAACGCGGCTCGAACGGTGGCACGCGCATCGCCGTCTTGCCGCCGTAGGAGAGGCCATAAAAGCCGATCCGGTTGGCGTCGACCTCCGGGAGGCGCTCGAGAAAGTCGATGATCCGCCCGTGCTGGGGGATGATCGTGCTGAAGAGGGTGAGGCCAAGGGGATTTCCCTTCCGCTGGAGTGTGCGGAAGCGGTCGTGGCCGCGGTAGGGATTCTGGGGTGCGAAGGTGACGTAGCCACGCCGGGCAAGCTCGGCGGCAAAAGCCTTGTAGATCGGAAACGATGGGCCTTCGGTGGTGATGACGTCCATCGGCACCCCTTCGAGGCCATGCTGGCAGACGACCGCGGGGCGCTTCTCCCCGGTGGGGATTCCCTTCGGCACGAGGAGGATCCCGCTGGCGATCACGTCTGGGAAGACGTCGATCGTCACCTCCCAGCCGGTGAAGGCCGGATCGTCGAGGATCTGCCGGGAGTTGGCGGCAAAGGGGAGAAGGTCATCGGGGATGACGCCGATGAGATCGCGGCGGATCCGCTCGCGGTGGGCGTCGACGGCCGCGGCGGCCTTGGGGGCATCCTTGGCTTGGGCAGCGGCGATCACGTCGTGCCAATCCTTGGCCCGGACGGCGGCCGAGCGTTCGAGGGTTCGCTGGGTGAACCGGGAGAGCTCCTCCACCTGACGCCGCATCCGGTCGCGGGACGTCTCGGCGACGGCGTCGGCATCGAGGGCAGCCTCGGCCTTGGGAAGCGGGCCGGGGCGGAGGTCGATGCCGAGGGAGCGGAGAAACGGCCGCACGGCCTCCGTTCCGCCAGCGGGCTCGAGGGCCTCAGGGTTCCCGGCGCGTTCGAGGCGCTCGTCGGCGTCGAGGCGTTTGGCGTAGGTGCGGGCCGTGGCGAACTCATCCTCGAAGTCTGCCGGCGGAATCTGCCCGATCGTTCCCGGTGCGGCGCCGCCGCTGCGTCCCTCGCGGGGCTTGGCGGGGCCGGCGAACTCGGGCACACGGGCCGCTTCGAGGACGAGCGCCCGCGGGAAGACCAGCGCCGCCACTTCCGCATCGGAGGCGGTGGTGAGCAGCCGCCACACGTTGCGGTCGATCGGCTCCTGCCAGGTGGCCTCGCGCGGGCCGAAGGCGCC
Source organism: Planctomycetaceae bacterium (assembly GCA_947453375.1). Taxonomy (GTDB): domain Bacteria; phylum Planctomycetota; class Planctomycetia; order Pirellulales; family UBA1268; genus QWOP01. The sequence goes on from CANGGT010000094.1 coordinate 13,485, forward strand.
GCAGACGAGCGTGGCATCGATCCGCTCATCGCAGGCCGCGGCCAACAGTGCGATCCTCCCCCCTTCCCCGACGCCGCAAACGCCGATCGGCGGGACAGCGGCGTTGGCCGCACCGGCGCCGGTCTCGATCCGGTCGATCGCCGCGAGCACCTTTTGGATCTCGTAGCCGAGCGGGTGGCGGCCGAGTTCGAAGGCGGGGCGGTAGACATATTCGCGGTGGGGCTGGTTCGTGAACCGCACCGCCGGATTGCCGGCAAACTCGTCGCTGCGGTCGAGGATCGTGGGGATGAAGACGGCGCAGCCTGCGGCCACCAGCGCCCTCGGCAGCCGGCTCGCCTCCCCGGCCTCCCCCCCTTCGCCGAGGAGCCCCGCGAAGGCCTCGGGTGTCCAGGCAGCGTCGCCGAGGGCGACCACCCAGGCTCGCGGGTCGCGGAGTGGCGGAAGGAGGACGATCCCCTCGGCCGTGACATCGTCGAGGGCCTCAAACGACACCCGCAGCACCGTCCAATCCTTCGTGGCGGCGATCTGGATCGGCGCCCCGGCCGTTCCCCGGAGGAGAACCTCGCGCCCCGGGACCCGTTCGTCGACGACGCCGAGGATCTCACGGAGCTTCTCCCGAGCGCTGGCACGGAACGCGTCGCGCCCTGTGGCATCGGCGACCCCGTCGGTCCATTCCTTCCGCCGGATCGCCTCCGCGTCGGCGGTCTTGCGGAGGAGGAAGCGATCGATCCCCTCGATCATCACCTCGTCGAGGGGACGGTCGAGGGTGAGCGGCGAAGTGCCGGGGAGCGACGCGAGGTCCGCGGCGTGCGTGGGCGCGAGGATGCCATGGAGCACGACCCATCCAGCCAGGCATCGCAGCCCCCAGCCGGCCCATGTCGTGCCCCGTCCGTGCCGTCGAGCCATGATCGCCCCCTTTCCTGAAGTGGAGGAGCGGCAGCATACCCAAGGGCGACGGAGGGCAAAAAGCCGCAGGGCCCACCGGATGGCCGGCGGGCCCTGCGTTGGACGTGTCTTTGGCCGACTGAAGGCCATGAATGGCTTCCGCCGCGAGGCCTACCGCTTGGCGTCGATCGTGTCGGTCATCGCAGGATGCGATGCCCGCGGCCGGCGAAGACCCTTCGCGTCTTCGCCGGCCGCCAAGCGGCGGAAGGCCATGGATGGCTTCCGCCGCGTGGGGTCAGAACTGCCAGATCGCGTCGCAGCCACCGTACAGCTGGCCGTACTCGTTGAAGTTCTTGCCGTACGGGAGCGCGCCCTTGCCATGGTCGGGCGTGTACCAATCGTACCGCAGCTCAGGCCGCATGATGAAGTTGCGGTTGGGCTTCCAGTTCAGGCCCCACGACATCTCCCAGAAGTTGCCCTGGTAGCCGGTCGCGAACGGTCCGCCGAACATGGCGTTGCGGATCGGGTTGAGGACGCGGTAGCCGTTGTTGTCGCGGAACCACTCCATTCGCACGCCACCGATGAGCGTGTCGCTGATGTTGTAGAACAGGTACTGGTTGATGCCGTACCAGGTCGCCGTACCGGGCTGCTGACCGAGCGTCTCGGCGACGCCGATGGCGTTGAACTGCCAGCCGTTGTCGTTCTGGAAGACGTACGTCACCTTGTCATTGAGCTCGTTGACGTACACCGTGCTGAGGATCGAGCGGTTGCCGATCGTCGCCAGCGGGGAGGTGAAGCCACCGATCTCGTTGCCACTCGACGTCGTCATCGTCAACGTCTGCGTCTCGTCGTCGCTCTTGAACGACGCACCACCGAGGAACGCGGCGTTGCTGTTGGCGCCCGGATAGCCGGGGTTGGCGATCCCGAGGATGTTGATCGGGTCGCTGTAGTTGTCCCAGCCGTTGGTGATCCCGGCGAACACCGTGGTGTTGTCGGTGGCCTTCCAGGTGTCGAGGATGCCGGTGTGCGTAAACGGCTCGCCGTACTGCATCGTGTAGGCGTGGGTGTAGAAGAAGTTACCGATGGCCGGCACGACTTCGTACCCGATGATCGTGTAGAAGTGGCCGAACTTCACCGCGTGGTCGCCATAGCCGACTTCGCCGTACATCTGCGGCAGGGCGAGCCCATAGTACTTGCTCGAGTTCCAGCTGCCGAAGCCGGCCGGAGACTGGTTGAGGAGATTGCCGTCGAGGCCGCGGGCGGTGGTGAAGATCGAGTCGCCACCGTAGAGGAGG
>CANGGT010000095.1 GCA_947453375.1 Planctomycetaceae bacterium
CCTCGGCCCAGGTGACCGTCCAGACCCTCATCGGTCGGGCCGTGACCGACGACTCGCACGCCGCCGAGATCAACGGTGCCATCACCCGCTTCCGCGACCGCGACGTCGACGGCTGCCGGGCGATGCTCGAGCGCGTTCACGCCGACGATCCCAAGGTGCCGCCGCCGGGGGTGATGATGGCCACCTTGTGGCTGAGCGTGAAGCAGGCTGCCGCCGCCCGCGCGGAGCTCGATCAAACCGTCACCAAGTTCCCGGATGATCCGGAGTCTTATCTCGTCCTCGGGGATCTCGCCTTCCAGGACCGGATGGTCACCGATGCGTCCGTGCTCTTCGACCGCGCCGAGGAACTTTCGGCCAAGTTCACTTCGAACGCGAAGCGGAAGCGCGACTTCGACATCCGTTGCCACGCCGGCAAGGCGGCGGTCCATGAGGCCCGCGGGCAGTGGGAGGAGGCGCTCGCCGAGATCCGCAAATGGGTCGAGATCGATCCGGACAGTGCCAGCGCCCGGCAGCGGTTGGGCAGCGCCCTGTTCCAGCTCGAGAAGCCCGACGAAGCCCTGACGGCTTTCGGTGAGGCACACGATCTCGACGGCAAGCTCCCCCGCAAGGAGATGCTTCTTGCCCGCCTCTACGATCAAGCCAAGAAGACCGACAAGGCCCGCGAGCTCGTCGAAGCCGCGGTGAAGGCCGCCCCCGACGACTCCGTTGTCCGGCTCGGAGCTGCCAATTGGTTCCTCACCCACGGCGACACCGCCGCGGCCCGAGAGAATGGCGAAAAGGCCATCGAACTCGATCCGAAGAACCTCGAGGCCCGCATCGTCAACGGGACGATTGCCCGCGTCGCCCGGGACTTCGAGTCCGCGGCGAAGTTCTTCGGTGAGGCCCACTCGCAGTCGCCGCGGAACTTCCTCGCCTCCGATTCGCTCGCCCTCGCTCTCGCGGAGCTTCCCGAGAAGGAGAATGTCCAGCGGGCGCTCGAAATCGCCGAGACGAACGTGGCGATGGTCAAGGACAACCAGCAACTGCAGATCGCGTCGCTGACGACCCTCTCGTGGGTGCTCTACAAGCTCGGGCGGATGGCCGATGCCGAGAAGATTCTCGCGCAGGTGTCGCAGAACAACGCGCTGACTGCCGACGGTGCCTACTACATCGCCCAGATCCTCTCCGACAAGGGAGAGAAGGAACAGGCTCAGCGACTCCTCGAACAGTTGATGACCAACGACCCGATCTTCGCCAACCGTGCTGCGGCCGAGGAGCTTCAGGCCGCACTCAAGGCCGAAGCCGAGGCGTCTTCAAAGTGATCGCCAGCGGTCCTCCGCATCGGCGACGGATGTCAGCGTGCTTGACCAGCGCCCGCCGGGGGCGCTGGTGAGGCCCCGGGAAACACCGGCTGGGTGAACCCCGGCAGGGTCTGGTTGCGCCCTGGGAGATCCGATCTCGGCGGCGGAGACGCCACCGGCTCGGCGGTGCCGCGCTGACTCGGCACGAGGTTTGACCAGTTGGTCCCTGTCGGTGCGTTCGGCGCCTGGCCGGGGACGGCCGACGGCGCCGGGGCTTGGGGGAATCGACTCTCGGTCCTTGCCGGTCCAGTCACCGCCGACGGATACGTCGACGGAGGGGCCATGGGGCGGACGGTGATGGCGCCCCCCGGAACCCCGGGGAGTCCGTCCCCGGCGGGCGTGCCCCCGGGCTGGCTGGCGGCGCGGCGCAGTTGCTGGGCCCGGGCTCGGGCCCGGATGCGGTCGCTCCGCAGCGGAATGCCCGGGTAGGCCTGAACGGGCACCTCGAGGCTCGGCAGCCCGATCCGGCTGCCGTCGCCGAAATAGGTGAACATCTCGATGGCCCGTGCCGGGAGCACGAGCGACATCGACAGGAGCGTCGCCCCGGTCAACCAACGGGCGTTCCGTGACCACCGACGTGGTGTACAAAGCATGATCGGCCTCCCTGCCGATGCCCAGACGGAGCAGGAGGGCTTTCGTCCCGCCGACGACGCACCCCCCGCTCCATGGGTCTCTTCGGCTCGACCGTCGCCCCCACTCATCGTTTCCCCCGCTCCTTGGTCGCCACCGGCACGACCGTCACGACCCGACCCGGAGGGCACCGGGCCAGCGCCACGGTAGGCTGATAGCCATGCTTGCCGCCGCATTTCCCACGATCCCCGCCACGATCTGGTGGGCCTTCGCCGCCCTGGCGGCCCTCGTCGCCGCAGGCGCGGCGCTGCGAGCTGCCGTCGCCACGCGCGGCTCGACGGCCGTCCCGGCGACCCTGTGGGCGATCGCCGCCTGCCTCGCCCTCGCGCTCGATACGGGCCTGCGCGCCTCAGGGGCGATCTCGCAGCCCTCGGCCGCGGCGTCCCTGCGACTGGTGACGGCTGCCCTGTCCTTGTGTCCGGCGATGTCGCTCCTCGGTGCGAAGCGCCCCCAGCACGGTGTCTGGCAACTCATCGTCGCGGCGTTGGCGGTGATCCTCCTCCTGCCGGCGTTCGCTACAGCGCTTGTGCGTCCCGACAGCGTCCCCGATGCCCATCTCCTCGGTCGTGGCTTCGTCGTCGTCCTGTCGCTCGTCGGCTGGATGAACTTCGTCGCCACCCGCCACGGCCCCGCCGCAACGCTCGTCACGCTCGGTCAGTTGGTCGTGGTCCGCGGGTTCCTCCCCTTGGTCGACAGCGAACAGGCCTTCCCGCCATCGGCGTCGACGGCGGCCCCGCTGGCAGCCTCGATCGATTGCCTGGGAAGTTGCCTGGCCGCCCTCGGGGGGCTGCTCGCGGTGATCACGAGTCGCCGTGCCCGGCCACCGCGGGCCCCAGAGAAAAGCTTCGCGGCCTCGGTCGAACCGGCCTTCCTCGCCTTCCGCGAAACGCTCGGTGCCGCCTGGACGCTCCGGGTTGCCGAGCGTTTTGATGCGATCGCCGCCAACCGGGACTGGCCATGCCGGCTCCACTTCGACGGCATCCATCCCGCCGATGCCCCGCTCGACGGGCCTTGGCAGCGGGACGCCCAGCGGGCCCTGGGAGCGCTCCTCCGGCGTTTCGTGTCGATTCCTTGGCTCGCTCGCCACGCTTGGCCCGCCGCAGCAGGCGAGCGATTGGCCCGGGACGGACGGCGCGGATAGACTTCCCGTCTTCCGGGGAGCCTGGCCGACAGCCGGATCCACGGTCGATGGCCTATCCCCAAAGCCTTTTCAGGAGCCCGTCATGTCCGAGTCTTCCGCCCCGCGTCCCGCCCAAGAGCCGATGCAGGTCCCCGTCGACGAATCCCACATCGTCGCCACGTACGCGAATTTTTGCCGCGTGACGGGCACTCCGGAGGAATTGATCGTCGACTTCGGCCTCAACAAGCAGGTGGTGGGGACGTCTCCGGAGACGATCCAACTGACGCAGCGGATCATCGTCAACTTCTTCACCGCGAAGCGGCTCGCGTACGCCCTCCAGATGGCGGTCGCCCGCCACGAGCAGGCTTTCGGCGTCCTCGAGACTGATGTCCAGCGTCGCGTGATCCACCAGCAGGCTGCCAAGGCCTGAGCCCAGAGCCCCGAAAGCGGTCGGTGACTCCGTGCCATTCGGCTCCGGAGCGCCCCGCCGCGGGGATCTCTGCGATGCGGCAGGGCGACCCCGATGCGGGGTTGCCACGTAGTAAGCGCCACCCGGCTGGCGTCGCCGGCGGATCCGCCGCCGGCGACGCCCAGCCCCATCCGGTCAAAGTCCGATGAGTACCGTTGATCCCCGCTCCGTTGACGAGGCCCGCCAGCAGATCCGCGCGATCGTGGCGGAGATCGATCAGCTCGGACGCTCCGATCTCGCCGAGGCCGATTTCTTCCGTGGCCTCCTCGATCGCGTCCTCGAGGCGATGGGGGCGGTGGCGGGGCTCGTGTGGATCGTCGGGGAAGGGGGGCGCTGCGAGCCGGTCTGCCATGCCGGCGTTCAATCGACCGGGCTGACCGCTTCCCCAGAGGCTCAGGAGGCGCACGGCCACCTCGTGGAGTCGCTTCTGGCGGGCACCGAAGGGATGTTGATCCCCGCCCGTGCCCAACTGGCCGGGCCCGACGGCAAGACGGTGGCGAGCAATCCGACCGATCTCCTCCTCGTCTCGGCGCCGATCGACCGCAACGGACAGCGGGCGGGGCTCCTCGAGGTCTTCCACCAACCCCATCCCCCCGAGGTCGAGCAGGGCTTTCTCACCTTCCTCACCCAAGTCGGGGCGGTAGCAGGAACCTACCTCGCCCGCCGGCAGTCGAAGACGATCGACGCCCAGCAGACCACGCTCACCCAGGTCGATCGCTTCAGTCGGGCGGTCCATGAATCGCTCGATCCGATCTCCACGGCCTTCGTGCTCGCCAACGAGGCGCGGCGGATCATCGGCTGCGACCGCGTCAGCGTGCTGGTCCGCCAGGGCCGCCGCCTCCGACTCGAGGCCGTCAGCGGACAGGAGTCGGTCGAGCGCCGGGCCACGGCCGTTCAGGCGATCGAGGCCCTCGGCAGGGTCGTCTCCCGTGCCCGCGACCCGCTCTGGCACCCCGATCCGGGGCGCGAACTCCCCCCGCAGATCGAGGAGGAGCTCGAGCACTTCATCGACGAGTCGCATGCGACCGCCCTGGCGGTGATCCCGCTCGAACGCCCCTGGCCGACGCCGGTCGTCAAGCCGGGGGGCGTCGACGCCGTCGCCGTCGCCCGGGCCGAGTCGAACGCGGATGCCGATGCCGAGCCGGTTGGTGTGCTCGTCGCCGAATGGTTCTCATCCTCGTCGTTCGACGGCGGCAAGCGGGCCCGGGTCGACCTTGTCTCGGATCATGGACGAGTGGCGCTGGCAAACGCCTTGGATCACACGAGCCTGCCGCTGTTCGGCCTGCTCGATCTCCTCGGAAAGTCGCGCGTGCTGACCACCGCCCGCAATCTTCCGAGGACGGTGACGGCGGCTGTGGCCGCAGTGACGGCCTTGGCCGCCCTCATCCTCATCCCCGCCGAATTGCGGCTGGAGGGGAAGGGAACGCTCGAACCGGTCCATCGCCGCGACGTCTTCGCCGGCATCGATGGCGTGGTCGAGTCGATCGCCGACGGCATCGTCCACGGCAAGAACGTTTCCGAGGGACAGCTCCTGGCGACGCTCCGCAACACCGATCTCGAGGTGGCCCTCACCGACGTCCTCGGCCGCAAGGCCTCGAGCGAGGAGCAACTCGTCTCCACGCAGCGGGCCCTCCTCGAAGACAACAAGATCTCCACCGACGAGCGGACGCGGATGTCCGGCCGGGTGGCCCAACTGCGGCGCGAGATCGAGAGCCTCGAAGAGCAGCGGAAGCTGTTCCTCACGAAGAAGAAATACCTCGAGGTCCGCAGCCCGATCGACGGCGTCATCGTCACCTGGCAGGTTCGCGACCGGCTCCTCCTCCGCCCCGTCGAGAAGGGGCAGGTGCTCCTCGCGGTGGCCGACAAGACCGGCCCGTGGGAACTCGAGGTCCACATGCCCGACGACCGTCTCGGCCACGTCAACCGGGCAGCAGCTCTGGCCCGAAAGGACGGGCGGGAACTGAAAGTCGACTACGTTCTCGCCACCGACCCCGGCACCCGGCACTACGGTGCCGTCAAGGAGATCCACGAGCAGGCGGAGGTTCGCGGTGAGGCGGGCAACACGGTGATGGTGCGGATCACGATCGACCCCTCGAATCACGACCGTGAGGAACTCGGCGCCGGAGCGACCGTGACAGCCCGGATCGCCTGCGGCAAACGGTCGCTGGGGTATGTCTGGTTTCACGACGTTCTCGCCTTCATCCAATCCCAGATTCTTTTCCGTCTGTGGTGACGTCACCGCACCTCATCGCCCCGCTTGCCCCCGCCCGGGCCGGCTGATTCCTGGAGGTCATCGTGCGTAATTCCCCCGTCATCGCTCTGCTTGCCATCCCTCTGCTCACCGTCGCCGGAGCCCCCCTCGCGCTCACCGCGGCGCCCCCGACAGCCCCCGCTCCATCTGCTTCCCCGCGGAGCGCCGCCGAGCCGGTCCTCGAGCATTGCCTCGTGTCGGTCCTCAAGGAGGCGAAGGTGCCCGCCAGGGAAGGGGGGGTGCTCGTCGATCTTCTCGTCCGCGAGGGGGATTCGATCAAGGCCGGCCAAGTGATTGCGAAGATCGACGACAGCCAGCCCCAGTTCGAGCGTCGCAAGGCCAAGGCCGAACACGATCAAGCGGTGGCGAAGGCCAGCAGCGATGTCGATGTCCGTTTCGCGGTGGCCTCGGAGCTCGTCGCGGCAGCGGAGTACGAGAAAGCCCAACTCTCCAACGATCGGCTCCAGGGGAGCGTCACCCGGGTCGAGCTCGACCGGCTTGAACTCAACGAACGCAAGGCAGAGTTGCAGATCGAGCAGGCCGAGCTCGAGCGGAAGATGACTGCTCTCGCTGCCGATTCGAAGGCGGTCGAGGTCGACGCGGCGGAGAATGCCATCGAACGACGAACGATCACCGCCCCCCTCGAAGGCACCATCGTCCAGGTGTTCCCGCATCAGGGGGAGTGGATGCAGCCGGGCGATCCCCTCGCCCGCGTCGTGCAGACCGACCGGCTCCGCGTCGAGGGCTACGTCGACTCCTCCCGTTGGAATCCGGAGACGGTGAGGGATCGGCCGGTGACCGTCGACGTCGTCTTTGCTGACAACCGGACCGAGTCGTTCCCGGGGCGAATCGTGTTCACCAGTCCGCTGGTCGATTCCGGCGGCGACTACCGCGTCTGGGCGGAGGTGGAAAACCGGCGTATCCCCGATTCGACGCAATGGCTTCTCCGTGCCGGCCAGTCGGCCACGATGACGATCCATTCCAGCCAGGCGCCCCTGGCGCCGGTGACGCGATAGCCTTTCGCGGAGAGATCCGCCCACGCCCATGTCCACCGCCGCGGACGCCTTCCGATCGAGTACCACGCGCCCCGTCGGCCTGCGCCGGCGCGGCGACCTCGTGGCAACGAGGCAGTCGTATCAGGGGCAGATCTGGTGGGTCGTAAAAGACCCGATCTCGCTGGGCTATTTCCGCTTCCGCCCCGAGGAGTATGCCCTCCTCGACATGCTCGACGGCCAGGCGAGCTTGGAGCGACTCAAGGAGCAGTTCGAGGCCCGCTTTCCCCCCCGGCGCATCACGGTGGAGGAATTGGCCCGCTTCGTCGCCACGCTCCATCGCAGTGGGCTCGTCATCGGCGACCGCCCGGGGCAGGGGCCGCAGCTCTTCGAACGCCGCCGTCAGCGGATCTGGCGGCAGTGGATGGCATGGCTGGCCAACATCATGTCGATGCGATTCCGGGGGATCGATCCCGACCGGATTCTCGACCGGATCGATCCCTGGTTCGGGTGGCTTTTCTCCGTTCCAGCCGCGGCCGGCGTGGCCGTCCTCGTGTCGAGCGCGCTCTTGCTGGTGCTCGTCAATTTCGACGTCTTCCGTGGCAAGCTCCCCGAGTTCCAGCAGTTCTTCGCCTCCGGCAACTGGATCTGGCTGGCCGTCGCACTCGGATTCACGAAGGTCCTCCACGAGTTCGGCCACGGCCTGTCGTGCAAGCACTTCGGGGGAGAGTGTCACGAGATGGGAGTGATGCTCCTCGTCTTCACTCCCTGCCTCTACTGCGACGTCTCCGACAGCTGGATGCTCCCGAGCAAGTGGCAGCGGGCCGCGATCGGCGCGGCGGGGATGTATGTCGAGTTGATCCTCGCCTCGATTGCCACGTTCCTGTGGTGGAACTCCCACCCCGGGGTCTTCAACCAGCTCTGCCTCGACGTGATGTTCGTGTCGAGCGTGTCGACGCTGATGTTCAACGCCAATCCGTTGATGCGCTACGACGGCTACTACATCCTCTCCGACCTCCTCGAGATCCCCAATCTCCGCCAGAAGGCGACGACGATCCTCGGCCGACTCGCCTCGACCTGGTGCTTGGGCATCGAGCAGCCGGAGGATCCGTTCCTCCCCACCCGCAACCGTGGCCTGTTCGCCCTCTTCGCCGTCGCCTCGAGCCTCTATGGCTGGATGGTGACCGCCTCGATCTTCCTGTTCGTGTGGAGCGTCTTCAAACCCTACCGCCTCGAGGTGCTGGGCCAGATGCTCGCGATGGGAGCCCTGTGGGGGCTCGTGGTCCGGCCGATTCAGAACATCGTCAAGTTTCTCAATGTTCCCGGGAGGCGCGAGGAAGTGAAGGTCCGTAACCTTGTCACCACGGGAGCCGTCGCCACCGCGCTGGCGGCGGCCGTGGCGCTCATCCCACTTCCCCAGCGGGTGTGGTGTGCCGCTGAACTCCGCCCCCGCGCGGAGGAAACGGTGTACGTCTCCGTCGCCGGCGTCCTCGAGAGCATCGCGGTCAAGCCGGGGACGTTGGTCGAAGCCGGCACCGAGATCGCACGGCTATCGAGCATCGACCTCGATCTGGCGATTGCCGACCTCGATGGCAAGGCCACCCAGGCGAAAGCGCGACTGGCGAGCCTGGAACGGGAGCGTTTCACCGATCCCGCCGCCAGCCTCGAGATCGGCACCGTCGAGGAATCGCTCAAAAGTGTCGAAGAACAGCTCGGCCGCAAGCGGAAGGACCGGGCGGATCTCGTGCTCACCGCCCCGCGTGCCGGAGTCGTGCTCCCGTCACCAGCCGTCAAGCAACCCCCGGACGGCACCGGCCGGCTCCCCGGGTGGAGTGGCCACGTCCTCGAGGAGCGAAACCTCGGCGCCACTCTCGCCGAGGGCACGGTGCTTTGCCTCGTTGGCGACCCGCAGGCCTTCGAGGCGGTGATGGTCGTCGATCAGTCGGAGATGGAGTTCGTGTCACGCGGGCAGCTGGTCGACCTCAAGCTCGACGCGATGCCATGGCAGACGTTCCGCGGAACCGTCGACGAGATCGCCGAGACGAATCTCGAATCGGGATCGGAGCGACTGAGCGTCAAGGCCGGCGGCCAAGTCCCCACTCGAACCGACGAGTCGGGGAGGGAGTTACCGATCTCCACAAGCTACGAAGCCCTGATGGCGGTCAACGACGCCGACGGCTCCTTCACCGCCGGGATGCGTGGCTCGGCGAGGATCCGCGTGGGGCAGCGGACCGTCGGCAGTTGGTTGCTGCGCCTCCTCTGGCAGACATTCAACTTCCGGATGTGACTCCCTGCCCCTGTGGGGGCCTTTTCCAACAGCCCCCGCCTCTCATGCCGCAGCTCGAGCGGATCATCCTCCATCCGGTGAAGAGCCTCGACGGCCATGACGTCGAACAGGCCTCCGTGCTCCCGTGCGGAGCCCTGGCCCACGACCGCCGCTGGCGTCTGGTCGATCTCGATGGGAACGTGGTCAACGCCAAGCGGACGCCGCTCATCCATCGGATCCGTGCGGAGTTCGAGCTCTCCGCAACCCCGACGGTGAGGCTTGCGGCCGGGCCGGCGGCCGATGGAGCCCGGGCACCGGTGCCTCCAGCCCCAGATTTTTTCCCTCTCGTCCCGGGGCCGACCGGTCCCAGCGCATGGCTGTCGGAGGCGCTCGGCGTGGAGGTCCTCCTCCAGGAACGCCCCGATGGCGGATTCCCCGACGATCGCGACGCTCCCGGCCTGACGCTCGTCTCAACGGCGTCCCTGGCTGAGGTGGCCCGCTGGTTCTCGCTGCCGATCATCGAGGTTCGACGTCGGTTCCGTGCCAATCTCGAGGTCGGCGACTGCGATGCCTTCTGGGAGGATTCGCTCGCCAGCCCGGCGCGTTCCCCCGCGCCGCCCCCAGGGCACGCATCCGGGCCGGGCCCCTCCGACGACCTCCGCAGCGAGTCATTCCCGTTGCCGCCGCTCCCGTTCCGGGTCGGCTCTGCCGGATTCACGGCCGTCAACGTCTGTCGACGCTGTCCAGTGCCGACCCGCGACTCCACCACCGGGCGGGGCACGGAGCACTTCCGCGAGGTCTTCGAGGCCTGGCGGCGGCGGCGGCTCCCCCGTGACGTCGATGCCGCCGCATGGGGGAGCTACTATCGCCTGGCCATCAACACCGTCGGCGATGGGCTGGGTGGAAACGTGCAGGTGGGCGACCGGATCGAACCGGTCGCCCACCCTGGCGTTTCGTGAGTGTCAGCTGGCCGCCGGTCAGTTGGGTGGCAGCGGGACATAGAGGGCCGGATCGTAGAACGGCGGCGGCGGGATGAGGACGTTGCCGTCGCCATCGATGACGTCCGCGGGGACATCTTGGACCGACGTGCTGTAGTTGAGCCCCTGGAGATTGGCCTCGTTGGCAGCCCGGATGTTGAGGATGCCCTGCCCGGGGATGACGACGCTGTTCGTCGCATCCCAGCTCCAGCCCACCGAGTCGAGGAGGATGTTGCCGTTGGCAGTGGCGACGGTGCCCGACACGATCGTCGCGGCCCCGCTGACCCGGTTGCCCACCACGCTGGCGTTCACGACGGCTCCCGGCGCGTCGGCCACGGACATGATGATTCCGTTGCCTCCCGTGGTGACGATCCGGTTGCCGTTGATCGTGACGTTCATGGCTCCGTTCTCGGTCGCCTGGGCCCGGACAGCGACCGGCACGAGCGTGAACGTCGAATCGACCACCTGAACGGTCGCCTCGTTGCCGAACACCCCCGGCGCGGTCCCGGCGGTCGCATCGACGCCCGCTGTCCCGATCCGCTCGAACTTGGTGTTGGCGATGTAGGCCTGGCCGTTGGTCACCTGGACGCCGGCAGCGGTCGTCCCCTCGATGACGGAGTTCGTGACCCGGACGCGTCCTTCGTTGTAGACGTCCTTGACGACCACGGCCGACCCACCGGTGTTGACGAACGTCGAGTTGTCGATGTTCACCTTCGGATCGCCCCCGACGCCGCCATCGACGAGGAATCCGTCGGCGGTCAGCCCCGTGAGGACCATGTTCGAGAAGTTGAGCGTCGAGTTCGCCCCGTTGGCGTCGTTGATCACGACGCCGGTTTGCTGCGGGCCGCTACCGACGATCCGCACGTCATTGACGATCACGAAGCTCGCCGGATTGGTGATGTCGGTGTCGGTGATTCCGACCCTCGATCCGGTGATCTGGAGATGATCGACGACCGCTCCGTTGCGGAGCGTGATCGCGGGGGACGCACCTGAGGCAATGACGGGATAGTCGGTGCTCTTCACGCCGCTCCACACCGGTACCAGCCCCATGTTCGCCGTCGGGAGCCGCATCGCGGACCCCTGCCCGACGAGGAACTGGTGATCGGCGGAGAAGTGGAATCCGCCTGCATAGGGCTGGTTCGAACTGATCCCCTGGTGGACGAGGATGATGTCATACTCGTTCGCCGCCAGGAGTTGGGCGTCGGCGAGCGTTGCCACCGGGGACTCGGCCGTACCGAGCCCCGTGGCTGCCATCGCCGACATCGCCGGGACCGCCGCCGTCCCCGGCGCCGCGGCGCTGTCGACGTGGATCACGTTCCAGGGGGTGTTCGTGAAGGGATTGAGAGCCTGCACCGGCGCCTGATGGGCACGAACGATGTGCTCGTTGCGCATCATCGGTTGCTCGAGTTGATCGGAGACGGTCCGTCGCCGCGATCCACCCATTCGGTAGGTGAGCCGTGCGAAGCCGGTCCAGTCGAAGTAGCTGTCGTTGTTGGCCTGGAGCGAGAAGTCCCAGTTGTTGAGGAACGTCATGTCGAGGCGGGTGTACACACCGCCAAAGTACGGGACGACGTCGGCACCACTGGGGAGGTTGTAGCGGGCGTTTCCGAAGCTGTAGCCGCCGACACTCACCATGCCGGCCCAGTCGGAGAGCCCGGGGACATAGGCACCGACTTCGAGGTCGGCCCCCGCGAGGCCCGCATTCACGCCGAGCACGCCGAGGAGTGAATTGCCGACGTAAGGGCCCATCGTCGACGCGGTCGTACCGACGGGGATGTAGCCGTTGCTTCGCAGGTTGCCGTAGTCAGTGAGCCACTCGGCCGACACGCCCACCTGGTTGTAGGTCATGCCGCCGGCAAAGACGTAGCTTCCGCTGGCGTCGTTGATCCAGGTGTCGCCGTACTGGTTCTGATCGCCGTCGTAGTCCCAGTAGACGCCGATGCCGCCGATCGTACCCCCCATGAACTGCTTGCGGACGATACCGACGTTGGAGAAGAACCCGCCGTAATTCGAGAGGTGACTGCGGAGATCGGCAGACCAAAATCCCCCCAGATCGTCCTCGGCGTAGGGAATGAACCCGCCGAGCGTCATGTAACTGCCTTGGTAGCCGAGACCGCGGTCAGCGGCGTTGAGGCCGTAGTACATCCACCCCGGGCCGTTGTTGTTGAGGTTCGCAAACCCGGCTGCCGCCCGGTTCACGACGCCCCCAGCCGGTGCCATGCCCATCTGCCCCATCTGGGCGAGGGCCGTGCCGGAATGCCCCGCCGCCGCGGTTGCGACGAGCATGCAGGCGGTCACCTCGCGGACGCGGCGCCGCCAGGTGGCCAAGCGGCCACGGCTGGCCTTCGGGCGGAAGCGACCGCTGCCGGCGGGACGATGCGCTGTGTTCTTCATTGGATTCGAATTCCGGTCGGTGGCCGGTTCGCTCGGGGGATTTCCACCGGGCGCCTCATAACCGGCATGATCGTCAGCAGTGATCGACCCGCTTCGCCCCGCACCATGAGCATTTCCGGAACAACCTCCGGGCGCGGAGCGGTCGCGGCGATCGGCGCAAACCCCCTCACTCTCCTCGGCTCGCGCCGGCCGGGTGCCGGGAGGGATCAAGGCCCCCCCATAGCACCCAGACTGACAGCGAAAGCTCGAACTGGGGGCCACGCTGGCGATGGGAATCCGGAGAATGGGAGCCGACTGGCGGTAGCCAGCTCCACGGATTCAACCATCGAGGTCATCGAGGCGAAACCGGCTCACTGATTCATTGAGCCCCTCGACCGCCCGCGCCATGTGGCTGGACGCTTCCTGAAACTCGCCGAGCGCTCCCGCAGCCGCCCGCGATCCGTCGGTGAGGGTGACCAGCGCCTCGGCGATCTGCTGGGCGCCGGTGGCCTGGGCCCGCATCCCCTCGTTGACCTGATCGAATCGCGTCGAGAGCCCCTGGACCTTGCCGATCACGTCGGCGAACTGGCCACTGATGCCGGTGACCCGTTCAACTCCTGCCTTGACCTCGGTGGCGAACGTCTCCATTTGCGAGACGCCAGCGCTCACTGCCTGCTGCATCTGTTCGACGAGTCGTTCGATGTCGAGGGTCGCCACGGCCGTCTGATCGGCGAGCCGACGGATCTCCCGGGCCACGACGATGAATCCCTGTCCGTACTCGCCCGCCTTCTCGGCCTCGATCGATGCATTGATGGAGAGAAGATTGGTCTGGTCGGCCACCTTGGTGATCGTCGTGATCACCATGTTGATGTCCTCGGCACGCTCCCGGATGAGGGCCAGACGCTCACTGAATTGGTTCGTCGACTCCTCGAGGTGCTGCATCGTTTCCCCAACCTCGCCAAGATTCTCACGCCCCGCATCGGCCACCGCCGCCGTGTCGTTGGCAACCGCTGCCACATCGTTCATCGTGGCGAGGAGCTCGCGCCCGGTGACGGAAATCTCACGGCTGGCCGCAGCGGCCTCGGTGGTACTCGCGCCGAGTGAATTGATCGCCTCCTCCTGGTGCGATCCCGCGGTGGCGAGGTCGCGGGACGTGGCCCCGAGTTCACGGCTGGCATCCTTCACCTGCTCGACGATGCTCCTCAGGCTCTGCGTCATGTGACTGACATCCCGGAGGAGTTGCCCCGTCTCGTCTCCGCCGCGTTGATCGAAGCCCCCGGTGAGATCGCCGGCCGCCACCCTCCGAGCCACGGCAGCGGCCGAAGCGACCCGGCGTCTGACCCGATTGGCGAGCCACGTGATCAGGGCCGTGAGGAGGGCCAGCGCCGCGCCGGCCGCAAGGAGAATGTCGAACATCGGCCGCTGAACACGGCCGGTGATCCCGCTCCAGGCGAGTTTCACGACGACCGTCCACCCCGTGCTCGGCGCGTTGGCACCCGCAAACAGGCAGTCCGCACCCGTCTCGACATCAGGGCCGCGGATGACCGAGGACTGCGCCCCTTCGAGAAGATCGACGATCCGCCTCCAGGCAGTTTCCGCGAGCGCTTGGCCACTGTCGTCGGCCTTGGCCTCGGTGCTGGCGATCATCCGTCCTTCGGGACCGACCACGGAGATCGCCGCCGACCATCCAGCGCGGGCGAGTCGGTCACGAATTTTGTCGAGTCGGCGATCGAGATCCTCGAGCGACGAGCTCACGCCAGCGGATCCATGAAAACGCCCCGCAACGACAATCGGCCAGGTGTGGTCGATGACTTTCGTACCGCCGTCCTCGTGGGGCTCCGTGACGACCCCGCTCTCGGCGCGGACGTTCTCCTCGGCCTGGATCCTGCTGCGGCCGTGCCCACGGGCATCGAGCGCAGAGCGCGTTGCCGCTGCCGACGCCGGTGTGGCGTTGATCGCTCCGGGATTGAGCGAATCGCGGCTCCAACCGATCACCCGCGGCGTGGTCGCGGTGCTGTTGGGCTCCGGCTCGATGACGTACCACGTCGCCGCGAATCGGGGCTGCCCGTCGAGGACGGCGCGGGCGAGATCGCCCAGGGACGCGTCATCCTTGGCCAGCCCCTGGGCTGCCGCCAGAGCCATGCCGCGGGCCGCTGTCAGCGCCTCGAGCGTGCCGCGATCCAGCTCCGCGGCGATCGCCGCGGCCTGGCCACGGATGGCTTCCTCGGCCGATTCACCGAGCACCTCCACACCACGGCGGTAGCCGCCCCAGACGAGGAGCGTCAGGAGCAGGAGCGTGAACGCCCCCAGGACGAGGATTCGGGGACGGATGCCGATGGCAGGGAGGCGCATGGCGGAACAACGATGCCGGGCGGAACGAGAGGACGAACTCCGGAGCAACACCTCCGGAACAGCAAAACCATAGGTTACTTCCACGGCCGGCGGCGGGCTTGGATCGGGCGAAAAACCGCGCCAACCCGTATAACTGGCCCCATCGCCCCCCTTTTCGGGAGGCCATACCGACACCCCCCCACGATCTCACCATGTGGCACCTCCAGAACCACGACGCGCTCCTCTTCGACTGCGATGGGACGCTCGCCGACACGATGCCAGCACACTTCCTCGCCTGGCTTCACGTCTCCGATCTCCACGGATTGTCCTTCGACGAGAACCGCTTCTACGCCATGGGGGGCCGACCGACCCGAGACATCGTGGCCACCCTCGCCAGAGAGGCCGGAGTCGACCTCGACCTCGACACCGCCGTGCGGACGAAAGAGGAGTCTTTCCTGACCCGGCTGGAACAGGTCGCGGCGATCGATCCGGTCGTCGATGTCGTGCGTCGTTCGCGGGGGCGAATCCCGATTGCGGTGGTCACCGGCGGGCATCGGGCCGTGTGCGAGCGGATCCTCGCCCACATCGGGCTCTCCGGGGCGTTCGACCTGATCGTCGCCAGTGAGGATACGGCCCGCCACAAACCGGCCCCGGATCCGTTCCTTGAAGCGGCGCGGCGCCTGGGCGTCCGGCCTGAACGCTGCGTCGTCTGGGAGGACAGCGATCTGGGCATCACAGCTGCCGCGCGGGCCGGCATGGATTGGATCGACGTCCGCTCGTTCCACGCCCCGAAGCGGGTCACGTCATGACTTCCCGGCAGCC